>NZ_JAAARL010000006.1:0-358750 GCF_009908205.1 Pseudomonas sp. Fl5BN2 | reverse complement strand
GGGCGGGAGGGGCGCCGTACATGACGGCGGCGTCGAAAGGCTCGCGGCTGAAATCCACGCCGTGCTGGATGGTGGTGGTCAATTGTACCGGCACGTCGGGGCGCTCCTTCTGCCATTGCAGCAGCCGTGGCAGCAACCAGCGCATCACGCAGGTCGGGGCCTTGAGGCGCAGGTTGCGGCTCTGGCCGCCGATCT
This sequence comes from Pseudomonas sp. Fl5BN2, assembly GCF_009908205.1. Lineage (NCBI taxonomy): Bacteria > Pseudomonadati > Pseudomonadota > Gammaproteobacteria > Pseudomonadales > Pseudomonadaceae > Pseudomonas > Pseudomonas sp. Fl5BN2. The sequence continues at coordinate 358,555 of NZ_JAAARL010000006.1, read as the reverse complement.
CATCCACGGCACGATTGATCAGCTCGAATACCTGCTGCACCCGTGGCAGCCATTCCAGCCCTTCAGCAGTGAGGCTCAGGCCTCGGGCCTGGCGCACGAAGAGTGGGTACCCCAGATGACTTTCCAGCCCGGCGATCTGCCGGCTCACCGCTCCTTGAGTGATGTGCAGCTGCTCGGCGGCGCGAGTGAAATTGCAGCACTGGGCGGTGACCAGGAACGTGTGCAGCGCGGGTAGGGGAGGCAGACGTTTCATGGGCAACCAAGGCATGACGTGAGGACATGGCTAGTATGACTTTTTATCCATTGTTGCGGCTACAGGCCCACCGTTCCAATAGCCCTCTTGCGGTGTCTGATGGCGTTTTCAAGCCAGCGTCAGGCGTCCGGTTTCCAACCAATAAAAAGGGCGATGAGATGGCGACGTGCGGTGAAGTACTGGTCAAGTTACTCGAAGGTTATGGGGTCGAGCAGGTGTTCGGCATACCTGGGGTGCACACCGTCGAGCTGTATCGCGGCCTGGCCCGTTCGCCGATCAACCATGTCACCCCGCGCCATGAGCAAGGCGCTGGCTTCATGGCTGACGGTTACGCGCGTACCAGCGGCAAGCCCGGCGTGTGTTTCATCATCACCGGTCCCGGGATGACCAATATCACCACCGCCATGGGGCAGGCCTACGCTGACTCGATTCCCATGCTGGTGATCTCCAGCGTGCAGGCCCGCAGCCAGTTGGGCGGCGGGCGCGGCAAACTCCACGAGTTACCGAACCAGGGCGCCCTGGTCAGTGGCGTGGCGGCGTTCTCTCACACTCTGATGTGCGCCGATGAATTGCCGGGCGTGCTGGCTCGGGCTTTCGCGCTGTTCCAGGCAGGTCGCCCACGTCCGGTGCATATCGAGATCCCCCTAGATGTATTGGTCCAGGAGGCGGATCACCTGCTGGCCTGTGAGCCGGTGAACATCGCCCGCGCCGGTGCCGCTCCGGTGGCAGTCGCGCAGATGAGCCAGCTGTTGGCGACAGCCAAGCGGCCGCTGATTCTCGCTGGTGGTGGCGCCATCGACGCGGCGGCGCCGCTGATCCATTTGGCAGAGCTGCTGCAGGCCCCAGTGGCGCTGACCATCAACGCCAAGGGCATGTTGCCGTCGGCACACCCGTTGTTGATCGGCTCCACCCAGTCGATGGTGGCGACCCGGGCTCTGGTGGCGGAGGCCGACGTGGTGCTGGCGATCGGCACCGAGCTGGCGGAAACCGACTATGACGTGACCTTTGCCGGCGGCTTTGAAATCCCCGGGAGCTTGTTGCGGATCGACATCGATACCGATCAGACCGTGCGCAATTACCCGCCGAAAGTGGCCCTGGTGGCCGACGCCAGAATGGCTGCCGATGCCCTGCTGGCCGAGCTGTCCCGGCAAACCCTGGTAGCGCGCAGCAGCAATTGGGGGCAAGCCCGCGCCGCGGCCTTGCGCAGTGAGCTCGACGACCTCTGGGATACCCCGACCCGGGCCCAGACCCTGTTTCTGGAAACCGTGGTTGGAGAGCTGCCGGAAATCGTCCTGGTGGGCGACTCCACCCAGCCGGTGTACAGCGGCAACCTGACCTTCAACCCCGAGCAACCGCGCCGCTGGTTCAACTCCTCCACTGGCTACGGCACCCTGGGTTATGCCCTGCCGGCCGCCATTGGCGCCTGGCTCGGTGGCGGTTCGCAGCCCAGTCAGCGGCGGCCGGTGGCCTGCCTGATCGGCGACGGTGGCTTGCAGTTCACCCTGTCGGAGCTGGCCTGCGCGGTGGAGGCACGCACGCCGATCATCGTCCTGTTGTGGAATAACCAGGGCTACGAAGAGATCAAGAAGTACATGCTCAATCGCGCGATCGAGCCGGTGGGCGTCGACATCTACACCCCGGACTTCATCGCCGTGGCCAAGGGCCTGGGCTGCGCCGCGCAGAGCATCGACAACGTCGAACAACTGCGCGCGGCCCTGCGCATGGCAGTGGATCGCCAGGGGCCAACGCTGATTGAAATCGACCAGAATCGCTGGACCCAAGGAGTACAGGCATGAGCGCGCTGTCCTTGCTGAACGGGCTGTACATCGATGGTCAATGGTCGGTAGGTGACGAACGGCTGAAGGTGATCAACCCCGCCACCGAGGCACCCCTGGCCGAGGTGGCGGGCGGTGGCCCAGAGGCCGTGGATCGGGCCTTGGATGCTGCTGCCGCTGGCCTCGTGCGCTGGTCGCAGAGCAGCGGTGCCGAGCGTGCCGTGGTATTGCGCAAGATCGCTGCCGGAGTAGCCGAGCGTCGGGAGCGACTGATGTATTTGCAGTCGAGCAACAACGGCAAGCCCCAGTTCGAGGCAGCCATGGATGTGGACGATGTGATTGCCTCCTTCGAATACTACGCAGGGCTGGCGCAGGGCCTGGACGCGGCTCAGGACGCCAATGTGGCCCTGCCCAGCGAGGCATTCAGCGCTCGCTTGCGTCGTGAGCCCTGTGGCATCGTCGGGCTGATCGTGCCGTGGAACTTCCCTATGGTCACCACCGCCTGGAAGCTCGCTCCAGCCCTGGCTGCGGGCTGCAGCGTGGTGCTCAAACCCTCGGAGGTCACACCGCTGCCGGAGCTGGAACTCGCGGCAATCATTGCCGAAAGCGGCTTGCCCAAGGGCGTGTTCAATCTGGTCTGTGGCACGGGGCTGGCGGTGGGCGCACCGTTGGCGGCGGACCCGCGAGTGGCGAAGATTTCCTTCACCGGCAGTAATGCGGTGGGGGTGCAAGTCATGCAGCGGGCAGCGGAAACCATCAAGGGCGTGAGCCTGGAGCTGGGCGGCAAATCCGCCTTGCTGGTGTTGGCCGACGCCGATCTGGATCTGGCGGTGGAGCTGGCCTGTGGCGGCGGTTTCTTCAATGCCGGGCAGATGTGTTCCGCCACCAGCCGGGTGCTGGTGGCTGACGAGTTGGCCGATGAATTTCTCCTGCGCCTCAAGGCCCGGGCCGAAGGCATTCGGGTGGCCGATCCGTTCGAGCCCGAGGTGGAAATGGGCGCACTGGTAAACCGCCTGCAATACCAGCGGGTGCTGGCGCATATCGATCAGGGTTTGAGTGTCGGCGCCAAGCTGGTCTGCGGTGGCGCTCGTCCGGCCGGTTTGCAACAGGGGTATTTCATTCGGCCCACGGTGTTCACCGAGGTGCCGTTGGACAGTGCCTTGTGGTGCGAAGAAATCTTTGGCCCGGTGCTGTGCGTGCGCAGTTTTACCAGCGAGCAGCAAGCCATCGAGCTGGCCAATGACAGCGAGTTCGGACTGGTGGCCAGCGTGGTGGGGGCGGACCTCGATAATGCCGAGCGGGTTGCCAACGCCCTGCAGGCCGGCCTGGTGTGGATCAACGCGCCTCAGGTGATCTTTCCCCAGGCCGCCTGGGGTGGCTACAAGCAGAGCAGCATTGGTCGCGAGCTGGGCCCGTGGGGCCTACAAGCGTTCCAGGAAATCAAGCATGTGATCCGCGCCCTGTAGGAGACGGCGCACCAGGCATCAACCGCCAACCCGCAAGCGCGCCATGTCCCGCAAGGGAGGTGCGCCGAACAAACGGCTGTACTCGCGGCTGAACTGCGACGGGCTTTCATAGCCGACCCGGTACCCCGCCGCCGAAGCCTCCAGGCCCTCGGCCAGCATCAGCCGCCGCGCCTCTTGCAGGCGCAGCTGCTTCTGGTATTGCAACGGGCTCAGGGCGGTCATCGCCTTGAAGCGATGATGCAGGGTCGACACGCTGAGGTTCACTTCCCGGGCCAGGTCATCGATACGCAATGACTGCTCGAAGTGACGGTTCAGCCACTTGATCGCCTGGTTGACCCGGTGGCTCTGGCTGTTGGTGGTGGCAATTTCATACAGGCGATGGCCCTGGGGGCTGCGCAGCAGGCGATAGAGAATCTCCCGGCGCACCAGAGGTGCGAGCATGGCGATGTCTTTCGGAGTATCCAGCAAGCGGGTCAGGCGCAGCACTGCATCGAGCATCGGCGGGTCGAGATGCTCTACATACAGGCCGCGTCCGGTGGGCCTGGCCGCTACTCCCAGCGGCCCGGCATCGGCAATCAGTGCGTTGATCTCGCCGGGATCGATGTCCAGGCGCAAGGCCAGGATCGGCTCCTCGGGGGACACCATCGCCACCTTGCCGCTCAGGGGCACGGCCACCGAGACCACCAGATAATTCAGCGGGTCGTAATTGTAGGTTTCATCGGCCAGGCGCACTTCCTTGCGACCCTGGGCCATGATGCACAGCGCCGGTTGGGCCAGCACCGGGGCGAACTGGTGGGAGCTGCTGTGGCGCGAGACGAACAGCGCGTCGATGGCCGTGGCATGACTGCCGTCGGTAACGGTGTTGCGCTCGATGATCGCGGCCAGTTCTGCGCGCTGTCTTTCCATTTCCGGGGCCAGGGGCACCTGCAAGTTCTGCAGTGATGACATAGAGCAGCCTCCGGAGGGTTATCGATCGGCACAGCATAAGTTTGTGCAAGCAGGGCAGCTAGGCAATTCCTGCGCAATACTTGCCTGATCCTGCTGCTTGCGTGCGCGATAGACAAGAGGAGCCGATAGCCTGCGGGTTCACTTGCTTGAAACACCGTTGTAGCTCTTTTGTCGCATAGCGTTGGAATCATCGGCCCGTGGCCCACGCTATCGCAGGATTGGGCAAATCAGCGGCAGAAATCGACTAACGTCGTGCGCTGTGCCCCCCGTATCGTTGATCCTGTTGCAGCCCGTCCCACGGCTGCCTCGACAACACCCTGGGAGGGTCGCACATGTCTACGCATATTCCCGTCAGTCACATCGCCTTTGTCCATGCCCGGGCCGGGCGCTCCACGGAGCTGGGTGCACGCTTGAGCAGCCTGATCGAACCGTCTCGCCAGGCGCCTGGTTGCCTGCACTTTGCCTTGCAGCGCTCGCAATGCGATGCGCAGTTGTGGATGGTGTCCGGTTTCTGGAGCAGCCAGCAGACGATGACGGCCTATTTCAGTTCGCCGGCGATGGCGATCTTTGCCGAGCTGGTCCAGGACCTGGTGGTCAATAGCCTGGATTTCCATACCTTCAGCACGGTGTCGGCACTCGAGGCCTGTGGCGAATACGCGCAACTGCAGCGCGCGCCGCTGCACCAACTGGCCAGCTGACGGTTTAGAATGGCCGACTTTCCATTGGCCAGGATCAGCAACATGGCACGCAAAGAGTTTGCACACTACGAAGCAGTTTCCGCTGTGGTTCCAGGGGAGGGTGGTTACAGCGCCGCAATCGCCGTCAAAGCCCTGGGTGGTTCAGGGGCTCCGCGTTTTCACAAAGTCCTGGATGGGCAGAAATTCAACACCGCTCATGACGCCGACCAGGCTGCCGCGCAACAACTCGAACAGCTGAGCGACGTCGATCAAGACGGCGAATTGAGCTGGAAAACCAACTGAGTCGAACTGCTACTTGACCGCCCCGGGGCGGTGCATCTTGAACAAGGCCTCTGGCCCCAACTGAAAATAATCCGCTGGCCCGCCGCCGCGCAGAATCGGTTCTGCCGCGGCGGTGTCGTAGATCCCATCCTTGAGCAGCCATTTGGCGATATGCACGGCGACCACTTCGCCGAGAATCAGCCAACTCGGCACCAATGCCTTGTCTGCCCGTTGCAACTGAATGATCTGTGTGACCTTGCACTCGAAGGACACCGGGCTCTCGGCGACCCGGGGCACGCTGATGATTTTCGAGGCGATCGGCGTCAACCCTGCCAGTTCGAACTCGTCGACCTCGGCGGGGACAGCTGCGCAGCTCTGGTTCATCTGCTCGGCCAGGGGCCGAGTGGCCAGGTTCCAGGCGAACTCGCCGGTCTGCTCGATATTGTTCAGGCTGTCTTTGCGCCCGACGCTGGAGAAACCGATGATCGGCGGAATGTAGTTGAAGGCGTTGAAGAAACTGTAGGGCGCAAGGTTCAGGCGACCTGTGCTGTCCTGGGAAGAGATCCAGCCGATAGGGCGCGGGCCGACGATGGCATTGAACGGGTCGTGGGGCAGGCCATGGCCCAGGGCAGGTTGGTAATAATGGATATCGTCGGGCATGGCTCAAGGTTCCTGCTTGGGTGCGATTGAAGGGCGCCATAGTGCAGTGCGCAATCGTTGAACTCCAGCATCCCTCTAGCGGGTTGGGGGGAGGGGCGAGGATTTCTCTTGGCCGAAAAAGACTAAGCCCGGCCGAAGCCGGGCTGTGATGTCACATGGGTCGATCAGCTGATGGTGGCGGAACCGGTGCGGTCGTAGCCGTCAGCAGCGAAGGTAGCGGAACCGGTGCGGTCATAGCCGTCTTCAGCGATGGTGGCGGAACCGGTGCGGTCGTAGCCGTCAGCAGCGAAGGTGGCGGAACCGGTGCGGTCGTAGCCGTCTTCAGCGAAGGTGGCGGAACCGGTGCGGTCGTAACCGTCAGCAGCGAAGGTAGCGGAACCGGTGCGGTCGTAGCCGTCTTCAGCGAAGGTAGCGGAGCCAGTGCGGTCGTAGCCGTCTTCAGCGAAGGTAGCGGAGCCGGTGCGGTCGTAGCCGTCAGCAGCGAAGGTGGCGGAGCCGGTGCGGTCGTAACCGTCAGCGGCGAGGGTGGCGGAACCAGTGCGGTCATAGCCATCTGCTGCGAAGGTGTTGGCAGCCAGTACCGAGAGGGTCAGGGCGAGGATCAGTTTGCTTTTCATGGTGGTGACTCCGGGTTCGTTGAGGTGTGTGCGTTGGGCTTGGAATTAATCCTACTCCGGTAAAATTGATTGAAAAGCGCAAATTAATGCTAATTAAAATCGATTTTATCGATGTGTAGGGGGTCGCCATTCGCCGTCGATTACCGCGTTCAAGCCTCACTCTGTATACGGACCAAGTCTCGACTTGGATTCAGTACCAGGCTAAACACCGAGCATTAACTGGTCATTAATTGAGCAATCGGTGAGTTGCAAAACCTTTCAACGGTTTTTTCATTCAAGCCTTACCTATTTTTCACCCCGTGGCGTTCAGCCTCCGCGCAAGCCTGCACCCAAGACAGGCCATCTTGAATGTGACCCTTGGAGCTTCTTTGCAAATGAACAAACTTCCTCAGATCACCCTGGCCTTCTGGGTCATGAAAATCTGCGCGACGACCCTGGGCGAAACTGCGGGTGACCTGCTGTCGATGACCCTCAATGTCGGTTACGCCATCAGTTCGCTGATCCTCATCAGCGTGTTCCTGCTGACCTTGGTGACCCAGCTGTTTTCGAAAACCTACAACCCGCTGCTGTACTGGATGGTGATTCTCTCCACCAGCACCGCCGGCACCACGATGTCAGACTTCATGGACCGCACGCTGGGCCTGGGCTATGCCAGTGGTTCGCTGATCCTGATCGCAATACTGCTGACGATCTTCGTGGCCTGGCGCCTGAGCGGCGACTCACTGAATGTGAACAAGATCCAGACCTTTCGTGGCGAGATGTTCTATTGGACGGCGATTCTGTTCTCCAACACCCTGGGCACGGCTCTCGGCGATTACCTGGCGGACGATTCGGGTTTGGGGTTTGCAGGCGGGGCGTTGCTGATCGGCTCCACCATTGTGGTGGTGGTATTGCTCAAGTACTTCACCAAGCTGTCGTCGGTGCTGCTGTTTTGGCTGGCTTTCGTCCTGACCCGGCCATTCGGCGCGACCCTGGGCGACTTCCTGACCAAGCCCCATGAAAAGGGTGGCCTGGACTTCGGCACAATCGGCTCGTCGGCGGTATTGGCGGGGATCCTGCTGGTACTGATTGTTGGTGCGTCCTGGGCGCAGAACCGCTACTCGCGACAGGGTGCCGCTGAACTGTCCTGAGCCCAAGGCTCACCGCTCACTGTGGGCGCCGGCTTACCGGCGAAAACGTTCCCACAGAGATAGACCAACCCATGCGCCCGGGCCTTGCACCCGGGCGTTTTTTTCTCAGTCGGTCTCGATCCGCGAGTGCTTGCGGGTGTCCTTCATGGTCACGTAGACCAGCAATGAACAGGCTATGCACGCGGTGACATACCAGTAGTAGCCGGTTTCCATGCCGATGCTCTTGAACCACAGCGCGATGTATTCAGCGGTGCCGCCAAAGATCGATACGGTCAGTGCGTACGGCAGGCCGACGCCCAGTGCACGGATCTCGGTGGGGAACAGCTCGGCTTTGACTACTGCGTTGATCGAGGTGTAGCCGCTGACGATGATCAGCGCGGCCATGATCAGGAAGAATGCGCCCCACCAGCTTTGAATGGTGTGCAGGGTGGTCAGGATCGGCACGGTGAAGATTGTGCCGAGGATACCGAAGGCGATCAGGATCGGACGACGGCCGATCTTGTCCGACAGCGCACCGATCACCGGTTGCAGGCACATGAACAGGAACAGTGTGGCTGCGGAAATGGTGGTGGAGTCGGAAATGCTCATGCCGACGGTGTTCACCAGGTATTTCTGCATGTAGGTGGTGTAGGTGTAGAAAGCCAGGGTGCCGCCCATGGTCAGGCCGACCACGGTCATCAGCTCTTTCGGATGGCGCATCAGGGTACGCATCAGGCTTTCTTTGGGCTCTTCCTTCTTCTTGGTGAAGGACTCGGTTTCTTCCATGCCGCGACGCAGGTACAGCGCTACGACTGCGCAGAGGGCACCGATGCCGAACGGAATCCGCCAGCCCCAGGATTGCAGTTCTTCGGTGGTCAAAACGTTTTGCAGGACGATCAGCACCGCCAGGGCGATGAGCTGGCCGGAGATCAGGGTGACGTACTGGAAGCTGGAGAAGAAGCCACGGCGCTCCTTGGTCGCCATCTCACTGAGATAGGTCGCCGAGGTGCCGTATTCACCGCCCACCGACAGACCCTGCATCAGGCGCGCCAGTACCAGCATGATTGGCGCGCCGACGCCGATGGTTTCATAACCTGGGGTCAGGGCGATGATCAGGGAACCGAAGCACATCAGCAGCACCGAGGCCATCAGCGCGGCTTTACGGCCTTTGCGGTCGGCGTACAAGCCCATCAACCAGCCACCGATCGGCCGCATCAAGAAGCCCACGGCGAAGATTGCGGCGGTGTTCAGCAGTTGGGCAGTGGTGTCGCCCTTGGGGAAGAAAACCTTGGCGAAGTACAACGAGAAAGCCGCATAGACGTACCAGTCGTACCACTCGACCATGTTGCCGACGGAGCCGCTGAAAATCGATTTCAGGCGACTGGCAGTGGTCTTTTCTTTGGCGGGCACAGCCGCCGACCCAGCAGGCAGGGTATTGGAGATATCCATGACGGACCCTTCTATTCATTGTTTTTGTGGAGTGCGCGCAAGCGCAGCCTACAAGGGTTATAGCAGGACCTGTGCCAGGAGAGAGAGCCCCGGTTTAGAGGGGGCGCTGGAAATGATGAGCGGAAATCCGCTTGTGGAGGAGGGTTGGGTGAGCGGGAAATTGCCGAAGAGCAGCTGCTGCAGCCGCTAGCTTCGGAGGTTGGAGCGTTCAGCTGCCTTTGACAAACATCTCTCTGGTCAGCCCATGACGTTGCATCTTTTCGTTCAGCGTCCGGCGTGGCAGTTGCAGTTCGTTGAGCACTGCCTTGATGTCGCCCTTGTGGCGGGTCAGGGCGGCGCGCAGGCACTGGGCCTCGAAGGCTTCCTGCTGTGCAGCCAGAGACTGGCCGGCGTCGATGACTTCGGTTTCCGGCTCTCCCAGACCCAGCACTTGGCGTTCGGCGACGTTGGCCAGTTCGCGCACGTTGCCCGGCCAGTCATGGCTGAGCAGGCGGCTCAACTGCGTGCCGCTCAAGGGCGTGTTACTGCGTCCCAGGCGTTCGGCGGCGGCATGGGCGAAGTGCTCATACAGCAACGGAATGTCCTCGCGACGTTCTCGCAGCGGCGGTAGTCGCAGTTCGGCGACGGTCAGGCGATAGGCCAGGTCTTCACGGAAACGTCCGGCCCGGGCTTCGTCCAGCAGGTCGGGTTTGGTCGCGGCGATGATCCGCAGGTCGACCTTGATGCTCTGGTTGGAGCCCAGGCGTTCGAGTTTCTGTTCCTGCAGCACCCGCAGCAGCTTGACCTGCTGGGCCAGGGGCATGCTTTCGATTTCGTCGAGAAACAGCGTACCGCCATGGGCGTACTCCAACTTGCCGATGCGCTTGCCCTGGGCGCCGGTGAAGGCGCCGCTTTCGTGACCGAACAACTCGGCCTCGAACAGTTGTTCAGGGATCGCCGCACAGTTCAGGGCAACGAAGGGCTTGCCGGCCCGGGGGCCGAAATCATGCAGGCAGCGGGCAATCAGCTCCTTGCCGCTGCCGGTTTCCCCGCGGATCAGCACATTCACCGGCAGGGCAGCCAGTTCCAGCACCTGGCGACGCAGGGTCTGCAAGGCCCGGGACACTCCGAGCAGGGTGCTGTCGAGCTTGGCCCGACTATCGGCCTGTTGGTGCAGGCGGCGGTTCTCCATGACCAGGCGGCGCTTGTCCAGGGCCCGGCGCAGGCTGCTGAGCAGGGTGTCGGGGCTGAAGGGTTTTTCCAGGAAGTCGTAGGCTCCGTCGCGCATGGCTTCCACCGCCATGGGCACGTCGCCGTGGCCGGTGAGAAGAATGATCGGCAGGTCGGGATCCAGGAGCTGAACCTGGCCCAGCAGTTCCAGGCCACTGATGCCGGGCATGCGCACATCGCTAAGGATCACCCCGGGGAAGTCCCTGGGCAGATGCGCCAGGCAGTCCTCGGCCCGACTGAACAGTTGGACCTCGAACCCCGACAGGCTCAGCCATTGTTCGATGGCGGTGCGGATGCTGGCTTCGTCATCCACCACGATTACCGAGTTCAGCATTGGATATGTGCCTCCAGGTCGATAGGCAGGCTGAGGGTGAACACCGCGCCCTGATCCTGGTTGGCCGCGCTCAGGCGGCCGCCCAGTTCATGGACGATGGCGTAGGACACCGCCAGCCCCAGGCCCAGGCCATCGCCCACGGGTTTGGTGGTGAAGAATGGGTCGAACACGCTCAGCAGGTGTTCTTCGGCGATCCCGCCACCGGTGTCGGCCACCCGCAGTTGCCACAATTGATCCTCGGCCTCGAGGCGGATCTCCAGGCGCTTGTGAGCTTTGTCCTGCATGGCGTCAAGGGCGTTACGCAGTAGATTGATCAACACCTGCTCCAGGCGGATGGCATCGCCCCGGACCCAGGCCGGACGGGTCAGGTGCAGCACGACTTCGATCTCTTCGGCGCGCAGCCGGGCCTCCAGCAAGTGCAGCGACTGGTCCACCACCGCTGCCAGGTCCAGGCGTTCACGCAAGCCACTAGGGCTTTTGCGGGCGAAGATCTTGAGATGGCTGGTGAGGGCGGCCATGCGGGTCAGCATGTCGTCCAGTGGGCGCAGGGCCTTGTAGGCTTCATCCACCCGGCCGTGATCCAGCAGCAGTCTCAGCGTCGCAAGCTGCATGCGCTGGGCGGTCAGGGGTTGGTTGATTTCGTGGGCCAAGGCCGCGGACATCTGCCCCAGGGCGGCGAGTTTGGCCGACTGCACCAGGCCTTCCTGTGCAGTGCGCAGATCCCGGGTGCGCTCCTGGACCAATTGCTCGAGTTCTTCACGGTTGCGCTGGCGGATTTTGCCCAGGCGCCAGCGCTGGTTGAGGAACAGCAACAGGAACACCAGGCTCAGCCAGAGGCCGGCGGCGGCGAGACCGGCGTTGCGGCTTTCCTCGAAGGCATTCGCCGGCTTGCGCAGTAGGTGCAGGGTCCAGCCCTCGGCAGTCAGCGGCAGGGATTCCCAGAGGTAGTTGGCACTGCCTTCAGGGCCGTCGACCCGGACCAGGCGGCTGCTGTCGTCAAACTGCTGCAGGGTCGTGTGTTGCAACGGCGTCAGAGGTTGTTTGTCGTACTGGCGGGTGAGTTTGATTTCCGCCAGGTCGTTGTCGGACAGCGGCTGCAGCTGCCGGTAGCGCCAGCCGGGCTGGTTGGCGATGAAGATGATGCCCCGGGCATCGCTCACCAACAGGGTGTCGTTGCCTTGGCTCCATTCATGTTCCAGTTCGGGAAACTCCAGCTTGACCACCATGGCCCCGAGGAAGTCCTCGTTATCGGTCTTGACCGCGCTGGAAAGGAAATAGCCGGGAATGCCGCTGGTCACGCCGACCGCATAAAAGCGCCCGCTGCCCTGGCTGCGGGTCTGCTTGAAGTAGGGGCGAAAGCCGTAGTTGTGGCCGACATAGCTGCTGGGCAGGCGCCAGTTGCTGGCGGCCACGGCCAAGCCTTCGTGGTTCAGCAGCTCGAGGGTCGAGGAGCGGGCGGCGCCGTTGATCTTTTCCAGTTTGCGGTTCAGCACATCCTGGGTTTGCTCTGTCACCGGGCCCAGGAGCGCCGAGCGCAGTTCCGGGTCCAGGGCCAGCACCGCCGGCAAGGCGCGATAACGTTCGATCAGGGTGTGCAGGGAGTTGGCATACAGCCCCAACTGCTCATTGGCCCGGGCAGCATCCTCCACCAGGGTCTGGCGCTCGGCATGACGCATGGCCAGGCCAGCGCTGATGACGGTGCCAGCGAGAATCACCAGGATATAGAACGTCAGGCGGAGTGGGCGAGAGATCTGGGCCATGAGTCAGGGCAGGCTGCAATGGGGGCGGGAACGATAGCATGAGCGCCGGGTGGAACGTTGATCGCGGACAGTTTCGATAAAGCGCGGAACATAAAAAAGCGCCGGGCTGTTGGATCAACAGCCCGGCGCTTTTGCCGAACGGGGGGAAGGGCTTACTGCACTTCTACCGCCAGGCTGTCACTGATCTTTTTCTGCCAGATGGCAGGACCGGTGATGTGTACCGACTCGCCCTTGCTGTCGACTGCGACAGTGACCGGCATGTCCTTGACGTCGAACTCGTAGATCGCTTCCATGCCCAGTTCGGCAAAGGCCAGGACCTTGGACTTCTTGATCGCCTGGGCCACCAGGTAGGCGGCGCCGCCAACGGCCATCAGGTACACGGCCTTGTTGTCCTTGATCGCTTCAATGGCGGTTGGGCCACGCTCGGACTTGCCGATCATGCCCAGCAGGCCGGTCTGCTCGAGGATCTGTCGGGTGAACTTGTCCATCCGCGTAGCGGTGGTCGGGCCGGCCGGGCCAACCACTTCGTCGCCCACCGGGTCTACCGGGCCAACGTAGTAGATGAAGCGACCCTTGAGGTCTACCGGCAGGGTTTCACCCTTGTTGAGCATCTCGACCATGCGCTTGTGCGCAGCATCACGGCCAGTGAGCATCTTGCCGTTGAGAAGGACGGTTTCACCCGGTTTCCAGCTTTGCACGTCTTCCGGGGTCAGGGTATCGAGGTTGACGCGACGAGCCGACGGGCCGGCTTCCCAGACGATTTCCGGGTAGGCGTCCAACGGTGGCGCTTCCAGCGAGGCCGGGCCGGAACCGTCGAGCACGAAGTGTGCGTGGCGGGTGGCGGCGCAGTTGGGGATCATGCACACCGGCAAGGAGGCGGCGTGGGTCGGGTAGTCCATGATCTTCACGTCGAGCACGGTGGTCAGGCCGCCCAGGCCCTGGGCGCCGATGCCCAGTTGGTTGACCTTCTCGAACAGTTCCAGGCGCATTTCTTCAATGCGGTTGGACGGACCGCGAGCCTTGAGCTCGTGGATGTCGATGGACTCCATCAACACTTCCTTGGCCATTACCGCGGCTTTCTCGGCGGTACCGCCGATGCCGATGCCCAGCATGCCCGGTGGGCACCAGCCGGCGCCCATGGTCGGAACGGTTTTCAGCACCCAGTCGACGATCGAGTCGGACGGGTTGAGCATGGCCATCTTCGATTTGTTCTCGGAGCCGCCGCCCTTGGCCGCCACATCCACTTCCACGGTGTTGCCCGGGACGATGGAGTAGTGGATCACCGCCGGGGTGTTGTCCTTGGTGTTTTTCCGTGCGCCGGCCGGGTCGGCCAGGATGGATGCGCGCAGGACGTTTTCCGGCAGGTTGTAGGCGCGACGCACGCCTTCGTTGATCATGTCATCCAGGCCCATGGTGGCGCCGTCCCAGCGCACGTCCATGCCCACGCGAACGAATACGGTGACGATGCCGGTGTCCTGGCAGATTGGCCGGTGACCGGTGGCGCACATGCGCGAGTTGATCAGGATCTGCGCCATGGAGTCACGGGCGGCCGGCGACTCTTCGCGCAGGTAGGCCTCGTGCATCGCCTGGATGAAGTCCACGGGGTGGTAGTAGGAAATGAACTGCAGGGCGTCGGCAACGCTCTGAATCAGGTCGTCTTGCTTGATCACGGTCATGAGTCGCGCTCCTCTAAAAGACGGGAACATTTAATAAAGGTGACTGCAGCTTGGGTGCATCGGTCGGTTGCAGTCACCTTCCAAGGCACGCCGGACAACAACTGGCGCGACGCTAAAAAGGCGCCGCAGTATACCGCGCCTGGGGGTTGGGCACACCCGCCAGCCAGGCAAACGAAAGTCGCCCATCGGATGGGCACTGTTCTTGCGTGAAACAGCGGCGAAACCCCGGATCACGGCTTAAAATTTGGATAGTCATTTGTCTGCTGCAGCACTAAAGTGGCAAGTGGCCTGCAGGGTAGGAAACTCTTTAAGCCTCCTTTCTCACGGTGAGTCAACGATTGACCCATAAAGCCATCCAGAGCTTGTTGCTCAAGCGCTTCAGTATTGCCGCGGGCACCTACGGACTGATTCTGCTGCTGTTCTGGCTGGCGGTTCTCACGGGGCATTACCGCGCCTCGACCACCAGTGCGCTGTGGGTCACGACTCTGGTCCTGGCCAGTCAGGGACTGCTGTATTGGGTATTCGCCAGCGGCCGCAACCTGCGGTTTGCCGATCCCAGCCTGACCGAGTTCCAGGTGGTCCTGGGCATTGCCTGGCAGACCTGGTTGATCGCCCATCTGGATCAGGCCCGCGGGACCTTCCTGGTGTTCTATATCCTGCCGCTGTTGTTCGGTCTGTTTCATCTATCCCGCGGGGCCTATCTGCGCTGTGCAGTACTGATCTTCTTCTGCTTTGCCGGAGTCACCCTGTGGGACGGTTATCACTTCGTCCTTGCCGATCCGCAACTGGCGGCGCTGCAAGTCTGTGTCCTGCTGGTGATGCTGGTATGGATGTGCCTGTATGCGGCCTATGTCCAGGCTTCGCGTTCACGCATGCGCCAGCGGCGTTTCGCCTTGCAGGCCCATCAGGACACCCTGCGGGGAATGATGCGACAGCTGGAGGATCTGGTGGCCACCGATGAGTTGACCGGCCTGTTCAATCGCCGACACTTTCTGCGAATTGCCAGTCGCGAATTGCAAGCCATGGATCAGGAACAGGTGCATGGTCTGGCGTTGATCGATCTGGACCATTTCAAGCGCATCAACGATATCCACGGCCATGCCGCGGGAGACCAGGTGCTACAGGCGTTCGGCGCGGTGGCTACGGCGTGCCTGCGCGATGGCGATGTCTTGGCTCGCTATGGTGGTGAGGAATTCGTGATCCTGCTTCCCGAGTGTGATGCCGAACGCCTGACCTCCTGTTGCGAGCGTTTGCGCCTGGCCTTCATGGAGGTGCAACTGGTGGGCCTGAATGTGCGTGACCTGAGTCTGTCGGCGGGGATGACCCTGCTGCAGGCCGGCGACGATCTGGACAATGCCCTGCAGCGCGCCGACCAGGCGCTGTACCGGGCCAAGCGCGACGGCCGCAATCGTTGTTCCGCGGCCTGGGAAAATCTCGATGCCTGAATTGTCTGTCGGCGCGCGACGCTGGTCGGTGGCGCCTGGAAGCAACCTGCTGGATGCCTTGTGTCAGGCCGGTGTGGCGGTGCCTTACAGCTGTCGCGCCGGCAGTTGCCACGCTTGCCTGGTGCATTGTGTCCAGGGCCTGCCCAGCGACAGCCGGCCGGATGCATTGAGCGATGAACAGCGCCATCGTGGCTGGCGCCTGGCCTGCCAGTGCCAGGTGGTGGAAGACCTGCAGGTCGAGACCTTCGATCCTTTGCGTGATGGCCTGCCGGCTACGGTTATTGGGATCGACTGGCTGTCATCTACGGTCCTGCGCTTGCGTTTGCAACCTGAACGGCCACTGCGTTACCGCGCCGGCCAGCATCTGGTGTTGTGGGCTGCCAATCAGATTGCTCGGCCTTACTCCCTGGCCAGCCTGCCTGAAGAAGACCGTTTTCTGGAGTTTCACCTGGATTGCCGGCACCCGGGGCAATTCAGCGATCAAGCCCGCCAGTTGCAGCTCGGCGACTCCGTCCGCCTGGGCGAACTGCGAGGCGGCGCGTTGCACTATGATCCGAACTGGCAGCAGCGGCCGCTCTGGCTGCTGGCGTCGGGGACCGGGCTGGCGCCGTTGTTCGGCGTATTGCGCGAGGCCCTGCGTCAGGATCACCAAGGCCCTATCCGGGTCATTCACCTGGCCCATGACAGCAGTGAGCATTACTTGGCCAAACCCTTGGCCGCCCTGGCGGCGAACCGTCCCCAACTGACTGTCGAACTTTGGGAGGGGGCCGGGCTGACAGCGGCTTTGGCGCAACTGCGGCTTGTTTCCCGGCAAACCCAGGCCTTACTCTGCGGGCACCCTGACAGTGTCGAAGCCTTTGCCCGGCGCCTGTACCTGGCGGGGCTGCCGCGCAATCAACTGCTGGCCGATGTGTTCCTGCCCCGTGGTTGAGTGCTGATTCTTCCAGAGCGAGACCTACATGACCGATGCCATCGAGCTGCAACGCGAGGGCGGGCTGCTGACCCTGCGCCTGAACCGCCCCGACAAGAAAAACGCCCTGACCCGTGCCATGTACAGCCGCTTGGCCGAGGCCCTGGCCGAGGCGGACGCCGACCCGGAAATCAATGCCCTGCTGATCTGCGGTAGCAGCGAGTGCTTTACCGCAGGCAACGACATTGCCGACTTTCTGCAACAGCCACCCAGCGACCTCGACAGTCCGGTGTTCCAGTTCATGCTTAATCTGCTGGAGTGTCGCAAGCCGGTGGTGGCGGCAGTGGCTGGTGCTGCGGTGGGCATCGGCACCACCTTGCTGCTGCATTGCGACCTGGTCTATGTCAGCCGTGATGCACGGTTGCGTATGCCGTTCGTCAACCTTGGCCTGTGCCCGGAGTTTGGTTCGAGCCTGATCCTGCCGCGTTTGTTGGGACAGGCCAAGGCGGCTGAGTTGTTGTTGCTCGGTGAAGGTTTCAGTGGCGAACAGGCCGCCGCCTGGGGAATTGCCACTGCCGCCCTGGGGGATGGCGTGGCGACTCTGGCCAGGGCCAGGGAAGTGGCGTTGCGTTTCAGTCAGTTGGCGCCGGCAGCGGTACAGGTCAGCAAGCACTTGATGAAAGCCCCGGACCGCCAGCAACTGCGTGAGGTAATAGCGCAAGAGGGCGCGTTGTTCACCCAGCGTTTGCGCTCGCCGGAAGCGATTGCCGCGTTATCGGGGTTTCTTGCCAAAGGCTGAGGTTGCGGCGCCAAGTTTTTCGTTCCCTGTCGCCGCAACCTTCGGCAGTCGCTACAGGGGCAGGGCAGGCATGAAAAAGCCCCGACGTTTTCACGCCGGGGCTTTTGTGTTCAGCGAACCAGAACTCAGACCATCGGGTCGCCAACGTGCAGGATCTTCATGCCGTTGGTGCCGCCGGTGGTGTGGTAGCTGTCGCCCTTGGTGAGAATCACCCAGTCGCCTTTTTCCACCACGCCGCGCTTCAGTAACTCGTCGATCGCAGCTTGGCTGACCTGCTCTGGAGGCAGGGATGCCGGGTCGAACGGGATGGTGTAGACGCCGCGGAACATGGCCGCGCGAGCCTGGGTCTCACGGTGTGGAGAGTAGGCGTAGATCGGCACCGAAGAACGGATACGCGACATGATCAGCGGGGTGTAGCCACTTTCGGTGAGGGCGATGATTGCCTTCACGCCAGGGAAGTGGTTGGCGGTGTACATGGCGGCCAGGGCGATGCTCTGGTCACAGCTTTCAAACACCTTGCCCATGCGATGGCTGGAGGTCTTGCTGGTGGGGTGTTTTTCCGCACCGACGCAGATCCGCGCCATGGCCTGGACCGCTTCCAGTGGGTAGGCACCGGCAGCGCTTTCCGCCGAGAGCATGACCGCGTCGGTGTAGTCGAGCACGGCGTTGGCCACGTCGGACACTTCGGCACGGGTCGGCATCGGGTTCTGGATCATCGACTCCATCATCTGGGTCGCAACGATCACTGCCTTGTTGTGACGACGGGCGTGGAGGATGATTTTCTTCTGGATGCCCACCAGCTCGGCGTCGCCGATTTCCACGCCGAGGTCGCCACGGGCCACCATCACTGCGTCACTGGCGTTGATCAGGCCGTCGAGGGTTTCATCATCGGCCACGGCTTCGGCGCGTTCGATCTTTGCCACCAGCCAAGCGGTACTGCCAGCTGCGTCCCGCAGCTTGCGGGCATATTCCATGTCGGCGGCATCACGTGGGAAGGACACGGCCAGGTAGTCGACTTGCATCTCGGCCGCCAGCTTGATGTCGGCCTTGTCTTTTTCGGTCAGGGCCGGAGCCGTCAGGCCACCGCCACGACGGTTGATGCCTTTGTGGTCTGACAGTGGGCCGCCGATGGTGACCACGCAATTGAGTTCGGTGGCGGTGGCGGTTTCCACGCGCATTACCACGCGGCCGTCATCCAACAGCAGTTCGTCACCGACGCCGCAGTCCTTGACCAGGTCCGGGTAGTCGATGCCGACGATGTCCTGGGTGCCTTCAGTCAGCGGATGGCCGGTGGAGAAGGTGAACTTGTCACCGATCTTCAGCTCGATGCGCTTGTTGGCAAATTTGGCGATACGAATTTTCGGGCCTTGCAGGTCGCCGAGGATAGCAACGAAGCGGCCGTGCTTGGCTGCCAGGTCGCGGACCAGTTGGGCGCGAGCCTTGTGCTCGTCCGGAGTGCCGTGGGAGAAGTTCAGACGGGCAACATCCAGTCCCGCGAGAATCAACTGTTCGAGAACTTCCGGCGAGTTACTGGCCGGGCCAAGGGTTGCGACGATTTTGGTACGACGAACGGACATGCACGGACTCCTGAGTTCAAGCGCAACGAGAGGCTACTATGCTCCGAAGTTGTAGTCATTGTTCGTTTGCACTACTTATTGGTTTGTTTGTTTACCGCAACAACCTTGAAGATTTTTGCCAATGAGTCGATACACTGCACAAGACAGGAGATACCTCATGCGATTCGTACTCATTGCTGCCCTGGCCGTCAGTGTTGTCGGCTGCACCCGCTGGTCCATGGATCACCATTTGAACAACGCCTACCGGGCTTATGACCGTGGCAACTGCGAGAGCGTGATGCTCGAGTTGAGCCAAGTCGACCGTGACAGCCGTGCGCGGCGCTATATCCAGCCGGAAGTGTCGATGCTGCGCGGGCAATGCCTGGAGCGTCAGAGCTTGTTCGTCGATGCCGCGCAGACTTACCAGTTCATCATTACCCAGTACCCCAGCAGCGAATACGCCTATCGCGCCCGGGCCCGCCTGGAGACGCTGCAGCAACTGGGGCATTTTCCGCCCCGCGGTGCCGCTCAGGTTCGCCACACTGCCTTGTGATCGACGCTCGTCAGGGGCGCTTTAATTGCCCCAGAAGCTTGAGCTAACATTCGTGCAGCTTTTTCGAATTCTGCTTCAGCCTTGCCTGCGGCAGGAGCGTTGGAATCCTTCTGGCGATTTTCCTCGCACATCGAATCCGGGAGAACGAGCCGGCACTCAAGGCCCGTTCCGAAGCACTAGTGCGGTCATGCTTAATGGCCTTTCCAAAGCGATACCCAGCATGTTCACGGAACGTCGTATCGAGCGGCATCAACTGTCGTCTTTCTTGAAAGTCTTCAACCGGTTTACTGACAAGCCCGTCGGTTTCCTGGGCAATCTCTCTGCTGATGGGCTGATGTTGATCAGCCAGTTGCCAATGCTGATCGGTGCCGAGTTCGAGTTGCGGGTGAAGGTGCCCTGCGGTGAGGGGCAGGTGCAATTGATCGATTTCAGTGCCAGCTGCCTGTGGTGCCATGAGGACCTCACGCCTCACCACTACGACAGCGGTTTCAGCCTGTTGCGGGTATCGCCCGAGTTCGCCGAGCTGGAGCAAGCCCTGCGTCATTACTTCAGTTTTCATCCGGTGCAGACTTCGGCCTGATGCAGGTGGCTGCCGCTACAGGCTGCCGGCTTTCTTCCAACTCAGATAACGGCTGACCAGTTCGGCCCCCAGCTCCCCCGGACGGGCGTCGAGCAGGGCGATGCCGTGGGCACTCAGGCGTTCATGGAGTTCGGCCCGGGTATTCAGGTAGTTCACCGCCGCGCTATAGGTCAGTGCCTCGGGCAGGGTTTGCACCGGGCTCTGGCGCAACTGGTCAAGGACTTCCTCGCGCAGGCTGGCCACCAGCACCCGATGCTGGCGGCTGATGCGCTTGACCGCGGTCAGCAGCTCCTGATCATCTTCGTCCCGCAGGTTGGTGACCAGCACCACCAGTGCCCGGCGTTTCTGGCGCGCCAGCAACTCGCTGGCGGCAGCCTGGTAGTCGGCGGGGCGCTGGCTGCTCTGCAGGTCGTAGACTCCGTTGAGCAGGACGCTGAGCTGGGCCGAGCCCTTGACGGGTGCAAGGTAGCGCGAGGTGTCTGCGGCAAAGCTGCACAGGCCCACCGCATCCCCCTGGCGCAGGGCCACATAGCTCAACAACAGGCAGGCGTTGAGGGCATGGTCGAAGTGCGCCAGTTCGCCATCCTGGCTGCGCATGCGACGCCCACAGTCGAGCATGAAAATGATCTGCTGGTCGCGTTCGTCCTGGTACTCCCGAGCGATGGGGGTGCGCTGGCGGGCTGTAGCCTTCCAATCGATCTGCCGCAGGCTGTCGCCCTCGCGAAATTCGCGTAGTTGATTGAATTCCAGTCCCAGGCCGCGGCGTTGCAGCTGGCGCACTCCAAGCTGGCTGAGCCAGTTGTCCACGGCCAGCAATTGTGCGCCATAGAGACGGGCGAAGTCCGGGTAGACCCGGGTGCTGCCGTGAACCTTCACCAGACGTCTGGCGCTCCACAGACCCAGGGTGCTGGGCAGGCTGACTTCACACTGTTCGAAGTTGAAGTGGCCCCGCTGCAGTGGTCGCACGTTGTAGCTGATCCGGCTGACCTGGCCGGGCTCAAGACTGACTGACTGTGGCAGGTGCTCGAAACTCAGTCCCTGGGGCGGGTGATCGAACAGTTGCACGTCGAGGGGTTGTCGATAGCTGTGCAAGATCTCCAGCTGCACCTCGCTCCAGCGTCCCAGGGGCAGGCTGCCGGGCAGCTGGCGACGCACCTCTGGCGAGGCCAGGCGCAGCAGGCGCAGGGCGTCCAGCAATGCCAGCAGCACCAGCGCCAGCATCAGGCCCCAGGCGATCGAGTCCAGGCGTGAGGCGACCTCGATACCCAGGGCGCGAACTACCCCGAGCACAATGTCCAGGCCAGCCAGGGTGCCCAGCCAGATCAGCAGCAGACGGGTCGGCTTCATCGGCGTGGGCTGCTCACAGGCGCGGTGCGGGGATCTGCTCAAGCATCTGCTTGAGCACCTGTTCCACCGACAGGCCTTCGATGTCCAGTTCCGGGGCAACCCGGACCCGATGCCGCAGCACGGCCATGGCGCAGCCCTTGATGTCATCCGGAATCACGAACTCGCCACCCCGCAACAGGGCCCGCGCCCGTGCCCCGCGGACCAGGGCAATGGAGGCGCGAGGGCCGGCGCCGAGGGTCAGCCCAGGCCAGCTACGGGTTGCCCGAGCCAGGCGCACGGCATAGTCGAGTACCTGTTCGTCCAGGGGCAGGTCGCTGGCAATGCGTTGCAGGGCCAGCACGTCCTTGGCTTGCAGCACAGTGCGTAGAGGCTGCACGTCGAGCATGTCGGCGCGGGTCGAGCGCGCGACCTGGCGAACCATGTTCAGCTCTTCCTCGGCGTCCGGGTAATCCATGCGCAGCTTGAGCATGAAACGGTCCAGTTCGGCTTCCGGCAGCGGGTAGGTCCCTTCCTGCTCGATGGGGTTCTGGGTCGCCAGCACCATGAATGGCTGGGCAATGGGCAGCGCCCGGCCTTCCAGGGTGACCTGGCGTTCCTGCATGGCTTCCAGCAGGGCCGCCTGGGTCTTGGCCGGCGCGCGGTTGATCTCATCCGCCAGCAGCAGGTTGGTGAACAGCGGGCCCTTGCGCAGCTTGAACTGTTCGGTTTGCAGGTCGTACACCGCATGCCCGGTGACGTCGCTGGGCATCAGGTCCGGGGTGAACTGGATGCGCGCGAACTCGCCACCGAAGCACCGGGCCAGGGCACGTACCAGCAGGGTCTTGCCGAGGCCGGGGACCCCTTCGAGCAGCACGTGGCCGCCGGCGATCAGCGCGGTCAGCACATCATCGATCACGGCTTCCTGGCCGATCACCACCTTCTGCAGTTCCTGGCGCACGGCCTGGGCCAGTTGGCTGGCCCGTTGACGCTGCTGGGTCGCATGGGCCTGGGCTTGAGGCGGCTCGACAGACTCAATCGGTTCGACGGGTTGTTCGCTCATAGGGCATTCCTGAGAGTTTGCAGGTGGGCGACCTGGCGGCTGAAGTCAGCGCTGGAAAGGCGCTGCCCGGAAAAGGCTTGCAGTGCCTGAGTGACGGCACTGACGGGTTGTTGACTGAGCAGGGCAAGTACCTCTCGCTGGGCGTGTTCGTCCAACTGCTCGAAACCCGGATGACGACGTCGCGCCCGGCGTCGGATATCCACTTGCAAGGCATGCAGCAAGGCGGCCTGGCCGCCATGGCGG
Source organism: Pseudomonas sp. Fl5BN2 (assembly GCF_009908205.1). Lineage (NCBI taxonomy): Bacteria > Pseudomonadati > Pseudomonadota > Gammaproteobacteria > Pseudomonadales > Pseudomonadaceae > Pseudomonas > Pseudomonas sp. Fl5BN2. The sequence goes on along the minus strand of NZ_JAAARL010000006.1, from coordinate 335,868 downwards.
AGGAGGAAGTCGGCACTGGCGCGCAGATGTTCGAGCAGTTGGCGTCGGGCCTTGGGCGGTGGTGCCAGCAATGGACCCTGGCGCACTCCCGCATGCCAGAGACTCAGGCCGACCAGCAGGGCGATGGCCACCAGCGCCTGGGGGAAATAGCGCCAGAGCAATTGCCAGAGGCTTGGGTGCTCAGTATTGAACAGCAGCGTCACGGCGCTATCGGTGTTCAGGTACCACAGCAGCCAGGCGTTGTCGTAGAGACCAATAGCGGGGGCTTTCCAGATATCGGCATCGGTCAGCACGGTGACCGAGCCCTTGCCATAGTCCAGCTGGATCATGTGGGTGGCGACGCCACTGTTGGCCCAGGACTGGGCAAGGTCGTCCGGGTCGTCCAGGTGGAAGGCGGTATCAAAGCCGATGTAGGCCGGTGCCTGTTCGTCTTCCAGGTAGACCTTGGTCAGTTTTGGATAGGCGTCGTCGGGCTGCTGTTCCGGCGGCTGCTCAAGGTCCTTGCTCAGTTGCTGGTGGATCTGCACCCGGTCCAGCAGCAGGTCGCCGCTTTGTTCGCTGTCTTCGTCCCACAGGGCCTCGGCGACAAACACCAGGCGGCCGCCGGCACGGGCCCACTCCAGCACTTGATCGACCTGGCCAGGGCTCATGTTCGAGCGCTCCCCGAGCATCAGCAGGCTGTTGCCGGCAGGTTTCAAGCTGGCGAGCACCTCCAGGCCGTTGGCGTGGTCGACCTTGAGACCGCGCTCGCGTAGAAACATTTCGGCGGCCAGGTAGGGGTTGGCCCGGGCTTGCGGAGAAGGGCCGTGGTCGACCAGTTCCTGATAAGGCGTGGCGTGGCGATACAGGTAGTAACCGCTGGCGCTAAGTATCAGGACCAGCAGCAGAGCCAGGCCACCCCACAGGTAGCGCTTCATGATTGCGCTCCAGGGCCGAACAGGCTGCGCCAGCCGTTACACAGCTGCGGTTGCAGGTCTGCGCCGGGTATCTGATGACCGTAGGCCATGTTCTGCCAGTGCCGGGTCAGGCTGATACTGAACGCTTCCAGTTGCGGCTGCTGCAGGTCCTTGATCCGCTCCAGGACCTGGCCTTCGGTATCGGCTACGCCCAGGGGCAGATGAAAATCTTCCAGCAAGCGACTGAGCAGCGCCCGGTACAACAGCCCCAAGGCTTCCCTGGGCTGGCTGGACCACAGTTCTTCGGCGCGGGCCGCGACATCTGCAGGCAGGGTTTCGCTGCTGACCTCCAGGCCGAACAGTTGCTGGGGTGTCGCTGCCGGGCGCTTTTTGCGCGGCAGCGGGCGGCGGCTGACAAACGCCCGCAGCCAGTCGCGGTAACGCCAGATCAGCCAACCCAGGCCCCCTAGCAGCAAGCCCCAGAGGAGGATTTCCAGGCTTTTGGCGAGGCTGCCGAAGCTGTCCTTGCCGAGACTCTCCAGCAGGCTCTTGAGCCAGCCCGGCGGCGTGCTGTTGGAGTCTTTTTTCTGGGTCTGTTCATCGCCGAAGCGGTAGCGGGTGACCGACTCCTGATTCTTGAACGGCGGTTTTTCCAGGATGCCCTGGATACTGTCCTTCGAGGCCTTGCTGGTCAGGGGTTGCTGCAGCAGGCGCGGACTCTCGGGGCCGGCTGCGGAACTGCTGGGGGGCGCAGCCCAGAGTGACTGGGTCGGCGCCAGCAGGATCAGCCCCACCATCAGCAGCAGTGCCGTGACTCCCGCCAATCGCTGGCGCAGTCGGCGAAACACCAGTTCGATGTCCCAGGCTTCCAGCTCGGTGCGTCGGTTGAGGTAGAGGCTGAAGCCGCAGGCCACGTAGATCGGTTCCCAGATGACCAGGACCAGGGCGTAGAAGGCATTGGTCAGGTGCTCCAGCCACAACCAGTCCTGCTGGGCGGCAATGATCAGCGTCTGCCAGTTCCAGTCCAGCTCTATCTGTTGTGGCAGCAACAGGTAGAACAACACCATCAGGCCGATCCACAGGGCGCCTTCCAGGTGCATGCCAATCAGGGTCAGCCAGCGCGCAGCGCCGGCATTGCGCTGCAACAGCACCGCCAGGCGCATTTGCCGGGCGTCACCGCTCAAGCCTTCGAGTTGGACCACGGGCATGACAAAGCTGCGGCTCATGCTGAAACGGCGCCAGGTCAGGCTGGCCAGTAACTGCGGCTTGAGCAGGCGTGGCCATTGCCTCAGGGCCTGTCCGAGGGTCGGAGTTTCGCCAAACAGGGCCTTGGACAGGATGAACAGCGGCAGGCGCTCGAAAGCCGGCTTCAGCCACCAGAACAGCAGCACCGCCAGGGACGGGGTTTCCCACAGCAGCAGGGTCAGCAAGGCAAACACCGGCAGGCTGACGAGGGCCCAACTGCTCATCAGCAGGCCTCGGTGCTGCTGGCTCAGGAGTACACCCAGGTCCATGGCTTCCCAGGCGTTACGCGGGCGGATCACCACACTGGCGTCACTCAGGCGCATGGGATTCACGTCCGGCCAAGCTCAGGTACGCCAGCACCAGGCTCCAGAGTGCGGCACCGACGCTGTATTTGATCCAGGCGGCGGGCCAGGTCATGGAGGACCAATAGGCTTCGACAAAGGCGGCAATCAGCAGAAATGCAATCACTCCGTAGATCAACTGCACGCTGATTCGCGCCGCCTGCAACAGGGCTTCGCCGCGAGGCAGGCGACCGGGGGCGATCAGCGCCCAACCCAGCTTCAGCCCGGCGGCACCGGACAGGGCAATGGCCGTGAGTTCAAAGGCGCCATGACCAATGACGAAGGGCCAGAAGGTCTGGCCGAAGCCGATCTGGGTCAGATGGCCGGCGATGGCACCGATGATCAGGCCGTTGAAAAACAGGAAGAACACGCTGCCCAGGCCGAACAACAGGCCGCTGGCAAAGGTCTGAAAGGCGATGCCGATGTTGTGCATGATGTAGTAGCCGAACATCACCCAGTCTTCACTGGAGGCCCGTTCGGCGGCCCGTCCCAGGCGCCCGGCAGCCGGGTCGTACATGCCCTGCATTTCCGTCACTTGCTGTGGGCTGACCACGCTGTAGATCAGCTCGGGAAACAGATACACCAGCAGGCCGATGCCCAGCAGGCTGCCGAAGAACAGCAGGCTGGCGATCAACACCAGGCGCCACTCCTGGCGCACCAGGCGGGGAAAGCCGGCCAGTATGAAGCCCAGAATATTGGCACTGATGGCGGTACGTTGGCGGTACAACTGCTGATGGCCACGTAGCGCCAGTTGCTGCAGCGGGTCGATCAGATAGCTGCTGTAGCCGCGTTCCTGAGCCAGGGCCAGGTGTTGGCACAGGCGACGATAGTCCTGGACAAAGGTCTGGCAATCCGCATTTTTGGCCCGGCCTCGTTCCAGCTGTTCAAGCTGTTGCTCGAAGTGCTGCCATTGCGGCTGGTGACGGCTTTCAAAAAGGCTTTGTTTCATGTCGCTCCCAGGAAGCCGCGGGCAATGCCATTGAGTTCGGCAGTGGCCTGGGCGGTGGGCACATGCAGCGGTTGGGCGAGGATGGCCGCCAGCTCCCCAGTCCGCTCGGTCGACAGCTGGCCTTGGCGCTCGGCAAAGCCGAGGATCGCACGTTGCTCATCCAGGCTCAGGGCGAAGGGCACGGAACGGGGCTCGGCGGTTGGCAGCTCTGGGCGCTTGACCGACTGCTCGCGGTAGATCACCAGAGTGCCGGCGGCCAGGTCGCCGAGGCGCTTGAAGGTGGGGTGTTGCAGGCAACTGATGGCGCCGAGGAAATAGCCGAACGGCAGCATGTCGGCGAAGCGCAGCAGATTGCGGGTCAGGGAGGCACTCCAGCCAATAGGTGTACCGTCGTCCTGCACTACTCGCAGGCCCATCAGCAGCTTGCCTGGAGAACGGCCCTGGTTCAGGACCTCAAACAGCACCATGTACCACCAACTGATCAGGAACAGCAGGATCGAACCGAGACCGATGCCGATTTCGCCGAAGAAGCCAAGGACGATGAACAGCAGGCCCATGACCAGGCCGCGGATGCCCAGGTCGAGGGCGAAAGCCAGGGAGCGGACCAGCAACCCCGCGGGTCGCAGTGGCAGATCGATGCCCTCGGGGGTTTCGACCTGATACCGCGTATCCAGTGGCGGGTGCAGCGATGCGTTCCTTGGCGTTGCTGTGGTCTCAAGCATGGGTAACTTGTCGACTGGCCTGATAGAGAAAAAATCCAGCGCCGATGCTAGCAGTGTCTGAGGGGCAAACGACATCATTAACTATCAATTAAGCAACCTGGTCTGAGCGTTGCCGGTACGTGCGGCTGGCCCTGGCGGCGCTCAAACGCCTAGACTGCGGCGGTCTTTCAGTTCAGGAACAGGCCGTGACTTCCATCTTTTGGTACGACTACGAAACCACCGGCATCAGTCCGCGCAGTGATCGCCCGTTGCAAGTGGCCGGTATTCGTACCGACCTGGCGCTCAATGAAATCGACGAGCCGGTCAACCTCTACTGCCAGCCCAGCGACGATATCCTGCCGCACCCGGCGGCGTGCATGATCACCGGCATCACCCCGAGCCGCCTGGCCGAGCAGGGCTTGAGCGAAGCCGATTTCATGACCCGGATACACACGCAACTGGCGCGTCCCGGAACCTGTGGCGCCGGCTACAACACCCTGCGCTTCGACGATGAGATGACTCGCTACAGCCTGTACCGCAACTTCTTCGATCCCTATGCCCGGGAGTGGCAGGGCGGCAACAGCCGCTGGGACCTGATCGATGTGGTGCGTACCGCTTACGCGCTACGTCCCCAGGGCATTGTCTGGCCCGAGGAGCAGGGGCAGGTGACGCTGAAGCTGGAGCGCCTGACTGCCGCCAACGGCATCGATCATGGGCAGGCGCACGATGCGCTGTCCGATGTCCGTGCGACCATCGCCCTGGCGCGATTGATTCGTCAGAAGCAACCTAAACTCTATGACTGGCTGTTCCAGTTGCGCAGCAAACAACGGGTGATGGATCAGATCCGCCTGCTGCAACCCATGGTGCACATTTCCGGACGTTTCTCCGCCGCGCGGCACTACGTGGGTGTGGTCTTGCCTCTGGCCTGGCATCCACGCAACCGCAATGCGCTGATTGTCTGTGACCTGCACCTGGATCCGCAGGGCCTGCTGGACCTCGACGCCGAGGCGCTGCGCCAGCGTCTCTATACCCGCCGTGAGGATCTGGCCGAAGGCGAGTTGCCGGTGCCGCTGAAACTCATCCATATCAACCGCTGCCCGGTAGTGGCGCCGTTGAGTGTGTTGCGTAGCGACGATCAACAACGCCTGCACTTGGACATGCAGGAATATCAGCGACGTGCGTTGGTTTTGACTGAGGCTCAGGAAGTTTGGCAGGATAAACTTTCGGTAATTTATGGTCCCGATGAGTTCGCTGCCAGTGAGGACCCGGAGCAACAGTTGTACGACGGTTTTATTGGCGATCGCGACCGGCGTTTGTGTGAACAAGTACGGCAGGCTGATCCGCTGCACTTGGCGCAGCAACAATGGCCATTCGATGATGCGCGCTTGCCGGAACTACTTTTTCGCTACCGTGCCCGTAACTTTACAGAAACATTGAATAGCGCCGAGCAAGAGCGTTGGCGGGGGTTCTGCCAGCAGCGTTTGCTTGATCCGCAATTTGGCGCGCCCAATACCTTGGAAAGTTTTCGGCAGGAGCTTGAAAAGTGCCTGTTAAATGCCGACCCGATGCAACGTCGGGTCTTGGAAGAGTGGCAGGAGTATGTTCGGGCGTTAGCTCTGCGGCTGGCTCTTTGAGAGGTTGCCCTGGCCCTCGAACAGAACGTCGGGGCATAAAAAAACGCCAGCAAGCTGGCGTTTTTTCAGTTGGCCTGCAAAGGCCCGGGCACTCGGCTGTAATGCTTAGCCCAGCAGGGTTGCCCAGCCTTCAACGACATCGCCGCCCCACTTGGCTTTCCACTCTTTCAGAGTCTTGTGGTTGCCGCCTTTGGTTTCGATGACTTCACCGTTGTGCGGGTTTTTGTACTGTTTAACTTTACGTGCACGCTTGGTGCCGGTGGTTTTTGCCGCGGCGCGAGGTGCTTTAACTTTCGAGTCCGGATCCAGCAGGGCGATGATGTCGCGCAGGGACTTGGAGTACTCGCCCATCAGGCTGCGCAATTTGCCTTCGAACTCCAGTTCGGCTTTCAGTTTGTCGTCTTGGGACAGGTTCTTCAAACGTGCTTGCAGTTCTTTGATGGCTTCTTCTGTAGCACGGTATTCGTTGATCAGGGACATGAGGACTACCTTGTTGGGCGCTGAGTGGCGGGGTGACATTGGCGCAATAATAGTCACGGAGTTTGTGCAAGTAAACATAATAACGATGTTTTGTTGGTCTCTCTTAGTGTGTTTAGGCGTAAACACCATTTCGCTATTTAATAGATCGATGCATGCGGCTGCGATAGTCAAAAATTAGTTGCGCACTATTTGCCGGATTCTGCATCAGCGTCGCGAGCCCACTCGATAAGCTGGATCAAGGTGCTGTTGCTGATCTAGTCCGGGGGCGTGCGGCGCAATGAATACTGCAGTTTTTTCGCGTAATGGCTAGAATGGCGACCTTTGCGAAGTTCTGGAGTTTCCCCCTCATGCGCACCTTTCGGTTGGTGATTTCTTGCCCTGACCGCGTTGGCATCGTTGCCAAAGTCAGTAACTTTCTGGCCTCCCACAACGGTTGGATCACCGAAGCGAGCCACCACTCGGACAACCTCAGTGGCTGGTTCTTCATGCGTCACGAGATTCGTGCCGATTCGCTGCCTTTTGGTCTGGAGGCATTCCGTGAGGCTTTTGCGCCGATCGCCGAAGAGTTCTCGATGGACTGGCGGATTACCGACACCGCCGAGAAAAAGCGCGTGGTGTTGATGGCCAGCCGTGAGTCCCATTGCCTGGCCGACTTGCTGCACCGTTGGCACAGCGACGAGCTGGATTGCCAGATCGCTTGTGTGATTTCCAACCACGATGACTTGCGCAGCATGGTCGAGTGGCACGGCATTCCTTATCACCACGTGCCGGTCAATCCTCAGGACAAGGAGCCGGCGTTCGCCGAAGTGTCGCGGCTGGTCAAGCAACACGATGCTGAAGTGGTGGTGCTGGCGCGCTACATGCAAATCCTGCCGCCGGAACTGTGCAGCGAATATGCGCACAAGGTGATCAACATCCACCACAGCTTCTTGCCATCCTTCGTCGGTGCCAAGCCTTACCACCAGGCTTCCCTGCGGGGTGTGAAGCTGATCGGCGCGACGTGCCACTACGTTACCGAAGAGCTGGATGCCGGTCCGATCATCGAGCAGGACGTGGTGCGGGTCAGCCACAGCGACAGCATTGAGGACATGGTGCGTTTCGGCCGCGATGTGGAGAAGATGGTACTGGCCCGTGGCTTGCGTTATCACCTGGAAGACCGGGTGCTGGTGCACGGCAATAAGACCGTGGTGTTCTGATTGAAAAAAAACCAGGAACGGGAGTTCAATAGCCCGGTCCTGGTTATTCAAATCACGAGGTCAGCCCGATGACCGATCCCCTGGATAAAGCCACCTCCCAAGCCCCAGCCACCCTCGGCGAGGGGTGTCTGAGTCGTTACGATCCTGATGATCTCGATGCCGAAGATGGCACTGAGTTTCCTGGTGCCGCTGAGCTCTGGGAGCAACTACAGCCGCCACCGGATCCGCAGTGAGTGCTTCGCCGGCAAGCTGGTTGCTGCGCTAACGGCAGGTAATCGGCTCCTGATGCAGGAGCCGGTTTGTCGGTGCCAATCCCTCAGCGCTCACTCAAATCCTGAAACTGCCCACCAGTTGCTTCAAGCGCGCCGCCTGCTGTTCCAGATCGGAACAGGCTCGCAGGGTCGCCTGCAGGTTTTCCACACCTTCTTGGTTGAGCGTGTTGATCTCGGTGATGTCCATATTGATGGACTCCACCACCGAGGTCTGCTCTTCCGTCGCCGTCGCCACCGACTGGTTCATGCCGTCGATTTCGCCGATGCGCTGGGTCACGCTGTTCAGCCGCTCCCCGGCCTGGTTGGCAATTTCCACACTGTCCTGGCTGTGACGCTGGCTGTTGCTCATGGTGCTCACCGACTCTCGGGCGCCGACTTGCAGTTCTTCGATCATGGTCTGCACTTGTTGCGCCGACTCCTGGGTACGGTGCGCCAGATTGCGCACTTCATCGGCGACCACGGCGAAACCGCGTCCAGCTTCACCGGCCCGGGCTGCTTCGATGGCGGCGTTGAGGGCCAGCAGGTTGGTTTGCTGGGAAATGCTGGTGATGACTTCGAGAATCTGCCCGATGTTCACCGTCTTGCTGTTGAGGGTCTCGATGTTGCTGCTGGAGGCACTGATCATGTCAGACAGTTGGTTCATTGCCTGGATGCTGCGGTCCACCACTTGCTGACCGTCTTCGGCCAGGTTGCGCGCATCGCTGGCTTGCTGCGAGGCCTGGGCGGCGTTGCGGGCGATTTCCTGGGCCGCAGCCCCCAGCTGATTAATGGCCGCGGCGACACTGTTGGTGCGGCTGGCCTGTTCGTCGGAGTTGAGCATCGACGAGTTGGAGGCGCTGACCACTCGCAAGGCCACTTCGTTGACGTGTGCGGTGGCTGAGGACACTTCGCGGATCGAGCCGTGGATGCGTTCGACGAAACGGTTGAAGGCGGTGCCGAGGATGCCGAATTCGTCTTGGTTATGGATGTTCAGGCGGCGGGTCAGGTCGCCTTCGCCTTCGGCAATGTCCTGCATGGCCCGGGTCATCACATGCAAGGGTTGCATCAGCAGGCGGATCAGCAGGCCCAGCAGGGCTATGGTCAGGGCCACGGCAGTCAGGGTGGCAATGATCGCCGAGGTACGGAATTCGCTGAGCATCGCGAAAGCCTTGTCCTTGTCCACCGACAGGCCGATGTACCAGTTCACCGAAGACAAGCCCTTGATCGGAGTGAAGGTAATGATCCGTGGTTTGCCGTCAACGTTGATCTCGCTGAGTTCACTGCTGATCCTTGGGGTGTCCTGGGGGTAGACGTCCTTGAGAGTCTTCATCACCTGGTTCTTGTCCGGGTGCACCAGGATCTTGCCATCGGCGCTGACCAGGAAGGCGTAGCCCATGCCACCGAAGTCCAGGGCGTTGATACTGTCGGCGATCACTTGCAGGCTCAGGTCACCGCCCACTACGCCGATCCGCTGGCCAGCCTTGAGCACGCTGTCGACGATGGAAATCACCAACTGTCCGGAAGCCAGGTCGATATAGGGTTCGGTCAGGGCCGAGCCGTTGCTGTTCTCGGCACTCTTGTACCAGGGGCGTGCACGTGGGTCGTAGCCGTCCGGCATCTTGCTGTCCGGGCGGATGATGAAGGTGCCGTCCTTGTTCCCCAGGTACGCGCCCATGAAGGTCGCGCTCACCGACTTCTGTTCCAGCAGGTTGCTGACATTGGCCGGATCGGGATTGAGGGCCACTGACTGTGAGATGTTTTCGATCAGCAAGGCTCGTCCGGCGAGCCAGGTCTGAATATTTTTTGCAGTAACGTCGCCCATTTCCTGGAGATAGTTGTCCAGATCCTTGCGAATGGCGTTGCGTTGCAGGTAATCGTTGTAGAGCGTGAATAGTGCAAAGGCGACTATGACGATCAGCGAGGCGGCAAGCAGGATCTTGTGGCTGAAGCGCAGATTTTTGTTCATGGCTTGGGGGGTCCGCTAAGGTCTTCGAGTGCAGGGCATCGGGTTGGAAAAGCGCACAAAATGGGCGCTGTTATAAGTAAGCTGGTATCTCCATCTATGCCAAAGGAATTACCTGACCTTTATTTCAGATATTTCTGATACATCATTTATTCATATCGACCGTGCAAGGCCAAAGATTAACCAGGGGTGACAAAATGCCTGACTCATCGCAACTCGTCATCGGTGCCGGCCTCGACGGCCTGCCGATCGCCCAGGCCATGCGCCTGGCCAACCGCCACGGCCTGGTGGCGGGCGCCACCGGTACCGGCAAGACCGTCACCCTGCAGCGTCTGGCGGAGGCCTTCAGTGATGCCGGGGTGGCGGTGTTCGCCGCGGATATCAAAGGCGACCTGTGCGGTCTGGGGGCTGCGGGAAATCCCCAAGGCAAGGTTGCCGAGCGGATCGCCGGCATGCCCTGGCTTGAATACAAGCCGCAGGCGTATCCGGTGACGCTGTGGGATATCCATGGGCAATCCGGTCATCCCCTGCGCACCACTTTGAGTGAAATGGGGCCGTTGCTGCTGGGCAGTTTGCTGGAGCTCACCGACAGTCAGCAGTCGGCGCTGTATGCGGCGTTCAAGGTGGCGGACCGCGAGGGTTTGTTGTTGCTGGACCTGAAGGACCTCAAGGCGCTGCTCAATCACCTCAAGGACAATCCGCAACTGCTGGGGGATGACTCGGCGTTGATGACCACCGGTTCCAGTCAGGCCCTGTTGCGGCGCCTGGCGACCCTGGAGCAGCAAGGGGCCGAGGCATTGTTTGGTGAGCCGGCGCTGCAGTTGGAGGATATCCTGCAACCGGCTGCAGATGGCCGTGGGCGGATTCATCTACTGGATGCCAGCCGCTTGGTGCATGAGGCGCCGAAAGTCTACGCGACCTTCCTTTTATGGCTGCTGGCTGAACTGTTCGAGCAATTGCCGGAGCGCGGTGATGCGGACAAGCCTTTGCTGGCGCTGTTTTTCGATGAGGCGCACCTGCTGTTCGCCGGCACTCCAAAGGCCCTGCAGGATCGGTTGGAGCAAGTGGTGCGGCTGATTCGTTCCAAGGGTGTCGGGGTGTATTTCGTCACCCAGTCGCCGAGCGATCTGCCGGACGATGTGCTGGCGCAACTGGGGTTGCGTATCCAGCATGGCTTGCGGGCGTTTACCGCCAAGGAGCAGAAGTCCTTGCGCGCCGTAGCGGAGGGTTTCCGGCCCAACCCGGCTTTTGATGCGCTGTCGGTACTCACCGAATTGGGCATTGGCGAGGCACTGGTCGGCACCTTGCAGGACAAGGGCACGCCGGAGATGGTCCAGCGGGTACTGGTGGCGCCGCCGCAATCGCGGATCGGGCCGCTGACCGAAGCCGAGCGCCAGGCCCTGATCGCCAGTTCGCCGTTGCTGGGACGCTATGACAAACCTATCGATCGCGAGTCAGCCTACGAAGTGTTGATGGGGCGCAAGGAGCTGGCGCCGGAGGTTCAGTCAGCACCTGGCAAGCCGGTGGTTGAAGAACCGAGCCTGGCTGACCGGGCAGGTGAGTTCCTTGGTACCGCAGCCGGACAGGCACTGAAATCGGCGATGCGCCAGGCGGCCAATCAGTTGGGCCGGCAATTGGTGCGAGGCCTGATGGGCTCGTTGCTGGGGGGCAACAAGCGTCGCTGAAGCGTAGAGACCGAGTCAGCCCCGTGGTTTGGCGTGGCTGGCCAGGCGCTCCAGGGCTGCGCGCAGATTGGGATCGGTGATGCCGTCGGCGGTGGCCTGGATGGTTGCGGCGGCGTTGTTGGACAGATCCATGGTGTTTCCCACTACTCGGTGCTGGACCGTGGGTGGCTGGACCTTGAATAGAATGCGCGTCAGATTGCTGAACTCGTTGAACTCCTGCAATTGGCGTTGCAGGCGTTTTTGCTGATAGCGCAGGCGAGTGGCCCAATGGCCATCGGTGACGATCAGCAACAGGTTGCCTTCACGCCAGGAAGCGACGTGGCAATGTTCGCGAGCCGCCGGCTGCAACTGGCTCTCCAGCAAACGCTGCAGATGCGCCAGGCGCTGGGCGTGGCCGAAAATAGCTTTCAGGGGCTTGGCTTCGCGAAGAAGAACGGCGGGTGCACGTGCCGTAAGGGGGCGAAATGCCATGATCAGAAACCTGAAGTTACAGAGCCGCCATGGTAGCAGAAAGCGCCCGGGAGACCGGGCTCATCGCTTTTTCGTACTCTGACTAATTTCTGGCCCTTTGCTGATCGTAATCATTAACTTCTGTGGCGAATGGGCTTGAAGTTCAGCCAAAAGCCCTTATTTTAAGTGAGCCCCGTCACAGCGCTGTGCCAGCATCGTGGAATAACGCCACTTTCCTCACCATCGTTTCCGGGTAGAATGCTCGTTCGCATGCGGCCATGAGGGCTGCTCGGGCGAGTCACGGGGCCGCCCTCCAACCCTACGTGTGGAAGATCCTGCCGATATGTTTGCGCCTTTGTTAAAGAAACTTTTTGGAAGCAAGAACGAGCGTGAAGTCAAACGCATGCTCAAGACGGTACAGATCGTCAATGCCTTCGAAGAGCAAATGGTGGCCCTTTCGGACGATCAATTGCGTGCCAAGACCGCTGAGTTCAAGGCCCGCATCGCCAAGGGTGAAACCCTCGACAAACTGCTTCCCGAAGCCTTTGCGGTCGCCCGTGAAGCCGGCAAGCGCGTCATGGGGATGCGCCACTTCGACGTACAGTTGATCGGCGGCATGACCTTGCATGAAGGCAAGATCGCCGAGATGCGCACCGGTGAGGGCAAGACCCTGGTGGCAACCCTGGGCGTCTACCTCAACGCATTGTCCGGCAAGGGCGTGCACGTAGTGACAGTGAACGACTACCTCGCTCGTCGTGACGCCAACTGGATGCGTCCGCTCTATGAGTTCCTCGGCCTGAGCGTCGGCGTGGTCACGCCGTTCCAGCCGCCGGAAGAAAAGCGTGCAGCCTACGCCGCTGACATTACCTACGGCACCAACAACGAATTCGGTTTCGACTACCTGCGCGACAACATGGCTTTCAGCATGGAAGAGAAATTCCAGCGTGAGCTCAATTTCGCCGTGATCGACGAAGTCGACTCGATCCTCATCGACGAAGCCCGTACCCCGTTGATCATCTCCGGTCAGGCCGAGGACAGTTCCCGCCTGTACATTGAAGTCAACAAGCTGATCCCGCGTCTGGAACAGCACATCGAGGAAGTGGAAGGCCAGGTCACCAAGGCCGGTCACTTCACCGTCGACGAGAAGACCCGTCAGGTCGAACTCAACGAAGCCGGTCACCAGTTCATCGAAGAGATGCTGACCCAGGTCGGCCTGCTGGCGGAAGGCGAGAGCCTGTACTCGGCACACAACCTGGGCCTGCTGACCCACGTCTATGCCGGTCTGCGTGCGCACAAGCTGTTCCATCGCAACGTCGAATACATCGTCCAGGATGGCCAGGTGGTCCTGGTGGACGAACACACCGGTCGTACCATGCCCGGTCGTCGTCTGTCCGAGGGCCTGCACCAGGCCATCGAAGCCAAGGAAAACCTCAACATCCAGGCCGAGAGCCAGACCCTGGCGTCGACCACTTTCCAGAACTACTTCCGTCTCTACACCAAGCTGTCCGGCATGACCGGTACCGCTGATACCGAAGCCTTCGAGTTCCATCAGATCTACGGTCTGCAGGTGATGGTGATTCCACCGAACAAGCCGCTGGCTCGTAAGGACTACAACGACCTGGTGTTCCTGACCGCGGACGAGAAGTACGCTGCGATCATCAACGACATCAAGGAGTGCATGACCAAGGGGCGTCCGGTGCTGGTGGGTACCGCCACTATCGAAACCTCCGAGCACATGTCCAACCTGCTCAAACAGGAAGGCATCGAACACAAGGTCTTGAACGCCAAGTTCCACGAAAAAGAAGCGGAAATCATTGCCCAGGCTGGTCGTCCGGGCGCGCTGACCATCGCCACCAACATGGCGGGTCGTGGTACCGACATCCTGTTGGGCGGCAACTGGGAAGTGGAAGTCGCTTCCCTGGAAGACCCGACTCCAGAGCAGATCGCACAGATCAAGGCCGACTGGCAGAAGCGTCACCAGCAAGTGCTGGAGTCCGGTGGTCTGCAGGTGATCGCATCCGAGCGTCACGAATCGCGTCGTATCGACAACCAGCTGCGTGGCCGTGCCGGTCGCCAGGGCGATGCCGGCTCCAGCCGTTTCTATCTGTCCCTGGAAGACAGCCTGATGCGTATCTTTGCCTCCGACCGGGTGAAGAACTTCATGAAGGCCTTGGGCATGCAGTCTGGCGAAGCGATTGAGCACCGTATGGTGACCAACGCCATCGAGAAGGCCCAGCGCAAGGTTGAAGGCCGCAACTTCGACATCCGCAAGCAGTTGCTGGAGTTCGACGACGTCAACAACGAACAGCGTAAAGTGATCTATCACATGCGTAACACGTTGCTGGCCGCGGACAACATTGGCGAAACCATTGCCGACTTCCGCCTGGACGTGCTCAACGCCACTGTCAGTGCTCACATTCCACCCCAGTCGCTGCCTGAGCAGTGGGATGTGGCAGGTCTGGAAGCTGCAATCCAGAATGACTTTGGTGTGAGCCTGCCGATCCAGCAATGGCTCGATGAAGACGACCACCTGTACGAAGAGACTCTGCGTGAAAAGCTGCTCAACGAGCTGATCGCCGCCTACAACGAAAAAGAAGACCAGGCGGGTGCCGAGGCACTGCGCACCTTCGAGAAGCAGATCGTGTTGCGAGTGCTGGACGATCTGTGGAAAGACCACTTGGCGACCATGGACCATCTGCGCCACGGTATTCACCTGCGTGGTTATGCGCAGAAGAATCCGAAGCAGGAGTACAAGCGTGAGTCCTTCACACTGTTCTCCGAGTTGCTGGATTCGATCAAGCGCGACTCGATTCGTGTCTTGTCCCACGTTCAGGTGCGTCGTGAAGACCCGATCGAGGAAGAAGCGCGTCTGCGCCAGGAGGCCGAGGCACTGGCCCAGCGCATGCAGTTCGAACACCCTGAAGCTCCGGGCCTGGATCAGCCGGAAGCCTTGGAGGAGGGGGTTGATATGGATGTGGCCCTAGCTTCCGCGCCAGTGCGCAACGAGCAGAAACTGGGTCGCAACGAGCTGTGCTACTGCGGTTCGGGCAAGAAGTACAAACACTGTCACGGCCAGATCAACTAAGGTCCTCGCCGGACACTGAAACATCCGCGCCGTGACGGCATCAGCCGTCGCGGCGTTTTTCCATTTGCGACACCGTCTTTTGTGACGACGGTGCAGAGATCTGATAAGAGGAGCGCATTCATGGCTGTTGGTCTTGGTCCTTTGCCAACGTTGCACCCGGTTGCCGGTTTCGAACTCGGTATCGCTTCGGCCGGCATCAAGCGCCCGGGGCGCAAGGATGTGGTAGTCATGCGTTGTGCCGAGGGCTCAACGGTGGCGGGGGTATTCACCCTCAATGCGTTCTGCGCCGCACCGGTGATCCTGGCCAAGCAGCGTGTGCAGGGCCCAGTGCGTTATTTGCTGACCAACACCGGTAATGCCAATGCCGGCACCGGCGAGCCAGGCCTGGCCGCTGCGACCCGTACCTGCGCCAAACTGGCTGAGCTGACCGGGGTCGATGTCAACGCCGTGCTGCCGTATTCCACCGGGGTGATCGGCGAGCCGCTGCCGGTAGAGAAAATCGAAGGTGCCCTGCAAGCCGCGCTGGATGATTTGTCCGTCGACAACTGGGCCGCTGCCGCTACCGGGATCATGACCACCGACACCCTGCCCAAGGGCGCCAGCCGCCAGTTCCAGCATGAGGGTGTGACCATCACCGTGACGGGCATCAGCAAGGGCGCGGGGATGATCCGCCCGAACATGGCGACCATGCTCGGTTATATCGCCACGGACGCCAAAGTCTCCCGAGAGGTGCTGCAGAACCTGTTGCTGGACGGTGCCAACAAGTCCTTCAACCGCATCACCATCGACGGCGATACCTCGACCAACGACTGCTGCATGCTGATCGCCACCGGCCAGGCCAAGTTGCCGCAAATCACCGAGGCCAAGGGCCCGCTATTCAGTGCTCTGAAGCAGGCGGTGTTCGAGGTCTGCATGGAAGTGGCCCAGGCCATCGTCCGTGATGGTGAAGGCGCGACCAAGTTCGTCACCGTTGAAGTCAACGGCGGCGGCACTCACCAGGAGTGCCTGGATGTGGGCTACACCGTGGCCCACTCGCCGCTGATCAAGACCGCGCTGTTCGCTTCCGATCCGAACTGGGGCCGGATCCTGGCTGCGGTCGGCCGGGCCGGCGTGCCAGATCTGGATGTCAGCAAGATCGATGTGTTCCTCGGTGAAGTCTGCATCGCCAGCCGTGGCGCGCGAGCTGCCAGCTATACCGAAGCCCAGGGCGCGGCGGTGATGCAGCAGGAAGAAATCACCATCCGTATTGAGTTGGGTCGCGGTGCTTGCAGCGAAACCATCTGGACTACCGACCTGTCTCACGAATACGTGAAGATCAACGCCGAATACCGTACCTAATCAGGTGCCAGCAGGCCGGCTTCACAGCCCTTGTAGGAGTTGGCTTGCAGGCGAGGCGGTAGTCAATGGCGGGCCGGCAAGGCCCGGCTGAATTCTGGATCAAAGGAAGCAGTGCGGTGAAACGAGTACATGTGGCTGCGGCCGTTATCCGGGATGCCAGTGGCAAGATCCTGATTGCCCGGCGTGCCGATACCCAGCATCAAGGGGGCTTGTGGGAGTTTCCCGGAGGCAAGGTCGAGTCCGGGGAGACGGTGCAAGCCGCACTGGCCCGCGAGCTGCAGGAAGAGCTGGGGATTGTCGTGTTGACGGCGCGTCCGCTGATCAAGGTGCAGCACGATTATCCGGACAAGCAGGTATTGCTGGATGTCTGGGAGGTGTCGGCGTTCACTGGGGAGCCCCACGGCGTCGAAGGGCAGCCCTTGGCCTGGGTCAGCTCGCGTGAACTACCTGACTACCAATTCCCTGCGGCCAATCAGCCGATTGTCGCTGCGGCTTGTCTACCGGCCCACTATCTGATTACTCCCGAAGGTCTGGAAACACCGACCTTGCTGCGTGGCATGCAGAAGGCCATTGCCCAGGGCAGCAAGCTGATTCAGTTGCGTGCTCCCGGCGGCTACGATCCGCAATACCGCGACCTGGCGGTGGATGCCGTGGGGCTGTGTGCCGGCAAGGCACAACTGATGCTCAAGGGACCGTTCGAGTGGCTGGGGGATTTCCCTTCAGCGGGTTGGCACATTACCTCGTCGCAGTTGCGCAAGTACGCCAGTGCCGGGCGTCCCTTCGGCAAGGATCGCTGGTTGGCGGCCTCCTGTCATGACGCCGAGGAGTTGTCCCTGGCGCAGCAGATGGATGTCGACTTCGTGACCCTGTCCCCGGTGCAGCCGACCCAGACCCATCCCGATGCCCTGGCGTTGGGCTGGGAGCAGGCCGCACAGTTGATCAGCGGCTTCAACAAGCCGGTGTATCTACTGGGTGGCGTGGGTCCGGCCGAATGTCAGCAAGCCTGGGCCGCAGGTGCCCAGGGCGTGGCGGGAATCCGCGCCTTCTGGCCGCAGGACTGAAAGCCCCCTCTGTGTAGGCACCGGCTTGCCAGCGAAGGCGTCACCCAGGTGCACGCCAGGCTCAAGGGCCCTTTTGCTGGCAAGTCGGCTCCCTTGGTCGCAGGTACAGTCAAGGTTTGGCGGCAGCTTGCCAGAGGATTTCAGCAATCCCCTGGCGCTTGGCAATCAGGCGCGCCGCGACAAACAGCAAGTCCGACAGGCGATTGATGTAGGCCAGCCCGACGCCTTGCAACGGTTCGACGGCATTCAGGTGCTGGCAGCGACGTTCAGTACTGCGCGCCAGGCTGCGGCAGACATGGGCCTGGGCAATCAGTGCCGAACCACCGGGCAGAATGAAATTCTCCAGCGGCCCCAACTCCTCGTTCCACACATCGATGGCCGCCTCCAGGCGTTCCACCTCGGCGTTATTGAGTGCCTGGTACACCGGCATTGCCAGTTCGCCCCCCAGGTCGAACAGCCGATGTTGGCATGGCGCCAATACCTCGCTCACCTCCTTGAGCCCGGGGCAGGTTGCGCTCTGCTCGGCCAACCCGGCCAAGAGCAACCCCAGTTGGCTGTTCAGGCTATCGACCTCACCAATGGCCTCCACCCGCGGGTGATCCTTGGGCACTCGGCGGCCGTCTCCCAGCCCGGTTTCGCCTTTGTCGCCGGTTCGGGTGTAAATCTTCGACAAGCGAAAACCCATGCTTAGTTCTCCAGTGGTAGGGGTTCTTGAATCAGCGGCTGGCTGCTGGCCAGGGGCAGACGCAAGGTGAAGCAGGTGCCCTGGCCCCGGGTCGACTGCACTTCCATCTGCCCCTTGTGATTGTTGGTGATGATGAAATACGACACCGACAAGCCGAGCCCGGTGCCCTGGCCGATCTCCTTGGTGGTGAAGAAGGGTTCGAAGGTGCGTTTGCGCACGCTCTCGCTCATGCCGATGCCGTTGTCTTCCACCTGGATTTCCGCCCAGGGCGGATTTAGTTTGGTGCGCAGGATAATTCGTCCCGGTTCACTGTCGTCATCGCGCTGGTGGATCGCCTGGGCGGCGTTCTTCAGGAGGTTGAGCAGCACCTGTTCCAGTTCGTTGGCGGTGCCGGGAACCGGTCCCAGGTTCGGGTCGAATTGGCGGATGATCGCCTGGCCCTTGAAGTCGAAACCAATGGCCAGGTCGAAGTCGTTGCTGGCGATTTCCACGGCCTGGTCGATCAGTGCCGGCAGGTCGCAGGGGGCCATCTGCCGATTGCTGCGCCGGCTGAAGCTGAGCATATGGGTGACAATCTTCGCCGCCCGGGCGCCGGCTTGTTGAATGCCGTCCAGCAACAGGGGGACCTCACGGCTTTCCAGGTAACGATTGACGGTTTGCAGCTCGACGCCGATCTGTTGCGCGTGTTCGAGGTTCTTCGGCAGTTCGGGGGACAGCCGTCGGCGAATGTTCTGCACGTTGTGCAGGATCGCTCCCAGCGGGTTGTTGATCTCGTGGGCCATGCCCGCTGCGAGGCCACCGACCGAGAGCATTTTCTCCGACTGCACCATCATTTCCTCCAGGGACAGGCGCTGGGTGATGTCGTCGATACGGATCACCACCCCGCGTCCGGCGCCGCCCATCAATGGGTAGAAGGTCAGGGCGTAGTGCTTGGGCTCCTCATCCTTGAACCAGGTGACCCGCTCGACCTTGGTCACCGTGTGCTGCTCGACGGTTTCCTTGAGTTGCGGCAGGAACGGCTTGAGCGGTTCGAAAGCGAGGAAGATCGGCTGGTTCAGGGCTTCGTCGAGCCGGGTGCCGGACAGGGCGCTGGCTTCCTGGTTCCACTGAGTGACATACAGTTGCTCATCCAGGGCGATCAGCGCCGAGGGCATGGAGTCGATGATGCTGTTGAGGTAGTTCTGGAAACCGGTGAGCTTCTTCTCGATCTTGCTGCGCACCTGGACTTCCAGTTCCAGCTTGCGGTTGGTGTGACGGGTCTCCTCCGCCAATCCCTGGGCCTGGTCGTAGGCTGCCTGGGAGTCATCCCGGGCGCGCTTGAGCTGTTGCTCCCGGGCTTCGATGCGCGACAGCATGGTGTTGAAGGCCTCCGCCAGGCTGCCGATTTCATCGTGGTTGCCGCGGGCCGCGCGCAGGGAGTAGTTCTCCTCGCGGGTTACCTGGCGTGAGAGTTCTTCGAGTTGATGAATCGGTTGGGTGATCAGGCGCTTGATCTGCCGGGCAATGACCAGCCACAGCAGCACGCTGAAAATCAGGATTCCGAGGCTCGCGGTGAGGGTGCCGGTATAGAACGCCATTGGCAGTTCGCTGGTGGCCACCAGCAGCAGGTGCCCCGGTGCCTGGTCTGGGCGGGGCAGGGAGATCACCTGGTTGCTGCGAAACTCGGTCAGTTGCCAGGCTTCGATGTGCCGGTAGCGCTCCGGCAGCTTGAGATGTTCACCGTGCTGCAGTTGAGCCAGGCGCATGCCTTTGCCGTCATAGACAGCTGCTGCTCGCAAGGGCGAATAGCTGTCGAGCTCATGGAGCAGCTTTTCTGCATCTTCGGGGGAGTCCAGGGCCTGCAGCGCCAGGGTCGGGTTGGATACCAGTCGGCCAATAGTCTGCAGGGCCTGGGGCGCCATGCTTTCCTGGGAGATCCAGTAGGCAGCGCTGATAAACGTCAGGTTGGCGACCAGCAGCACGGTAGTCAGCAGGACAAGCAGGGCAGCCAGGAGCTTTTGGCCCACGGGCAGGTTTTCGAGGCGCTGGCGCAATGGCATCGGCTGTATCGCAGGAAATGAGCAAGTGGGCAGCGTAGCCGCTGCTCAGTCGCTGGGCAATCCACGCAGTTGCAGTAGGCTCACCAGCCGCTGTTGCAATTGTTGCAGATGGGGCAGTTGCAGTCGGTGGCGGGCAGCGGCTTCACAGGCATAACCCAACAGATAGCTGATTTCGGTTCGTCGCTGACTGGCCACGTCCTGGTGCATCGAGGAGTAGTTGGCGGCAGTGGCCTGGATCACTCGTTCGACTTCCTGTTGCAGGTTCTGCGCTGCGGCAGGTTGTCCGCAGCATTGCAGCAGTTCGCTCAACTCAGAGCACAAGGTGGCCACTTCACACGGGTGCTGCTGCAAGCCGCCATTGCGGCAGTCGTGCAAGACCGTCAGTGGATTGATTGCACAGTTGAGCGCCAGCTTGCGCCAGAGTCGGGTGAGGATCTGGGTGCTCCATTCATGGGGGATGCCGCTGGCACTCAGCTCATCCAGCCAGATCGGTGCGGTCGGGTGGCCGGTGTCGCCCAGCCAGGTGTAGCCGTGACCGGCGAAGACCACGCGCCAGTCGCCGTCGCGAAATGCCCCTTCGGTACTGGAGGCGGCAATGCAGCGTGCCTGGGGCACTTTGGCAGCCACCGCATCCTGGCTGCCGAGGCCGTTCTGCAACAGGATCAGTTCGGCTCCAGGGGTCAGGCGTGCAGCGATACTGGCCACGGCCGCTTCTGCATCGTAGGCCTTGCATGCCAGCAGCAGGCGGCTGATGGGGGCCGTGCTGTCGCAGGTTTCACCGGGGATCGCTTGCAGGCTGCTCTGGCCCTGTTCTACCAGGGTCAGGCCGCCGGCTGTCCGATATGCGTGCAGGCGGGCCTGGTCCCGCAGGATCAGGCGTACCGGCAAGCCGGCGCGGGCCAGGCGGGAGGCCCACAAGGTGCCGAGGCTACCGGCGCCGAGAACATGCCAGGTGGTGGACATCAAGTTTTCGCTCTGTTTGGCAGGCCCGCAGAGGGCGCGCGGTGAAGGAGGGGAAAGACCCGTTATAATGAGCGCGGATTTTAACCGCAAGCCGGGCGTGTTCGATGTTTTGAACAGCGCCCCTTTTTATTTGGAGAGATTACATGCCGTCGTTTGACGTGGTATCCGAACTGGACAAGCACGAAGTCACCAACGCGGTGGAAAACGCCGTCAAGGAACTGGACCGTCGTTATGACTTGAAGGGCAAGGGCAGCTTCGAGTTCAAGGACAAGGACCTGACGGTCAACCTGACCGCCGAAGCCGAATTCCAGCTGGAAGCAATGATCGAGATCCTCAAGCTGGCCTTGGTCAAGCGCAAGATCGACGTGCAGTGCCTGGAAGTCAAAGATGCATATGCCTCGGGCAAGGTGATGAAGCAGGAAGCGGTGCTCAAGGAAGGTATCGATAAAGAGCTGGCGAAGAAGATCGTCGCTCATATCAAGGACGCCAAGTTGAAGGTACAGGCCTCGATTCAAGGTGAGCAGGTACGGGTCACTGGCAAGAAACGTGACGACCTGCAAGAGGCCATCGCCGCGCTGCGTGCACACGAGTTCGGCATGCCCCTGCAGTTCAACAACTTCCGCGATTGATCAGCTTCTCCGGGAACCTCTAGAGCTTATTGGCGTCCGAGGCCGGAGGAATGGCAGAAACGATTGAGCCCCAATGGAGCCGGTCGTTCTGCCTGTCAGTCATGTACGCCGCAACCCCGGGAATCTGGAGAAATAGATGGATTTGAACGCTGAAGTAGACAACCTGGTCCGAGCTTCCCAAGCCTGGATTCCAATGATCATGGAATACGGCAGCCGGGTGCTGCTGGCAGTGATCACCTTGGCCATCGGCTGGTGGCTGATCAACAGGCTGACCCACAAGGTGGGCAAGTTGCTGGCGTTGCGCAATGCCGACATGGCGCTGCAAGGCTTTATCAGCAACCTGGCCAACGTCATTCTCAAAGTGCTGTTGATCGTCAGCGTAGCCTCGATGATCGGTGTTGAAACCACCTCTTTCGTGGCTGCGATCGGTGCTGCAGGCTTGGCGATCGGCCTGGCGCTGCAAGGCAGCCTGGCAAATTTCGCGGGTGGGGTATTGATCCTGTTGTTTCGCCCCTTTCGTATTGGTGACTTTATTGAAGCCCAAGGCATCAGCGGCACCGTGGACAGTATTCAGATCTTCCACACCGTGCTGCGTACCGGTGACAACAAGACGGTGATTGTGCCTAACGGTAACCTGTCCAACGGCATCATCACCAACTACAACCGTCAACCGACCCGCAGGGTGGTGTTCGACGTCGGTGTGAATTACGACGCGGACCTGCAGAAGGCCCGCGAGGTGCTGCTGGAGTTGGCCAAGGATGAACGCGTGCTGGCCGATCCTGCGCCGGTAGCGGTGGTGTCCACCCTGGGTGACAGTGCAATTACTCTTTCGCTGCGAGTCTGGGTCAAGACTGCGGACTACTGGGATGTGATGTTCCATTTCAACGAGCTGTCTCGCGACCATCTGAAGGCTGCAGGGATTGATATTCCATTTCCGCAACGGGTGATTCGAGTCGTTCAGGAATCTGCCGTGCAATAAGTCAGTTTCATGACTTGGCCGTTCGGTCAGATAATGTTGTTCAAGACAAGGGGCTATCAGCCCCTTGTCTGTTTTAAGTCCAGCCATTGGTAACTAGCAAGGCCTGCCTGGAGCCATTGATATCTACTAACAATAGCTGTTTACTTAGTTAGCTTGCTATTTGGTTTTGGGTTTCTTTCTGAAACTTCAAAGAGGCATAAAAAAACCGCCACCCTGAATCAGGATGGCGGTTCTTATTAGAGCTGCGTGTTAGCGCATTCAGCTGAGCACTGAATTACAAGATGCTCAGTGGGTACTCTACGATGATACGAACGTCGTTGTTGTCTGCGGTGTAGTCCTTGTTGTAAGCACCGTTTGCACGATACACAGCGCTACGCAGGCGGAACGACAGGTCTTTGGCTGGACCTTCTTGCATCACGTACTTGGTTTCGAAGTTGAACTCGTTTTCCTTGCCTTCGGTGTTCGACGAAGTGGTGATGTTGTCACCCTTCACGTAACGGGCCATGAAGCTCAGGCCAGGAACACCCAGGGTCGCCATGTTCAGGTCGTAGCGAGCCTGCCAGGAACGCTCGTCTTCACCGATGAAGTCGGAGATCTGGATGGAGTTGGCGACGAAGATGGTGCCGTTGCCGTCAACACCGTACAGGTAGTTGGTGTCGCCGGTGGAGCGCTGGTGAGCGATGGTGAACTTGTTCGGGCCGATGCTGTAAGCAGCTGCCAAGCTCCACAGTTTGTTGTCCAGCTTGCCGTACAGTTTCTTGCCGTCGTCTTCGGTGCGGTAGCCGTTGAAGTCGAGGTTCAGCGACTGGTTGTCAGCGATCGGGAAGGTGTAGTTCAGGTTGATGTACTGCTTCTTGAAGTAGTCATCGACCTTGGACGCAGCGATGCCGCCGACGAAGTTGTCGGTGAACTGGTAGGTGGCACCAGCGAAGTCAGCGGCAGTCAGACCTGGTTTTTTCAGGCCGTCAGCGCCACGACCGTTGATGCTGTCGTTGTACTGGCCGGTCTGCGAGCGCAGTGCGGTGAAGTGACCAGCGTTCAGCTCCAGGCCCTTGATCTCTTTGCTGGTGATCATGGTACCGGTAGCGACTTCAGGCAGCAGGCGGCTGTCGTCGGTGGAGAATACTGGGCTGGCAACCATCTGGTCGCCGTATTTCAGTACGGTGTCAGAGATCCGGAACTTGACCGCGCCGCCTACAGCTGACGAGTCTTTTTCTGGCTCGCCCAGGCTGTTGTTGGCTGCCAGGCCGTTACCGGAGCGACCAGCGCCACCGTCCAGCTTGATCACGCCCATGGCGAAAGCGTCAACACCGACACCTACGGTGCCTTGAGTGAAGCCGGAGTTGTACTGCAGCAGTTCACTCAGGCCGGTATCTTGGCGATAGCCGCTTTTGAAAGTGCCGTCGGCACGTTCGTGGTTACCTGCGCCGTTCTTGAAGTCACGGTTCATGTACTCAAGACGGGTTTTGGCGGTCAGGGTGCTATCTTCGATAAAGCCCTTTGCGTCGTCCTGAGAGGACGCGATTGCGAACTGCGAGGTGCCTGCTGATACAGCCAGGGCGATCATGCTCCACTTCATCACGCGCATCGTGATTTGCTCCTTTGGTTTTTAGAAGAGTACTGCCGTCCCACCTATTTTTTTATCTGGGCGGCTCTTTCTTTTTGTGTCGGCGCAAACTTATATCACGCTGACAATATTGGCGATACTTGCCTATCTATCCTTTCAGCTTCTTTACGACCCTGTCGCAAATTGCTTGATCTGTGTCGTAATTTTGCAGTCGGAGTGTATCCAGACTGACAACTTTAACAGTGTGCTTCGAGCGCTTTTGAGGAGGAAATTAAGCCCTCATGCCAAAACTTTCAAAGTACTGCGGGGCAACCCTGCCACTATTATTATGAGTCTGCAGGGCCTCACTTCCGATGAGCCAATGCAGACGATGTCAGGTTGAATGCAACAAGCGTGCACAAACTGAGTCTGCTCGGTAACTTTTCTTCAAACCCGCATGTGACCCTGTAAAAACCGCATAAAACCGCTCTCTCAGACGTCCTTTTGTTTGGCTTGACGCGGCAGTCTTCATAGTGCAGGGCTGTGCAATAAGTTGCACAGTCAGGCAAAACGTTACCGCGACACACCGCAAAGTGAGTAAACGGCGGATGCTTGGGGTACTGAGCGTAGACCGTCTGTACGGGGTTGCTGCAAAACTTTGGTAACTCTGCGCAAAGTTCATGCAGTCATGTGCGAGAAAGATCAGCAGCGTTACTGGTCAGGTGGGTCACCTTCCGAACGTTCTGGCTGCTCTGTGCGCAAATGGTGCGGCGCGCGGGAAAGTGTTCTGCAGTGGGGCGCATTGCTTGCATTGAAGTCGGCTCCTTGCCGGGGCTTGAGTGGAGGCGCATGGGTTCATTGGTCATGAAGCGCGAGGCGTTCACAGGTATGCTGCGCGTCTGTTGCCTGGTGCGTGTCAGTCATACTGGACGCCAGGTTGGAATGAGCTGAGCGGGAGTAAACGCGGTGTTCACTTTAGATTCACGGCTGCAACAAGACACACTGCCGATCGGGGATTTCCCCCTTTGTCGGTTGCTGCTGTCCAATGACGCCAACTATCCCTGGTTCATCCTGGTGCCGCGTCGCGAGGATATCAGCGAGTTGTTTCAACTGGATGTCACCGATCAGCTTCAGTTGTGGCAGGAAACCACCGCACTGGCAGAGGTGCTCAAGGACTCCTTTGATGCCGATAAGTTGAATGTGGCGACCCTGGGCAATGTGGTGAGTCAACTGCACATGCATGTAATCGTGCGTAAACGCGACGATGCCGCATGGCCGGCTCCGGTGTGGGGCAAGCACCCGGCCAAGCCTTACAGTGCTGAGCAGGTTGCGCAGATCCGTGACCGGCTGCGGGTAGTATTGGCTGATGATTTCCAGTTTTTGGAGGGTTGAGTCATGAGCCTGGAAGATCGTGTAACCGACCTGGAAAGCCGACTGGCGTTCCAGGATGACACTATTCAGACTTTGAACGACGTGCTGGTGGCGCAGCAGAAAGTGCTGGAGCGCCTGCAGTTGCAGATGGCTGCGCTGCTCAAGCGTCAGGAAGAAATGGTCGGGCAGTTCGACTCTTTTGAAGAGGAAGCGCCGCCGCCTCATTACTGAGGGGCGCTAGGTACTGAGTTGCCAGAGCAAAAAAAAACCGCGCCTAGGCGCGGTTTTTTGTGGGCATGGATCAGCGACGCGGTAGTGCAGCAATCACGTCTTCAGCTTGCAGGCCCTTGTCGCGGTTCATCACCGAGAACTCCACACGCTGGCCTTCGACCAGAACGCGATGACCTTCTCCGCGAATGGCGCGAAAGTGCACAAAAATATCATCGCCAGAATCCCGGGAAATAAAGCCGAACCCCTTGGAGGTGTTGAACCACTTCACAGTGCCGGTATCGCGGTTGCTCATGTCGTAAGACGGCGCAGAGGATGCCGCAGGCGATGACTTGTAAAAGCTGACGGCTAGATGCAGGGCCACTGCAATCAGTGCAGTCAACAGGCTGACCAGAACTGCGGGTTGACCACCGATCACTGGCATGGGGGCCAGCAGGGTGAGGGTTTGCAGTACGACAACCAATACCAGCAGAGCGCTGACGAGATTTTGTAGGTGATGACGAGGGCCTCGGTTCCAGTAAGGGATCGCTGGAGCCAGGATCAGGTTGAGCAGGCCGAACAGGGCCAGGTAAAGAGCATCGGGTTGTTGCAGGTAGGGAACTGCGTCAGATCTTAGACTCGGAAGCAAGGACAGCAGCAGAGCTGCGACGCCTGTCAGTAGGTGGACGATTTTCAACATTTTGATTAACTCACGTTAAGAAGCAAGCACAAGGAAGAGCTGATCACGCACGGTTCGCTTCTGAATAAATAGGTGAGGCGGCAGGTACGTACGCGGTGTCAGCCTATGCGCGCTGGCCGAAGAAATAGGCAACAGCGACACGGGCTCTATTTAACAGTAAAGCCCAGGCCTTCTCAAATCAGCAGCGGTGCCCGGTGTGATGGCTGGAACGCCAGGGGGGATGTCGTGAATTCGGACAATCGGGCAAAAAGGCTTGTTCTAGACGGGTGGCTGTGGATTTTTCGGGGAACGTCGATTTTTCCCTGTTGTCGGATATTTCTTGAGCTCAGGGCGAAAAAATCTTGCCCGGTCCACGGGGCAATCCACCGCAGGCTGATTGACGATCCGTGGCGGCGGGGGAGCAGTACTCTTGCTAGAGTGGTCCGGCAGCTGATTGTGTGAATCCATCCCGTTAACGGAGAGAAACATGGCAATTGATATCGGTATCAGTGAAGAAGATCGTAAATCCATTGTCGACGGTCTTTCCCGTCTGCTTTCGGACACCTACGTGTTGTACCTGAAAACCCATAACTTCCATTGGAACGTCACTGGCCCGCAATTTCGCACCCTGCATCTGATGTTTGAAGAGCAGTACAACGAACTGGCCCTGGCGGTCGATCTGATTGCCGAGCGTATTCGCGCCTTGGGTTTCCCGGCTCCGGGTGCCTATTCCATTTATGCTCGGCTGTCCTCGATCAAGGAGGAGGAAGGGGTGCCGGCGGCTGAAGAAATGATCAAGCAACTGGTCAGCGGTCAGGAAGCGGTGACTCGGACCGCGCGTGGCATCTTCCCGTTGCTGGACAAGGTCAGCGACGAACCGACGGCAGATCTGCTGACCCAGCGCATGCAAGTGCATGAGAAAACCGCATGGATGCTGCGCTCGTTGCTGGAAAATCGTTAAGTCCGCTATTACGAATGGCGCCTCGCTGCGTCATTCGTCCCCTCTATAAGGTCGCTGCTCCTCCAGACTTGAGTCCGGCACTGATCGAATCGCTGGCACCTGTCCGACAATCAGCAACTCCCGCTAATAGGGTCATACGGCTGCACAGGGCCGATTTAATGGATATAATCCCGCTCTTTGCTACGTAGCCCGAGCTTTGGCGTGGGCTCTGGCTGTAATTCAAGCAGTAATCTGGATTGCCGAGACGCCCCCATGCCCATGTACGACTACCAATGCGCTTCCTGTGGTCATCAGTTGGAAGCCATTCAAAAGATCAGCGCCGCGCCGCTGGTCGATTGCCCTGCCTGCCAGGCACCTGAACTGAAAAAGATGCTGTCCATGCCCGGTTTCCGCCTCAGTGGCACCGGCTGGTATGAAACCGACTTCAAGACCGGCTCCAAGAAGAACCTGGCCGGTGGCGACAAAGCTGACTAAGTTGAACGACACGCGCGAGTTCTTGCACTATCCGGCACCTTGAGAGGTGCGCAAGGCCTCCATCGAATTTTGAATTACGAGAAGTGAAACCACTACCATGATGCGCAGCCATTATTGCGGCCAACTGAACGAAAGCCTGGAAGGTCAGGAAGTAACCCTTTGCGGATGGGTCCACCGTCGCCGTGACCACGGCGGGGTGATTTTCCTCGATATCCGTGATCGTGAAGGTCTGGCCCAGGTAGTGTTCGACCCGGACCGTGCTGAAACCTTCGCCGCCGCCGACCGCGTGCGCAGCGAATACGTGGTCAAGGTCACCGGTAAGGTGCGCCTGCGTCCGGCCGGCGCCGGCAATGCCAACATGGCTTCGGGCATGATCGAAGTCCTGGGCTATGAGCTGGAAGTGCTGAACGAAGCGGAAACCCCGCCATTCCCGCTCAACGAATACTCCGACGTGGGTGAAGAAACCCGTCTGCGCTATCGCTTCATTGACCTGCGCCGTCCGGAAATGGCCGAGAAACTGCGTCTGCGCTCGCGCATGACCACCAGCATCCGTCGCTACCTGGACGAGAACGGCTTCCTCGACGTGGAAACGCCGATCCTGACCCGCGCCACCCCTGAAGGTGCCCGCGACTACCTGGTGCCGAGCCGTACCCACGCGGGCAGCTTCTTTGCCTTGCCGCAATCGCCGCAGCTGTTCAAGCAGTTGCTGATGGTGGCCGGCTTCGACCGCTACTACCAGATCGCCAAGTGCTTCCGCGACGAAGACCTGCGTGCCGACCGTCAGCCTGAGTTCACTCAGATCGACATCGAAACCAGCTTCCTCGATGAAAAAGACATCATGGGCCTGACCGAAGGCATGATCCGCAACCTGTTCAAGGAAGTGCTGGATCTGGAGTTCGGCGAATTCCCGCACATGACCTTTGAAGAAGCCATGCGCCGCTACGGCTCCGACAAGCCGGACCTGCGCAACCCGCTGGAACTGGTGGACGTTGCCGATCAGCTCAAGGAAGTGGACTTCAAGGTCTTCAGTGGTCCGGCCAATGATCCAAAATGCCGTATCGCCGCCTTGCGCGTGCCAGGCGGGGCGAGCATGCCGCGCAAGCAGATCGACGACTACACCAAGTTTGTCGGTATCTACGGTGCCAAGGGCCTGGCGTACATCAAGGTCAACGAGCGCGCCAAGGGCGTTGAAGGCCTGCAGTCGCCGATCGTCAAGAATATCCCAGAGGCCAACCTGAACGTGATCCTCGATCGCGTTGGTGCGGTTGATGGCGACATCGTGTTCTTCGGCGCCGACAAGGCCAAGATCGTCAGCGAAGCTTTGGGCGCGCTGCGCATCAAGCTCGGTCATGACCTGAGCCTGCTGACCTGCGAGTGGGCGCCTATGTGGGTCGTCGACTTCCCGATGTTCGAAGAGAACGACGACGGTAGCTTCAGCGCGCTGCACCACCCGTTCACCGCGCCGAAGTGCTCGCCACAAGAGCTGGAGGCCAACCCGGCCACCGCATTGTCCCGTGCCTACGACATGGTGCTCAACGGCACCGAGTTGGGTGGCGGTTCGATCCGTATCCATCGCAAGGAAATGCAGCAAGCGGTATTCCGCCTGTTGGGTATCAGCGAAGAGGAACAGGAAGAGAAATTCGGCTTCCTGCTCGACGCCCTCAAGTATGGCGCGCCGCCACACGGTGGTTTGGCCTTCGGTCTGGATCGCCTGGTGATGCTGATGACCGGCGCCCAGTCGATCCGCGAAGTGATCGCTTTCCCGAAAACCCAGAGCGCAGCCTGTGTCATGACTCAGGCGCCGGGTCTGGTGGATGCCAAGGCTCTGCGCGAGCTGCACATCCGCCTGCGCGAACAGCCTAAGGCTGAATAAGCCGGCCCGATAAGGCGCACCTTCGGGTGCGCTTTTTCTATGGGGTCGAGTTTTTGTTGCTCGCATGCCGCAAAGGCGACGCGGGCAATGTTTCAAAGAAAATTTTGGAGCAATTTATGGCAGGTCATTCCAAGTGGGCGAACATCAAGCACCGCAAAGAGCGTCAGGATGCCAAGAAAGGCAAGATTTTCACCAAGTGGATTCGTGAACTGACCGTCGCTGCCCGTCAGGGTGGCGGTGATCCTGGTTCCAACCCGCGCCTGCGTCTGGCGTTGGACAAGGCGCTGAGCGCCAACATGAGCCGGGACATTATCGATCGTGCGGTGGCCCGGGGCGCTGGTGCAGCCGATACCGATGACATGGTCGAGCTGACCTACGAAGGTTATGGTCCGGGCGGCGTGGCGGTGATGGTCGAATGCATGACCGATAACCGTAACCGCACTGCGGCGGCCGTGCGGCATGCGTTTAGCAAGTGTGGTGGCAACCTGGGCACCGATGGTTCGGTGGCCTACCTGTTCGAGCGCAAGGGGCAGATTTCCTTCGCGCCGGGTATCGACGAAGATTCGCTGATCGAAGCCGCGATGGAAGCGGACGCCGATGACGTGGTGAGCAACGACGACGGTTCGATTGACGTCTTCACCTCGTTCGCCGGTTTCTATGCCGTGCGTAATGCCCTGGAAGCGGCGGGGTT
Organism: Pseudomonas sp. Fl5BN2; assembly: GCF_009908205.1. Classification (NCBI taxonomy): domain Bacteria; kingdom Pseudomonadati; phylum Pseudomonadota; class Gammaproteobacteria; order Pseudomonadales; family Pseudomonadaceae; genus Pseudomonas; species Pseudomonas sp. Fl5BN2. The sequence continues at coordinate 305,496 of NZ_JAAARL010000006.1, read as the reverse complement.
CAAGGCCGATGACGCGGAAATCGTCATGCTGCCGACCACCAGTGCCGAGCTGGACCTGGAAGGTGCCGAGAAGGTCCTCAAGCTGATCGACATGCTGGAAGATCTGGATGACGTACAGAACGTCTACTCCAACGCGGACATTCCGGAGTCGGTTGCCGAGCAACTCGGCTGATTCAATTGCACTGCCCTTGAAGCCGGATGTACAACGCCGCGATTATTGTGCGGCAGAGTGCTTCCGGCTTCTGCTTTTTCGCTGTTCCGCTCATGGCCGACAGGCCTCTTCATTCAAGCAGCAGGCGTTATGACTCTTATTCTTGGCATCGACCCCGGTTCGCGCATCACCGGTTATGGCGTGGTTCGAGATACCGGACGCGGCTGCGTGTATGTGGCCTCCGGTTGTATTCGTACCGGTGCCGGCGAGTTGCCGGAGCGGTTGCAGATCGTCTATCGCGGGGTCCGCGAGGTAATTCAGACCTACGGTCCGGTGACCATGGGCATCGAGAAGGTGTTCATGGCACGTAATGCCGACTCGGCCTTGAAGCTTGGGCAGGCGCGGGGTGCGGCTATCGTTGCGGGTGCCGAGGAGGGCCTGGAGATTGCCGAGTACACCGCTACCCAGGTCAAGCAGGCCGTGGCCGGGACCGGTGCCGCAAATAAGGAGCAGGTGCAGATGATGGTCATGCATTTGCTCAAGTTGACCAGCAAGCCGCAGATCGACGCCTCGGACGCCCTGGCTATTGCCATCTGTCACGCTCATACCCGCTCCAGCTTGTTGCCCCATGGGCTGGGAACGGCACGCAGTCGTGGCGGTCGCCTGCGTCTCTGATAGCATCAGCGCAGTCATTTTTAGGAGTGGAGCGTTGCGCGCCTGTGTTGCCGGCCCGGACGCTTGCTCAGTGAGCCGCCAGTCCCGTACTGGCCATCGTCTAAGGATTTGAAACGTGATTGGACGCTTGCGCGGCACTCTGGCTGAGAAACAGCCGCCGCACCTGATTCTTGATGTAAACGGGCTGGGGTACGAAGTCGAAGTGCCCATGACCACCCTTTATCGCCTGCCGTCGGTCGGCGAACCCCTGACCTTGCACACCCATCTGGTTGTCCGCGAGGACGCGCAGTTACTCTACGGCTTTGCCAGCAAGCGTGAGCGAGACTTTTTTCGCGAGTTGATCCGTCTCAATGGTGTTGGTCCGAAATTGGCCCTGGCGCTGATGTCCAGTCTTGAGGTGGATGAGCTGGTGCGTTGCGTGCAAGCCCAGGACACCTCGGCCCTGACCAAGGTACCTGGGGTTGGCAAGAAGACCGCCGAGCGTCTGCTGGTGGAACTCAAGGACCGCTTCAAGGCCTGGGAAGCGGTACCGAGCATGTTCGCCCTGGTGCCAAACCAGCCGGACGCGCCGATGCCGGTCGCCAGCGCCGAGTCGGATGCAGTCAGTGCGTTGATCTCTCTGGGCTACAAGCCGCAGGAAGCCAGCAAGGCGGTGTCCGCGATCAAAGACAAAGGCTTGAGCAGTGAAGACATGATCCGCCGAGCGCTGAAGGGAATGATTTAAGTGATTGAAGCTGACCGTCTGATCGCCGCCACGGGACCCCGTGAGCGCGAAGAAGTCCAGGACCGGGCGATTCGTCCGGTCAGCCTGGCCGACTACATTGGCCAGCCCAGCGTGCGCGAGCAGATGGAGCTGTTCATCCAGGCGGCCCGTGGGCGCAATGAGTCCCTGGACCACACCCTGATCTTCGGCCCTCCCGGATTGGGCAAGACCACCTTGGCCAACATCATCGCCGAGGAAATGGGCGTATCGATCAAGAGTACATCCGGCCCTGTGCTGGAGCGCCCTGGCGATTTGGCGGCGCTGCTGACCAACCTCGAGCCGCATGATGTGCTGTTCATCGACGAGATCCATCGACTGTCGCCGATCGTTGAAGAAGTGCTGTACCCGGCCATGGAAGATTTCCAGCTCGACATCATGATCGGCGAGGGCCCAGCGGCGCGCTCGATCAAGCTGGACCTGCCGCCGTTTACCCTGGTTGGGGCGACGACCCGTGCGGGGATGTTGACCAACCCGCTGCGGGACCGGTTCGGTATCGTGCAGCGGTTGGAGTTCTATAGCACTGCGGACCTGGCGACCATTGTCAGTCGTTCTGCGAGCATTCTCGGCTTGCCCCTGGATCCGGAAGGCGCCTTCGAGGTGGCTCGCCGTGCAAGGGGCACGCCGCGGATTGCCAACCGTCTGTTGCGCCGGGTACGCGACTTTGCCGAAGTGCGGGCCAAGGGACACATCACCAAGCCGATCGCCGACCTGGCCTTGAACCTGCTGGACGTCGATGAGCGTGGCTTCGATCACCAGGACCGACGTCTGTTGCTGACCATGATCGAGAAATTCGACGGTGGGCCAGTGGGCGTCGACAGCCTGGCAGCGGCGATCAGTGAAGAACGCCATACCATCGAGGATGTGTTGGAGCCGTACCTGATCCAGCAGGGCTACATCATGCGTACCCCGCGTGGCCGGGTGGTGACCCGGCATGCTTACCTGCACTTCGGTTTAAACATTCCGTCACGAATGGGGGACATGCCTGTGGTAGACGAATTCCTCGATGCCGTGGACGATTAATAACCCGCTTTTTGTCGATTTATTTGGGGTTTGTGCTGTCCTAGGGGCTGGCATCGTTAAAACTTCAGCAAAAGTCGTTCAAGAATGAAAAAACAGTTGCCTGGCCGGATTGGCAACCCGAGGAGTAAGCACTAGAGTATGCGCGCGCAAAACGGGCTTGGGTCGTTCGCACATCGTTGTCGCGTTTATTACGAGGACACCGATGCCGGCGGCATCGTGTATTACGTTAATTACCTTAAGTTTATGGAGCGGGCTCGAACCGAGCGGCTACGACACTTGGGCTTTGCCCAATCGCAGCTGGCAGGGGAGAACCTGTTATTTGTCGTGCATTCCAGCGAAGCGCGTTACCACGCGCCGGCGCGACTGGACGATGAGCTTCTGGTCAGTGCCCAGGTCACCGAATTGAACCGGGTCAGCCTGCGCTTCACTCAGCAGGTCAGGCGTTCCACGGACAATGTGCTGCTCTGTGAAGGGCAGTTTTTGGTGGCTTGTGTGCGCGCCGACAATTTCAAACCCCGCGCTATTCCAGATGCTCTGCGTACGGCCTTTGCCGACGAGAGCAGCGCGGGTACACACTCAGAGCAGGAGATAAAGCGTGGAAGCTAACGTCGTCGACCATTCCTCCATGTGGAGCCTGGTCAGCAATGCCAGCGTTGTAGTGCAGTTGGTAATGCTGATCCTGGTTGCCGCATCGGTGACTTCATGGATCATGATCTTTCAGCGCAGCAACCTGCTGCGCGCCGGTCGACGTGCCCTGGAGAGCTTCGAGGAGCGCTTCTGGTCCGGTATCGACCTGTCCAAACTCTACCGTCAGGCGGGTAGCAACCCAGACCCGGATTCCGGCGTCGAGCAGATCTTTCGTGCCGGTTTCAAGGAATTCTCCCGCCTGCGCCAGCAACCGGGGGTTGATCCGGAAGCGGTCATGGAAGGTGTGGCCCGTGCGATGCGCGTAGCCATTTCCCGTGAAGAAGAGAAGCTCGAGCAGAGCCTGCCCTTCCTCGCCACCGTAGGTTCGGTAAGCCCGTACATCGGCCTGTTCGGTACTGTATGGGGGATCATGAACTCCTTCCGTGGCTTGGCCCAGGCCCAGCAAGCGACCTTGGCCACTGTGGCCCCGGGTATCGCCGAAGCCCTGATCGCCACGGCCATCGGCCTGTTCGCGGCCATCCCGGCGGTGATCGCCTACAACCGCTTCGCCGCTCGTGGCGAGACCCTGATCAGCCGTTACTACACCTTCGCCGACGAGTTCCAGGCGATCCTGCACCGCAAAGTGCACACCAGCGAAGAGTGAGCAGGTAAATCCAATGGCCCGAGTTCGCCACAAACGCAAGCCGGTTGCCGAGATGAACGTGGTGCCCTACATCGACGTGATGTTGGTACTGCTGGTTATCTTCATGGTGACCGCGCCGATGCTCAACCAGGGCGTGAAAGTTGACCTGCCCAAGGTTTCCAGCGAAGCCTTGCCCCAGGACAACAACACCCAGGTGCTGACTATCTCGATCAAGTCTGACAAGACCTATTACTGGAACCTTGGCAGTGAAGTCGACACCGAGAAGCAACAGGACAAGGCGATGACCTTGCCGCAGATGACGGACGCGGTGACCAAGATCATCCGTGCCGGCAATGAAGGCGGCAAACGCACCCAGGTGTTCATTCGCGGTGATAAAACCGTCGACTATGGCTCCGTGATGGGTGCCATGGGGGGGCTGCAGAAAGCCGGAGTCGGTAACGTTGGCTTGATTACCGAGGCGCCCTGATGCACCAACAGCGAGAGCCGTCCGCCTCGGAAAGCTACTTCTGGCCTAGTGTCTGGGCGGTTGCCCTGCACGTGCTGGTGTTTGGCATGCTGTTTGTCAGCTTTGCCATGACCCCGGAGTTGCCGCCGGCCAAGCCGATCGTCCAGGCGACCCTGTATCAGCTGAAGTCGAAGAGTCCGGCCACTACCCAGACCAATCACAAGATTGCGGGTGAGGCGAAGAAATCCGCCGCGCGCCAGACCGAAGCTGAGCAGTTGGAACAGAAGAAGGTCGAGCAGGAAGAGATCAAGGCTGCGGAACAAAAGAAAGAAGAGGCCGCTCAAAAAGCCGACGAAGCTAAAAAGGCCGATGAGGCCAAGAAAGCCGACGAGGCCAAGAAGGCTGATGAAGCCAAGAAAACCGCGGAAGCAAAAAAGGCTGAAGAGAAACAATTGGCTGATATAGCCAAGAAGAAGTCTGAAGAAGAAGCCAAGAAAGCCGTGGAAGAAGAGGCCAAGAAAAAGGCCGCTGAAGAAGCGAAGAAGAAAGTCGTCGAAGACGCGAAGAAAAAAGCTGCGGAAGACGCGAAGAAGAAATCTGAAGCTGACGAAGCGAAGAAAAAGGTCGCCGAGGACGCGAAGAAGAAAGCTGCCGCCGACGCCGCGAAGAAAAAGGCCCAGGAAGCAGCGCGTAAATCTGCCGAAGAGAAAAAGGCCCAGGCCTTGGCCGATTTGCTTTCCGATAAGCCGGAGCGTGAGGCCACGAAGTCGGATGAGGTGGGTGACAGTGTCGCGGGCAGTTTCGATGACCTGATTCGTATTCGTGCGGCGGAAGGCTGGGCTCGTCCTCCTTCGGCGCGCAAGGGCATGACGGTGGAGCTGCGAATCGGCATGTTGCCTGATGGCACGGTGACCACGGTCAGCGTGATCAAGTCCAGTGGTGATGGGCCGTTCGACGCTTCGGCGGTGGCGGCAGTCAAGAACATTGGGCGTTTGACAGAAATGCAGGGGTTGAGTCCGAAGGATTTTGCTCCCTATCGTTCATTCAAGATGACATTCACACCTGAGGATCTAGCCTTGTGAGAAACCTTCTTCGAGGAATGCTTGTCGTTATTTGCTGTATGGCAGGGATAGCGGCAGCGGATGAAAAGAACATTCTGGTCACCAGTGGCACTGACCGGGCAACGCCTATCGCGGTAGTACCGTTCGGTTGGCAGGGTGGCAGCGTGCTGCCGGACGACATGGCACAGATCATCGGTGATGACCTGCGCAACTCGGGCTATTACTCGCCTATTCCTAAGCAGAACATGATCAGCTTGCCGACCCAGGCCAGTGAAGTCATTTTCCGCGACTGGAAAGCCTTGGGCGCCCAGTACGTGATGGTCGGCAACATTGTTCCCGCTGGCGGTCGCCTGCAGGTGCAGTACACCCTGTTCAACGTCGCTACCGAGCAGCAAGTGCTGACCGGCAGCGTCTCGGGCAGCGTCGATCAATTGCGGGACATGTCGCACTACATTTCCGACCAGTCCTTTGAAAAGCTCACCGGCATCAAGGGGGCTTTCTCGACGCGCCTGTTGTACGTGACGGCCGAGCGCTTCTCGGTGAACAACACGCGTTACACTTTGCAACGCTCCGACTATGACGGCGCTCGTGCAGTGACGCTGTTGCAGTCCCGCGAACCTATCCTGTCGCCGCGTTTCGCACCCGATGGCAAGCGCATTGCCTATGTGTCGTTCGAGCAGAAGCGTCCGCGCATCTTCGTTCAGCACATTGATACCGGGCGTCGTGAGCAGATCACCAACTTCGAAGGCCTCAATGGTGCGCCAGCCTGGTCGCCCGATGGCAGTCGCCTGGCGTTCGTGCTGTCCAAGGATGGCAACCCGGATATCTACGTGATGAACATGGCCTCGCGCCAGTTGAGTCGTGTCACCAGTGGTCCTGGCATCAATACCGAGCCGTTCTGGGGCAAGGATGGTTCCACCATCTACTTCACCTCCGACCGGGGCGGCAAGCCACAAGTCTATAAAAGCAATGTCAACGGCGGTGGCGCTGAGCGTGTGACCTTTATTGGTAACTACAACGCCAACCCGAAACTTTCTGCTGACGAAAAGACCCTGGTGATGATCCACCGCCAGGATGGCTTCACCAACTTCCGGGTGGCGGCTCAGGATTTGCAGCGCGGTAGCGTAAAAATCCTCACAGACACCAACCTTGATGAGTCAGCTACTGTTGCGCCCAACGGCACCATGGTAATCTACGCCACCCGCCAGCAGGGCCGGGGAGTCTTGATGCTCGTGTCCATTAATGGACGTGTGAGGCTCCCGCTTCCTACCGCTCAAGGCGAAGTCAGAGAACCGTCCTGGTCCCCTTACCTGAACTGACGCGGCGCTACAATGTTTCACTTAACACACTGGGGTTCATTAGGAGTTTCACGATGGAAATGTTGAAGTTTGGTAAGTTTGCTGCGCTGGCTCTGGCCATGGCTGTAGCTGTAGGTTGCTCCTCCAAAGGTGGCGACAACGCCGGTGAAGGCGCTGTTGATCCAAACGCTGGTTACGGCGCTAACACTGGTGCTGTTGATGGCTCCCTGAGCGAAGAAGCTGCTCTGCGCGCAATCACCACCTTCTACTTCGAATACGACAGCTCGGACCTGAAGCCAGAAGCCATGCGCGCTCTGGATGTTCACGCCAAAGACCTGAAAGCAAACGGCGCTCGCGTTGTTCTGGAAGGCAACACCGACGAACGTGGTACTCGTGAGTACAACATGGCACTGGGCGAGCGTCGTGCGAAAGCCGTTCAACGCTACCTGGTTCTGCAAGGCGTTTCCCCAGCTCAGCTGGAGCTGGTTTCCTACGGTAAAGAGCGTCCAGTTGCTACTGGCCACGACGAGCAGTCCTGGGCTCAAAACCGTCGCGTCGAACTGCGTAAGTAATTCGTCATGCGAACGTGCCGTCGTGCTGTAACTATTTTGGCTCTCAGTCTCACGCCGCTTGCGGCGTGGTCTGCGGTTCCTGTGGTTGATAACAACTCTGGCTATAACAATAGCGGGAGCAGTTATCCGCCAGCGGGTTATGGCACGAACGGCGCCTATGCCGGGGGAGGGGTTTCGACCCCTGTCTCGGCACAGGGCGAGCTGTTCCAGCAACTGCAGCAAATGCAGGAACAGATTGCACGCCAACAGGGTGTGATCGAAGTTCTGCAAAATGATGTAGCGCGGATGAAGCAAGAAAGCCTGGAGCGTTACCAGGATCTTGATCGACGCATAGGAAGCGGTGCAGCACCTGCCGCGACTCCTGAGAATTCTTCTGCCGGTGGCAACATGAATGCCGCCGGTGCCGCAGCCGGGGCTGCTGCTCAAGCGCCTGCCGCCAGCAGCGAACCCGCTGATCCGGCCAAGGAAAAGCTTTATTACGATGCTGCCTTCGACCTGATCAAAGCCAAGGATTTTGACAAGGCCAGCCAGGCCTTCTCGGCATTCCTGCGCAAGTATCCCAACAGCCAGTACGCCGGCAATGCCCAGTACTGGTTGGGTGAAGTGAACCTGGCCAAGGGTGATCTGCAAGGTGCAGGTCAGGCTTTCGCCAAGGTTTCCCAGCTGTATCCCAAGCACGCCAAAGTGCCGGATTCGCTGTACAAGCTGGCTGACGTAGAGCGCCGCCTGGGTCACGCCGACCGGGTCAAGGGCATTCTGCAGCAGGTGGTTGCCCAGTATCCGGGGACTTCAGCTGCTCAACTGGCACAACGGGATCTGCAGCGCATGTAAGCGCGCAGGTAGCTGTTACAAGAAACCCGCGCTTGTCGCGGGTTTTTTCGTTAGAATCCATGCCCTTTTTCTGAAACACGCTTCCTGGGATCTGCGCGATTGCGGGGTTTCTTGAAGTGCCTGACGGAGGCGGACAGCCTGTTTAGCTGTTACGCCCGTGGCGATTATGCAAGACACATTGAGAATTACCGAAGTTTTCTACTCGTTGCAGGGTGAAACTCGGACTGCCGGGCTGCCCACGGTTTTTGTGCGCCTGACTGGTTGTCCGCTGCGTTGTCAGTACTGCGACAGTGCCTACGCCTTCAGCGGTGGTACCCAGCGTACCCTCGACAGCCTGCTGGAGCAGGTTGCCGGTTTCCGTCCGCGCTATGTCTGTGTCACCGGCGGTGAGCCGCTGGCGCAACCCAATGCCATTCCTTTGCTCAAGCAACTGTGCGATGCCGGTTATGAGGTTTCGCTGGAAACCAGTGGCGCCCTGGACATCTCGGCGGTAGACCCGCGAGTCAGTCGGATTCTCGACCTGAAGACTCCAGGTTCCGAGGAGGTTCAGCGCAATCGCTACGAAAACATCCAACTGCTGACCGCCAACGATCAGGTGAAGTTTGTCATCTGCTCTCGCGAGGACTATGACTGGGCGGTGTCCAAGCTGATCCAGTACGGCCTTGAGCGGCGTGCCGGTGAAGTGCTGTTCTCGCCGAGCCACCATGACCTGAATGCGCGGGATCTGGCCGACTGGATCGTTGCTGACAACTTGCCGGTGCGCCTGCAACTGCAATTGCATAAATACCTTTGGAATGATGAGCCGGGGCGCTGAAATGACTGAACAAGCACAGACCCAAGTTTCCACTGGAAAGCGCGCAGTGATTTTGCTGTCCGGCGGCCTGGACTCGGCCACCGTCGTGGCCATGGCCCGCGCTGAAGGCTATAGCTGCTACACCATGAGCTTCGATTACGGCCAGCGTCATCGTGCAGAGCTGCATGCAGCTGAGCGCGTGGCCCGGGACCTGGGAGTGGTCGAGCACAAGGTCATCGGTCTCAACCTCAACGGCATTGGCGGCTCCGCGCTGACCGACAGCTCCATCGATGTTCCGGAAACGCCGGGTGAAGGCATCCCTGTCACTTATGTGCCTGCGCGCAACACGGTATTCCTGTCCCTGGCCCTAGGCTGGGCAGAAGTCCTTGAAGCGCGGGACATCTTCATTGGTGTCAATGCCGTGGATTACTCCGGTTATCCGGATTGCCGTCCCGAATTTGTAGAGGCCTTTGAGCGCATGGCCAATCTGGCGACCAAGGCTGGCGTCGAAGGGCAGGGCTTTCGTATCCAGGCGCCATTGCAGAACCTTAGCAAGGCCGAGATCATCAAGGCCGGTGTACATCTGGGAGTCGATTACGGGCTGACGGTTTCTTGCTATCAGGCGGACGACAAGGGGCGTGCATGCAGTAAATGCGACAGCTGCCGCTTGCGTGCAGAAGGCTTTGGCGCGGCTGGTATTAGCGACCCAACACTTTATTTTTGATTTTTTTCACTTAGGGTGTTGAATTACCGTTAGAAATCAGTATTATACGCGCCACCACACAGCGGGTCGTTAGCTCAGTTGGTAGAGCAGTTGGCTTTTAACCAATTGGTCGTAGGTTCGAATCCCACACGACCCACCATATTTGGCGGTTTAGAAAATCCGGAAGGCCCACGAAAGTGAGGATTTCCGGGTTTTTTTTTGTCCTCCGAAAGGTGCCTGCATCGCTCCGCAAGCGAGTGACGGCATCATCTCCTACAGGCAGTGTCGACTCTATTGCCGAGCCCTTTACATCAAGGGTTCAGCCCGCTGACTGGCTCATTGCTTCGCTGTGCCGTGGCCTCTCCTTTGAACAATATCCATCGTGGCGATTGTGCTCGATCAATCGACGGCCATGTCCGCACGATCTCGTCAGTGAATGGGTGGATGCGCCTTGAGAGTGGCCGTGGATAGTTTCTGAGGGGCAGGTGCTATGAGCCGCACCTGAACACTCTCTGGCCTTTACAGCAGCCCAGAGCCCTGCATTGATTCGTTTGCTCGGCCTTTATGTGACTTTGGTCGTGAAGAAAGGGGGGGCTGCGACGGATTTGCTTCCAGTACAGCAAGTAGCCTTTGATTTCGCCCGTCCAAGAGTCGAAAGTCCATCGACCTGGTGTACCTGGCGGCCCCTCGATCCCGCGGCGTCGACGCTGCGCACGTAGCGAGTTGATACGGCGGCTTCAAGGCTTGCTCAGTTCCAGCTAAGTTTTCTCTCGTAGCCTCTCCCTCGCGCCAATACATGCGCCGTTATGGAGAGGCACCCAATGAAGCCGCTGAGCAAGAACGATTGGCTGAATAAGGTTCCGGAGGTGACGCTGTCCTTCTGGATCATCAAGATCATGTCCACCACCGTGGGCGAAACCTGTGCCGACTATCTGGCTGTCGATGCTGGGCTGGGGCAGGCGGTGACCAGTATCGGTATGGCCCTGCTGTTGGCGTTGGCGCTGTTCGGCCAGCTTCGTTCCCGCGCCTATACACCTTGGATCTATTGGTTGAGCGTGGTGCTGGTGAGCATTGTCGGCACGCAGATCACCGATGTGCTCACGGATAAGTTGGGCATCAGCCTGTATGTCAGTACGGCAGTGTTTGCAGGGTTGTTGGCGATCAACTTTGCCGTCTGGTATGCGATTGAGCGCAACCTGTCGATCCGTCAGATCGTCACTCCGCGCCGCGAACTGTTTTACTGGGCGACCGTGCTTTGTACCTTTGCCCTGGGTACTGCTGCCGGAGACCTGGCCACCGAAGCCCTGGGGCTCGGCTTTACCCTGGGGGCGGGAATCTTTGCGGTGTTGATCGCCGTGACCTTGGCTATCTGGCGTCTGGGGGGCAATGCGGTACTGACCTTCTGGGTCGCCTACATTCTCACGCGGCCCTTTGGCGCGGCGTTGGGCGATCTGCTGACCCAAGCCAAAACCTATGGTGGCCTGGGCTTGGGTGCGACCTGGACCAGCGCAATCTTCCTCTGCGTCATTCTCTTGCTGGTGATCGGCGCGCAGATTAGCGTCGGCAATCGCCAGCGCCTTACCTACTGATTATTCGACTCTTATTCAGGGACTCATCATGGCCTTTATTCACGTTGTTACTCGCAACGCCGCGACTCTTTCCGTCATTGTTCTACTGGGACTGGCAGCGGGCTGTTCAAAACCTGACGAAGGGGCCAAGACTGGAGCGCTGGCCGCGTCCGAGATCTCTCAGCCAGCGGCATCCAAGTTGGGCAACCTGTCCGAGTTCCAGGGCATTGCCAGTGAGGTCGCTGCGCTGGTGGACAAGCAGGACCTGGCGGGAGCGAAAAGCCATATCAAGGACCTGGAAGTTGCCTGGGACTCCGCCGAAGCTGGATTGAAGCCCCGCGCCGCAGCCGACTGGCATTTGCTCGATAAGGGCATCGATCGTGCACTCGACGCCTTGCGTGCCAGCACCCCGCAATTGGCCCAGTGCAAGGCGGCAATGGATGATCTGCTGGCAACCTTCAATTCACTGCAGGGCAAAAAATGACACCTGATCCGAGCCATTGGTTTTTTCTCGGCAGATGACGGGCTGAGTGATTACCCTTGGAGTTGACTTGATCCGGGCCCGGTACTCCTCTGGCGAGTGCTGGGCCTGCTTCATTGCGGAGGCACGATGCGGATTTTGCTGGTGGAAGACGACGTCATGATTGGCGAGGCGATACAGGGTGCGCTCAAGGATGCGGGGTACGCCGCTGATTGGGTCACCAATGGTTTGACCGCCTTGGCTGCCTTGGACAGCCAGCACTATGACCAGGTATTGCTGGACCTCGGGCTGCCTGGCAAGGACGGGCTTCAGGTGCTCGACAGCATACGCAAGGGCAACAACCCGGTGCCCCTGTTGATCATCACCGCGCGTGACAGTCTCGATGATCGCCTGCGCGGTCTTGACGGTGGAGCAGATGACTACCTGTTGAAACCTTTTGCAATGGCCGAGTTGTTAGCGCGCATGCGCGCAGTCATGCGCCGTAAAACCGGGAGTGCAACACCGTTGCTGAGTAATGGCGTGGTTTCGCTGGACCCGGTATCGAAACGAGCGAGCACTGCGGGGCAGTCTGATGTGCAGCTGTCCAACCGAGAGTTCACCCTGTTGCAAACCTTGTTGATCCGGCCCGGAGCGATTCTCTCGCGCAGTGAGCTCGAGGATCGTATCTACGGTTGGGGAGATGAAGTGGAGAGCAATGCCGTGGAGTTTCTGATCCACGCCTTGCGCCGCAAGCTGGGAAGCCAGGTGATCAAGAACGTCAGGGGAATGGGATGGATGGTTTCAAAAAGCGTCTGAGCGAGTCGGTCCAGCTCAGGCTGTCCATTGCCTTGTCGGCGGCGGTGCTGATCGTCGCCCTTCTCGCTGGCGTCTTTGCCTATGTCTCGGCCTTCGATGAGGCCCTGGAGATGCAGGACAATACCCTGCGCCAGGTGGCCGCCTTGTTCGAGCGTCAGCAGATGACCCTGGGCTACCCTGCGCCTGACCAGGTCGTTGCCGACGACAATGAAGAGTCCAGGGTGGTCATTCAGTACCTTGCCGACGGCGCCAAGGCTGCGACAGACAGCGATGCCGATACGCCGCTGCCATTGCCAACCAGCCTGGTCGATGGCCTGTCGACCTTGATGGTCGGGGGTGAGCCGTTTCGCGTACTGGTCAAGACCACAAACCGCGGTGAGCGCATCGCCGTGGCCCAGGAAACCGGTGCCCGCGACAAGGACGCGCGCGAGAGTGCCTGGCGTGGCCTGTTGCCGTTTTTGATCCTGTTTCCCGTGCTATTGCTGGTACTCGCTGATCTGGTGCGCAAGCTGTTTCGTCCCATCGCAGTATTGGCCGCAGAGATCGATCTGCGTGACGAGCAGGAACTGCACCCGATCGACGAGCGACACCTGCCGACCGAGGTCCGGCCTTTTGTATTGGCAATCAATCGTCTGCTGGCGCGAGTTACTCAGTCCATGACGGCGCAGCGACGTTTTGTGGCCGATGCTGCCCACGAGTTGCGATCGCCGATGGCAGCCCTGTCCCTGCAAGCCGAGCGCCTGGCATCTGCTGAAATGTCGAGCGTTGCCCAAGAGCGTCTGCGGTTGTTGCGGCGAGGTATTGAGCGGGGCAGAAAACTGATCGACCAATTGCTCAGGCTGGCGTCTGTGCAGTCCGGCACCAGCGCGCGTATTTCACGGGTTTCGGTGCATGGTGTGTATCGCCAGGTGCTGGAGGACTTGTTGCCCCTGGCAGAAGACAAAGCGATCGATATCGGCGTGGAGGGCGGTGAGGACGAACAGGTGTTGATCTCTGAGGAGGACCTGCTGACCCTGGTGAAGAACCTAGTGGACAATGCCATTCGCTATACGCCGCAGGGCGGCAGGGTGGATCTGTCGGTGGCCCGGGTGCAAGGCAAGGTTTTGTTGAGGGTCAGTGATTCAGGGCCGGGTATCGCGCAGGCCGAGCGGGAGCGGGTATTTGATCCCTTCCATCGCTGCCTGGGCACTGAGAAGGTGGGCTCCGGGCTTGGCTTGTCCATCGTCAAGGCCATCGCGGATCGACACGCTGCCCGAGTGTGGCTCGATTACACCGACGAGCAAGCGAGGAGTGGGCTATGCGTATCGGTGGCTTTTGCATCGGTGGAGGTGCTGCAGGAGGGGTAGGTCGCAGTGTGGGGCAGAATAAACTTTTGAATGGCGGGGATATTCTGTAGCCTTGCGCGGCTCCAATGTTGTCCGTGCCTGATGAACTCACTCTCCCGGCGGGGCCTTAAGTGGTCCGGAGCCGGTGGTATACTCGACTTTCGCGCCCAAGCGCCTGCAGGTCTTGCGAACATGACGCAAATTTCCGAACGCCTTCTGGTTCAAGCTCACCTCGACGCCAAGCAGCCCAAACCTTTGAGCGCTGCGCAAGAGGCTCATTTTCGTGCCGCCATCGCCGCTGAGCTCAAGGCTCAAGACGCGGTACTGGTTGCGCATTTCTACTGTGATCCGGTGATTCAGGCCCTGGCCGAAGAAACCGGTGGTTGTGTGTCCGACTCCCTGGAAATGGCCCGCTTTGGCAATGCCCATCCGGCCAAGACTGTGGTGGTGGCGGGTGTGCGCTTCATGGGCGAGACGGCGAAGATTCTCAATCCAGAAAAGCGCGTGCTGATGCCGACGCTGGAAGCCACCTGCTCCCTCGACCTGGGCTGCCCGGTGGATGAATTCTCGGCCTTCTGCGATCAGCACCCCGAGCGTACCGTGGTGGTGTATGCCAACACTTCTGCGGCGGTCAAGGCTCGTGCCGATTGGGTGGTGACCTCTAGCTGCGCCCTGGAAATCGTTGAAAGCCTGATGGACAACGGCGAGAAGATCATCTGGGGTCCGGACAAGCATCTGGGTACCTATATCCAGCGCCAGACCGGTGCCGACATGCTGCTTTGGGACGGTGCCTGCATCGTTCATGAAGAGTTCAAGTCCAAGCAGTTGGAAGACATGAAGGCGTTGTATCCGGACGCAGCGATCCTGGTGCATCCGGAGTCCCCCAGCTCGGTGATCGACCTGGCTGACGCGGTAGGCTCCACCAGTCAACTGATCGCCGCTGCGCAGCGTCTGCCGAACAAGACCTTCATCGTCGCTACCGACCGTGGGATCTTCTACAAGATGCAGCAGCTGTGCCCGGACAAGGTGTTTATCGAAGCACCTACGGCTGGTAACGGTGCGGCGTGCCGCAGTTGCGCCCATTGCCCGTGGATGGCGATGAACACCCTGGAGCGCACGCTGCAGTGCCTGCAGGATGGCAGCAATGAGATCAATGTTGATCCCGCGTTGATTCCCAATGCGCTTCGTCCTCTCAAGCGCATGCTGGACTTCACCCAGGCTGCGCGCATGCGGCTTGCAGGCAACGCCTGATCGGTTTATCCCAGCCATAAAAAAACGCCCCGATCTGTCGGGGCGTTTTTGTCTGTGGCGTATTACTTCTTCTGCTTGGGAATGCGCACCAGTTGGGTGTTGGAATAAATGTCGTGCCAACTGCGTTTCTGCTTGTCCACCAGCACCCAGAAGAAGCCCAGGCCGGCGCACAGCCAGGATGCGATAGACACCATGAAGCGCAGCAGTGCCTGCCACAGGCTGATGCGGCTGCCGTCGGCGTTCTGTACGCGGATGCCCCAGACCTGCATGCCCAGGGTCTGTCCGGTATGGGTCCAGAATTTGGCGAAGAAGCCGAACAGGACGAACAGCAGGATCGTGGAGTACAGCGGATCGCCGTCCAGAGCGCCGGACTCGGTCAGGGTGCGCATCCGTGCTTCGCCGATGATCTGCATCTGGATCAGCTTGTAGATGCCTCCCGTGACGATCAGCAGGGCGACGCAGAGTAGAAAATCATAGAACATCGCTGCCAGGCGACGACCCAGGCCGACGGCGGGAAAATCGCCTTGTGGGCTTAGCAGATGTTTCGACATGACAGGCTCTCGACTGAAAAAAGAAGCCATTTTACGGAATTGCGCGCACAAAAAAGCCCCTGATGTCAGCATCAGGGGCTTTTTCGTTACAGGCGATTAAGCTTCTGCTTGTACTTCGTCAGCCTGCATGCCTTTCTGGCCTTGCACAGCGATGAAGGTCACTTTCTGGCCTTCTTTCAGGCTTTTGAAGCCGTTGCCCTGAATGGCGCGGAAGTGTACGAACAGATCCGGACCGCTTTCTGGAGTGATAAAACCAAAACCTTTCTCGTCGTTAAACCACTTGACGGTACCGCTCTGACGTTGGGACATTTCTTATTTCCTTTGACGCTAAAAAATTAATGACAGTCTCTTTCTCGTGAAAGAGTACTGGGCTGGGTTGCAGGAAAGTAAGAGACGTCGAACGGGTTGTAGCAAACTTGTTAGCTACTGCCCAGGTCACGATTCCAAGCGACCCATGCAAACACAGTGGAGAAACTCTACGCCAACTACGGGAGAAAAAACAAGCCCCGCGAACCCCCGGTTTTGCTCAGCTTGCCAAGGTTTGGTGGAACTAGCGTGCGGGGCTTATTCGATAGAGTTATTCAATTGTTTTCGGGCGTTCTAAGTAAAGTTCAGTATCGAAAATATGCACTGTTTTATGGCGGTTGCGTTACAGATTAGTGCACTTTTAACGCAACCGCGTTACTTATGGAAACAGTCCTTTAGCCGCGGTAATAGCGCTGTGGCACGAATGGCATTTTGCTTACAAGCATTGGTACCTTTTTCCCACGAACTATCGCTGCAACTGGTGTATCGAGCGCCGTGTGTTGGATGTCGAGGTAGCCCATGGCCAACGGACTGCCCAGGGTCGGGCCGAAGCCGCCACTGCAGACGTTGCCGATGATGTTTCCTTCGGCGTCGACAATCTCCGCGCCTTCACGTACCGGTGTACGTTCCAGGGGCAACAGGCCGACGCGTTTGCGACTGACGCCGTCTTTCTGCTGGGTAAAGATCACCTCCGCCCCGGGGAAGCCGCCAGCACGAGCGCCGTCGGCTCGACGGACCTTGGAAATAGCCCAGAGCAGGCTGGCCTGGATCGGTGTGGTATCGCTGTTCATGTCGTGGCCATAGAGGCACAGACCAGCCTCCAGACGCAGGGAGTCACGGGCACCCAGACCGATGGCCGCCACTTCCGGTTCGGCCAGCAGGGCACGGGCGAGTTTTTCCGCGTGGGCCGCCGGCACTGAAATTTCGAAACCGTCTTCCCCGGTGTAACCCGAACGGCTGATAAAGCAGTCCACACCCAGCACCGACACTGGCTTGAACTGCATAAAGGTCATCTTCGCCACCTCCGGCGCCAGGCGCGCCAGTACGGTGACGGCCGCCGGGCCTTGCAGTGCCAGCAGGGCACGCTCTTCGAACAGCGGCTGAATCTCGCATTGCTTGCCGATGTGCTGGCGCAGGTGGGCCAGGTCCTGGTCCTTGCAGGCCGCGTTGACCACCAGGAACAGTTGGTTGTCACCCAGGTTGGCGACCATCAGGTCGTCGAGGATGCCACCGTGTTCGTTGGTGAACATGGCGTAGCGCTGCATGCCCACTGGTAGGTCGATGATGTCCACTGGCACCAGGCTTTCCAGGGCTTTGGCGGCATTGGCGCCGCTCAGGCGGATTTGCCCCATGTGGGACACGTCGAACAGGCCGGCCTGCTCGCGGGTATGTTGGTGCTCCTTCATCACCCCCAGCGGGTATTGCACCGGCATGTCGTAGCCGGCAAACGGCACCATGCGGGCACCCAGTTCCAGGTGCAGGCTGTGCAGTGGGGTTTTCAACAGTGATTCGGTGGACATGGGCAACTCCTGAAAAATGTACGCAAACGCAATTCGCGTATCAGCACTCGATAATGTTCACGGCCAAACCGCCACGGGCGGTTTCCTTGTATTTGCTTTTCATGTCGGCGCCGGTCTGGCGCATGGTGCGGATCACCTTGTCGAGGGAGACGAAATGTTGCCCGTCCCCTCGCAGCGCCATGCGCACCGCGTTGATGGCTTTAACTGAGCCCATGGCGTTGCGTTCGATACAGGGCACTTGCACCAGGCCGCCAATCGGGTCGCAGGTCAGTCCGAGGTTATGTTCCATGCCGATTTCCGCGGCGTTCTCCACCTGTTGCACGCTGCCACCCAGGACCTCGCATAACGCCCCGGCCGCCATCGAGCAGGCCACGCCCACCTCACCCTGGCATCCGACTTCGGCACCGGAGATCGAGGCGTTTTCCTTGTACAGAATGCCGATGGCGGCTGCGGTCAGGAGGAAGCGCACCACCCCGTCTTCAGTGGCTCCGGGAATGAAGCGCATGTAGTAGTGCAGTACTGCCGGAATGATCCCGGCCGCACCGTTGGTGGGGGCCGTGACCACTCTGCCACCATTGGCGTTTTCCTCATTGACCGCGAGGGCATAGAGGTTGACCCAATCCAGCACCGACAGCGCATCACGCAGCGCCGCCTCCGGGTGCTTGCACAGTTGCCGGTGCAGGGCAGCGGCGCGGCGCTTGACCTTGAGCCCGCCCGGCAGAATCCCTTCGTTGCGGCAGCCCGCATCCACGCAGTCCTGCATCACTTGCCAGATCTTCAGCAGGCCGGCACGGGTTTCCGCTTCCGGGCGCCAGGCACTTTCATTGGTCAGCATCACCTGGCTGATGGACAGGCCGTAGGTACTGCAGTGCTGCAGCAGTTCCTTGGCGTTCCTGAAGGGAAAGGTCAGCGGGGTGGTGTCTTCGACAATGCGGTCGGCACCGGCGGCGTCTTCATCGACCACGAAGCCGCCGCCGACCGAGTAGTACTCGCGGCTGCGGATTTGCAGGCCGGCGCTATCGAAGGCACGAAAGATCATGCCGTTGGGGTGATACGCCAGGGGTTTGCGGATCATCACCAAGTGTTCTTTCTCGTTGAACGCAATGCGCTGTTCACCGAGCAGGTTGAGGTGCGCGCTGCTGCGTATTTCCTGCAGGCGAGCGGCGATGTTTTCGGTATTCACGGTGTCCGGGTGTTCGCCTTCCAGGCCCAGCAAAACCGCCTTGTCGCTGCCGTGACCTTTACCTGTGGCGCCCAGCGAGCCGTACAACTCGACCTTGACGCGGGTGGTGCTTGCCAGCAGGTGTTCGCGACGCAGCCCTTCGACGAAACGCGCAGCCGCGCGCATCGGGCCAACGGTGTGGGAGCTGGAGGGACCGATACCAATCTTGAACAGGTCGAACACGCTCAGGGACATGTTGGTTCTCCGGTTTCTTATTGTAGTGATCGGCAGGCAGGCACTTGTAGGAGTGGGCTTGCCCGCGATCCAGGCGCCGCAGTTCTACTCGATTGATGCGTTGTCGTTCATCGCCGGCGAGCCGGCTCCTACAGGTATACGCGGTATCTGTAGGGGCACGGCTCTCCAGTGATGGACGGCTCAGGCGTCCTGGTAGCTTTCGATCGACGGGCAGGCACACACCAGGTTGCGGTCGCCAAACACGTTGTCGACCCGGCCCACTGGCGGCCAGTACTTGCCATCAACCAGCGACGCCACCGGGTACACCGCCTGTTCGCGGCTGTACGGGTGGGACCATTCCCCCACCAGCTCGGCCGCAGTGTGCGGGGCGTTTTTCAGTGGGTTGTCGTCCTTGTCCAGCAGGCCGCTTTCCACCGCACGGATTTCCTCGCGGATGCGGATCATCGCGTCACAGAAGCGGTCCAGCTCTTGCCTGGATTCACTTTCGGTGGGCTCGATCATCAGCGTGCCGGCCACCGGGAACGACATGGTCGGGGCGTGGAAACCAAAGTCGATCAGGCGCTTGGCCACGTCATCGACACTGATACCGCTGCTGTCTTTCAGCGGGCGCAGGTCGAGGATGCATTCGTGGGCCACCAGGCCGTTGCTGCCGGTGTAGAGCACCGGGTAATGCTCTTCCAGGCGCCGCGAGATGTAGTTGGCATTGAGGATCGCCAATTGCGAGGCGCGCTTGAGGCCGGCGCCACCCATCATGCGGATGTACATCCAGGTGATCGGCAGGATGCTGGCGCTGCCGAACGGTGCGGCACAGACCGCGCCCTTCTTGTTTTCCAGCGCCGCGTGGCCGGGCAGGAACGGCGCCAGGTGCGACTTGACGCCGATCGGGCCGACGCCCGGGCCGCCACCGCCGTGGGGAATGCAGAAGGTCTTGTGCAGGTTCAGGTGCGACACGTCGCCGCCGAACTTGCCCGGGGCGCAGAGGCCGACCATCGCATTCATGTTCGCGCCGTCGATGTACACCTGGCCGCCGTGGTCATGGATGATCCCGCAGATTTCGCGGATGCCTTCCTCGAACACGCCGTGGGTCGAGGGGTAGGTGATCATCAGCGCGGCGAGGTGTTCGCGGTGCTCGATGGCCTTGGCCCGCAGGTCCTCGATATCGACGTTGCCGCGGGCGTCGCAGGCGGTGACCACCACGCGCATGCCGGCCATGTTGGCGGTGGCCGGGTTGGTGCCGTGGGCCGAGGATGGAATCAGGCAGATATCGCGACGGTCGTCGCCACGGCTCTGGTGATAGGCACGAATGGCCAGCAGGCCGGCGTACTCGCCCTGGGAACCGGCGTTGGGCTGCAGCGACACCGCGTCGTAGCCGGTGGCGGCGCAGAGCATGGCTTCCAGCTCAGTGGTCAGTTGCTGGTAGCCGACGCTTTGCTCGGCCGGGGCGAACGGATGCAGCGCACCGAACTCGGCCCAGGTGATCGGGATCATTTCGCTGGCGGCGTTGAGCTTCATGGTGCAGGAGCCCAGCGGGATCATGGTGCGATCCAGGGCCAGGTCCTTGTCCGCCAGCTTGCGCAGGTAGCGCATCAGCTCGGTTTCCGAGTGATAGCGGTTGAACACCGGGTGGCTGAGGATCGCCGACTGGCGTACCAGGGCTGCGGGGATGCTGCTGGTGACCGAAGCCGCGAGCGCGGTGAAGTCTGGCGCGGGCTTGCCGTCGGCCAGCAGGCTCCACAGGCCTTCAACATCGGCCTGGGTGGTGGTTTCGTCCAGGGACAGACCCAGGCGCTCGGCGTCGATCACCCGCAGGTTGATGCCTTGGGCGCGGGCCTTGTCGTGCAGTGCGGCGGTGCGGCCGGCGGTGTGCAGGCTCAGGGTGTCGAAGAAGTTCTGCTGCTCCACGACCAGACCCAGCTGGCCCAGGCCCTTGGCCAGGATCGCGGTCAGCTGGTGGATGCGCTGGGCAATCTGGATCAGGCCCTTGGGACCGTGGTACACGGCGTACATGCTGGCGATGTTGGCCAGCAGCACCTGGGCGGTGCAGATGTTGCTGGTGGCCTTCTCGCGGCGAATGTGCTGCTCGCGGGTCTGCATCGCCAGGCGCAGGGCCGGCTTGCCGAAACGGTCCACCGAGACACCCACCAGGCGGCCGGGCATGTCGCGCTTGAAGGCATCGCGAGTGGCGAAGTAAGCCGCGTGCGGGCCACCGAAGCCCAGCGGTACACCGAAGCGCTGGGCGCTGCCGATGGCCACGTCGGCGCCGAACTCACCGGGCGGGGTCAGCAGGGTCAGGGCCAGCAGGTCAGCGGCCACCGCCACCAGTGCGTTGGCGGCGTGGAAGCGCTCGGTCAGTTCGCGGTAGTCGAACAGGTCGCCGTTGCTCGCCGGGTATTGCAGCAGCGCGCCGAAGAACGGGCTGAGGTCAGTCAGCTGGCGCTCATCACCCACCACCACATCGATCCCCAGGGGCTCGGCCCGGGTGCGTAGCACGTCGAGGGTTTGCGGGTGGCAATGCACCGAGGCGAAGAACGCGTGGCTGCCCTTGTTCTTGCTCAGGCGCTGGCAGAAGGTCATGGCTTCGGCGGCGGCGGTGCCTTCATCGAGCAGCGAGGCGTTGGCGATCGGCAGGCCGCTGAGATCGCTGATCAAGGTCTGGAAATTCAGCAGCGCTTCCAGCCGACCCTGGGAGATTTCCGGTTGGTACGGGGTGTAGGCGGTGTACCAGGCCGGGTTTTCCAGGAGGTTGCGCAGGATTGGCGATGGCGTGTGGCAGCTGTAGTAACCCTGGCCGATGTAGGTCTTGAACAGCTGGTTGTTGGCGGCGATGGCCTTGATCGAGGCCAGGGCCTCGGCTTCGCTCTGGCCGTGGCCCAGGTCCAGCACGCTGGTGCCCTTGATGCTCTCGGGGATCACGCTGGCGCTCAGGGCTTCCAGGGAATCGAAACCGAGGCTGTTGAGCATGGCTTGCTCATCGCCCGGGCGCGGGCCGATGTGGCGCGCGATGAATTCGTTGGCGGTAGTCAGGTTGACGGTCATGACGGGGTCCTCAGGCTTCGGCGCTGGCTTTGATCAGGCGGTCGTAGGCGGCCTGGTCAAGCAGTTGGCCAACGGCAGCGGCATCGGCAGGGATGAAGCGGAAGAACCAGCCTTCGCCCAGCGGGTCTTCGTTGACCAGTTCCGGGCTGTCTTCCAGGGCCGGGTTGGTGGCGACCACTTCACCGTCCAGAGGCATGTACACGCCGCTGGCGGCCTTTACCGATTCCACGGTGGCGGCTTCGGCGCCCTTGTCGTAGCTCTGCAGTTCAGGCAGTTGCACAAACACCACATCACCCAAGGCGTTCTGGGCAAAAGCCGTGATGCCGACGGTGACACTGCCATCCGCTTCGGTACGCAGCCATTCGTGATCTTCAGTAAAACGCAACTCGCTCATGGAAACTCCTCAGGGGCCAGACTCGTCTGGTGGACGCGATTGAATGCTCGTGCAGGGCCGAGCCGAATGGCAATGTCCATAGCAAGAACACGGCCAATATTTATTTAGTCCTTTAATATCAACGGTTTGAGAGTTTTTTTGAAAAGTCTGGAGGGCTTGGGTGTAGCGAAATCGCTACATCTGGCCCCGCAGCCAAAAAGGCTTTGAGGATCAAAGCCTTGCACGGCAGCGATTACAAGGCCTTGTAGCGAAATCGTTCCGCTGTAGCGCTTTCAGTACAGTTGCAGGTCGCTTCCAGACCTGTATCGGCGGCCGGCGCTGATGGGGGCTGGCGTAGGAGCTGGCTTGCCAGCGAAGGCGCCCTTAAGAGCGACACAGGGCTTGAGGGCCTCTTCGCCGGCGAGCCGGCTCCTACGGATGAGGCGGCAGGTCAGGCCTTGCCGGGAATGCCGTACTTGCGCAGGCGGTGGGCGATGGCGGTGTGGGACGTCTGCAGGCGGTTGGCCAGTTGTCGGGTCGAGGGGTAATTGGCGTAGAGGTTTTCCAGCAGCTCTTTCTCGAAGGCTTCCACGGCCTGTTCCAGGCTTTCAACCTCGGCATCGCTCTGCCGTGCGACCGAGGTGCCGGCGATGTCCAGGTCGCCGATATCCACCAGGTTGCTTTCGCAGATCGCTGCGGCGCGAAAGATCACGTTCTGCAATTGCCGCACGTTACCCGGCCAACGGTTACCCAGTAGGGCCGGGTAGGTGCCCGGGGTCAGGCGACATATCGGGCGCTGGATCTGCGCGCAGGCCTGCTGCATGAAGTAGCGGGCCAGCAGCAGGATGTCCTGGCCGCGTTCGCGCAGCGGCGGTACTTCAACATTCAGCACGTTGAGGCGATAGAACAGGTCTTCGCGGAAGCTGCCTTCGCCGACCATCTTTTCCAGGTCGCGATGGGTAGCGCTGAGGATGCGCACATTGACCTTGATCTCGCGGTCGCCACCCACCCGGCGAAAGCTGCCGTCATTGAGAAAACGCAGGAGCTTGGCCTGCAGATAGGGCGACATCTCGCCGATTTCATCGAGAAACACCGTGCCCTGGTTGGCCAGTTCCATCAGCCCCGGCTTGCCGCCGCGCTGGGCCCCGGTAAAGGCCCCGGGGGCGTAGCCGAACAGCTCGCTCTCGGCGAGGTTTTCCGGTAACGCCGCGCAGTTCAGGGCCAGGAACGGTGCATTGTGTCGGGCACTGATGGCGTGGCAGGCCCGGGCCACCAGTTCCTTGCCGGTGCCGGTTTCACCCTGGATCAGCAGCGGCGCATCCAGCGCTGCGACCCGTTGCGCCCGGGCTTTGAGGGTGCGGATCGCCGGTGATTCGCCGAGCAGGGCGTCGAAGCCCTCGGCGTGATCGTGGTGCAGGGCCGAGAGTCGTTCGCCGATGCGGTTGGGCGGGTACAGGGTCAGCAGGGCACCGGCATCGGTGATGGGGGTGGCGTCCAGCAACAAGGTCTGGCCATTGACCGTGATCTCCCGCAGCGGCAGGCGAAAGCCGTGCTCCAGCAGGGACTCCAGCAAGGCCGGGTCGGCAAACAGCTCGGCGACACTTTCTCCCGCCGGCTCGCGGCCATAGAGGGCAATCAAGGCCGGGTTGGCCAGCAACACCTTGCCGGCACTGTCCAGGGCCAGCACCGGATCGGTCATAGCGGCCAGCAAGGCATCCAACTGCAAATGACGACGCTGGCCGGGCAGGATGTCGACCACCGTTACCGCCTGCACGCCATGCACGTTGAACAGTGCATCGCGTAGCTCCTCCAGTACCTGGGGGCTCAGGGTCGGGGCGTCGATGTATACGTTGGGCGGCACCATTTCCACCGCATCCAGATTGAGGTTGCGTCCGCCCAGCAGGGCCAGGACTTCCTGGGTGATGCCGACGCGGTCGATGAAGCTGACGTGGATACGCATGGGGTGGCTGACGGTTCTGCAAAGCGGAGGGTGGCCAGTATGCCTTGGGGCGGGGGCTTAGTCGAAATCGTCACCCATGCCGTAGGAGCCGGCTTGCCGGCGAAGGCGGACCTGGTACCTGTGCCGGGCGTTGGGCAGTTCGCCGGCAAGCCGGCTCCTACAGAAGATGGGGGTTATGCCAGGTGTTCGGGTTTCACCGGGTCGCCGGGCTTTACATTGAGTTGCTTGCGTACGTCTTCGAACATTTCGTCGTAGTACTTGTGCATCGAGGCAATGCTGGCGCTTTTGGGCAGGCCGTGCTGCTGAGCAATGCGGGTGGCGTGTCGGGCGAAGTCGAAGGCCAGGTCCTTGGCAAGGAAGAACTGCTCCTTCAAGGGTTTGTCTTCAATGGTGCCGTGCAGGGTGAACAGCATACCCTTGCCCTCTTTGGGGTCCTGGGATACTTCATAGTCGATGCACAGGTTGTAGCTGAAGTCGTCCTTGTTCAGTGCATGGCGCTCGATATGCAGGTGACCGGGCTCAAACTTGGCCATAGGCTTCTCTCCTCCAAGGCTTTGAAATAAGGGCAGGCGCCGGGCCTGCCCCGAGTTCTTACGACAAGCGTCCTACAGGTAGCTGATGCCGGGTTTCGCTGTGCTGATGCGGGTGCCGGCCTTACCCTGGACGATCGCTTCGATGTCCGAGAGTGAACCGATCACCGCGACTTTGCCAGTGCGGCGGGCAAAGTCGCAGGCGGCCTGGACCTTCGGCCCCATGGAACCGGCGGCAAAGCCGAGCTTCTCCATTTCATCCGGATGGGCGTGGGCGATGGCTTTCTGGGTGGGCTTGCCGAAGTCGATGAATGCTGCGTTGACGTCGGTGGCAATCACCAGCAGATCGGCCTCCAGCTGTTCGGCCAGCAGCGCCGAGCACAGGTCCTTGTCGATGACCGCCTCAATGCCCTTGAGCTTGCCATCCTCGCCGTACATGGTCGGGATACCGCCACCGCCGGCGCAGATCACGATGCTGCTTTTTTCCAGCAGCCACTTGATCGGGCGAATCTCGAAGATGCGCTTGGGTTTCGGGCTGGCCACCACACGGCGGTACTTGTCGCCATCCGGGGCGATGGCCCAGCCTTTTTCCTTGGCCAGCTTCTCGGCTTCTTCCTTGCTGTAGACCGGGCCGATGGGTTTGGTCGGGTTCTTGAACGCCGGGTCCTTGGCGTCCACTTCCACCTGGGTCAGCAAGGTGGCGAAAGGAACCTCGAAATCCAGCAGGTTGCCCAGTTCCTGTTCGATGATGTAGCCGATCATGCCTTCGGTCTCGGCGCCCAGCACGTCCAGCGGATAAGGCGAAACCTGAGTATAGGCCGCCGCCTGCAGGGACAGCAGGCCTACCTGCGGACCATTGCCGTGCGCAATCACCAGCTGGTTGCCGGGATGAATCTTGGCGATCTGTTCGGTGGCGATGCGGATGTTGGCGCGTTGGTTGTCCGCGGTCATGGGTTCACCACGGCGGAGCAGGGCGTTACCGCCCAGTGCAACGACGATACGCATAATGCAGTCCTTCTAGAGGATCCGTAGCCGCCGGCTTGCCAGTGAGTCGGCCGATGCGGACCATTAACTGGTCCGCAGGCTCGTTGATCGCTGGCTAGCCAACTTCTACAGGTGGCAGGTTAGAGGTCGGCCAGGGTCGAAACCAGGATCGCCTTGATGGTGTGCATGCGGTTTTCCGCTTGCTCGAAGGCGATGCAGGCTGGCGACTCGAACACGTCGTCGGTGACTTCAATGCCGTTGGCCAGGTGCGGATACTGCTCGGCGATCTGCTTGCCGACCTTGGTATCGCTGTTGTGGAACGCCGGCAGGCAATGCATGAACTTGGTCCGTGGGTTGCCGGTGGCTTTCATCAGTTGCGCGTTGACCTGGTACGGCAGCAGTTGCTCGATGCGTTCGGCCCAGGCTTCCACTGGCTCGCCCATGGAGACCCAGACGTCGGTGTGGATGAAGTCCACGCCCTTGACGGCAGCTTTCGGGTCTTCGGTGAGGGTGATGCGGGCACCGCTTTCCTCTGCGTATTTCTTGCAGCGCTGCACCAGGTCGTCATGGGGCCACAGGGCTTTGGGTGCGCAGATGCGTACGTCCATGCCGAGCTTGGCGCCCACCAGCAGCAGCGAGTTGCCCATGTTGTTGCGGGCGTCGCCCAGGTAGGCGTAGCTGATCTCATGGATTGGCTTGTCGGCGTGCTCACGCATGGTCAGTACGTCGGCGATCATTTGTGTCGGGTGGTATTCGTCGGTCAGGCCGTTGAACACCGGGACTCCGGCGAACTTCGCCAGTTCTTCGACGATTTCCTGCTTGAAGCCACGGTATTCGATAGCGTCGTACATGCGCCCCAGCACTCGGGCGGTGTCCTTCATGCTTTCCTTGTGGCCGATCTGCGACGAGTTGGGGTCGATGTAGGTGACGTTGGCACCCTGGTCATAGGCCGCCACTTCGAACGCACAGCGGGTGCGGGTCGAGGTCTTTTCGAAGATCAGGGCGATGTTGTTGCCTTTGAGGTGCTGCTGCTCGGTGCCGGTGTACTTGGCGCGCTTGAGGTCGCGGGACAGGTCCAGCAGGTAGCGCAGTTCGCGTGGAGTGTGGTGTTCCAGGCTCAGCAGGTTACGGTTGTGAATATTGAAAGCCATGATGGATCTCCTTTGATTTCGGTCGTCCACTTGTCGAGGCCCTTTGTGGGGGCAACGACAAGCTGCCATTGCGGATAAGGGGCGCTTAGTAGTCGATTGGGTCGCGGATGATCGGGCAAGTCATGCAGTGGCCGCCGCCACGGCCCCGGCCCAGTTCGCCAGCACTGATGGTGATGACTTCGACGCCGGCCTTGCGTAGCAAGGTGTTGGTGTAGGTATTGCGGTCGTAGCCGATAACCACGCCTGGCTCCACTGCCACCACATTGTTGCCGTCGTCCCATTGCTCGCGTTCGGCGGCGAAGCTGTTGCCACCGGTTTCCACCACGCGCAGGGCCTTGAGGTTGAGGGCCGCGGCAACGGTGTCGAGGAAGCTGGTTTTTTCCTGCTGGATATCGATGCCGCCCGGCTTGCTTTCGTCAGGACGCAGGGTGAAGGCGACGATCTGGTTCACCACTTCCGGGAAGATTGTTACCAGGTCGCGGTCGCAGAAGCTGAACACGGTATCGAGGTGCATTGCTGCGCGGGATTTCGGCAGGCCAGCGACGATCACGCGCTCCACCGCCTTGTGCTTGAACAGGTTCAATGCGAGCTGGCCGATGGCCTGGCGGGATGAGCGTTCGCCCATGCCGATCAGTACCACGCCGTTGCCGATAGGCATCACGTCGCCGCCTTCCAGGGTGGCGTTGCCGTGTTCCTGGTCCGGGTCGCCGTACCAGATCTGGAAGTCGGCGTTGGTGAACTCGGGGTGGAATTTGTAGATGGCGGTGGTCAGCAGGGTTTCCTGACGTCGCGCCGGCCAGTACATCGGGTTCAGGGTCACACCGCCGTAGATCCAGCAGGTGGTGTCGCGGGTGAACTGGGTGTTGGGCAGCGGTGGCAGGATGAAGCTGGAGTGGCCGAGGAAGTCGCGGAACATCTCGATGGTCTTGCCGCCGAAACTGCTTGGCAGGTCGTCGGCCGAAACACCGCCGATGAGGAATTCGGCGACCTTGCGTGGCTCCAGGCTGCGCAGCCAAGAGCCGACTTCGTTGACCAGGCCCAGGCCAACCTGGTTGGCGGTAACCTTGCGCTCCAGGATCCAGTCCAGGGCTTCGGGCATGGCGACGATGTCGGTCAGCAGGTTGTGCATCTCCAGCACATCGATGTCCCGCTCACGCATTTTGGTGACAAAGTCGAAGTGGTCGCGTTTGGCTTGGGCCACCCACAACACATCGTCGAACAGCAGTTCATCGCAGTTGTTCGGGGTCAGCCGCTGATGGGCCAGGCCTGGGGAGCAAACCATGACTTTGCGCAGTTTGCCGGCTTCGGAATGGACGCCGTACTTAACTTTTTCCGTGGTCATTACTGTGATCCTCCAGAGACAAAACAATCAGGGGTGTTGCAAAAAGCAGTGCTTACAGGGTCAGGAAGCCGTCGTAGAGTCCGTAGGCCGCCACTAGGGCGCCCATGACCACTGCGGCAAAAATCAGCTTCTCGACGTTGGTGAAAATCGGTTTGTGCAGTTCCATCTTGGCCTTGGCGAACAGCACCGCGCCGGGGGCGTAGAGCAGAGCCGAGAGCAGCAGGTACTTGACCCCGCCGGCGTACAGCAGCCAGATCGCGTAGAGCAGGGCGATGCTGCCGATGACCAGGTCCTTCTTGCGTTCGGCCAGGGCCTGCTCGTAGCTTTCGCCGCGCACCGCCAGCAGTACCGCGTAGGCCGCCGACCACAGGTAGGGCACCAGGATCATCGAGGTGGCGAGGTAGATCAGCGACAGGTAGGTGCTGGCCGAGAACAGGGTGATGATCAGGAAGATCTGCACCATGGCGTTGGTCAGCCACAAGGCATTGGCCGGTACATGGTTGGCGTTTTCCCGGCGCAGGAACTCCGGCATGGTGTGGTCCTTGGCGGCGGCGAACATGATCTCCGCGCACAGCAGCACCCACGACAGCAGCGCCCCCAGCAGCGAGATGATCAGGCCGACGCTGATCAGCACCGCGCCCCAGTGGCCTACCACGTGCTCCAGCACGGCGGCCATGGATGGGTTCTGCAGCTTGGCCAGTTCCGGCTGAGTCATGATCCCCAGGGACAGCACGTTCACCAGCACCAGGAACAGCAGCACGGTGATGAAGCCAATGACCGTGGCCTTACCTACGTCCGAGCGTTTTTCCGCCCGGGAGGAGAAGATGCTCGCGCCCTCGATGCCGATGAACACCCAGACGGTGACCAGCATCATGTTGCGTACCTGGTTCATCACGCTGCCCAGGTCGGGGTTTTTCACGCCCCAGATGTCGGCGGTGAAGATGTCCAGCTTGAAGGCGAACAGGGCGATCAGCACGAACAGCAGCAGCGGCACCACCTTGGCGACCGTGGTTACCAAGTTGATGAAGGCCGCTTCCTTGATCCCGCGCAAGACCAGGAAGTGCACGGCCCAGAGCAGTACCGAAGCGCCGATCACCGCAGCGGGGGTGTTGCCTTCACCGAAGATCGGGAAAAAGTAACCCAGGGTGCTGAACAGCAGGACGAAGTAGCCGACGTTGCCCAGCCAGGCACTGATCCAGTAGCCCCAAGCCGAGGAAAAACCCATGTAGTCGCCAAATCCGGCCTTGGCGTAGGCATAGACGCCACCGTCCAGGTCAGGCTTGCGGTTGGCCAGGGTTTGGAAGACGAAGGCCAGGGTCAACATGCCGACGGCAGTAATCGCCCAACCAATAAGAACAGCACCGACATCGGCACTGGCGGCCATGTTTTGCGGCAAGGAGAAGATCCCTCCGCCAATCATGGAACCCACTACCAAGGCGACTAATGCGCCGAGTCTTAGTTTACCGGGGGATTCAGACATTGCATGACTCCAATGCAGGAGGAGAGAGACGTCAGAGTAAATCTGCTTGCTATCAAAACAGCTGACTCAGATCAGTTCATTGCTACATTCCGTTGTGAATGAATGACTTAAGATTTATTGCGAGAGGTAGAATGCTGCCCCGAGAGGGCCATTCCAGAGGCGTTGCGATCTCCTTGTCAGTAGTGGTTCTCATTGACGACGCCGTTTGAAACTAGACCGTTTTCAAGAATGTGCAAACCCACGCGAGTGTTCAGTTAATTATTTGGTAGTGATGGCACTTAGTGCATGTTCCAAACAAAACAGTCGGTTATTCAGGGCCTTCTGGAGGGTGTCCAAAGACCTGATGCATAAATGATGAATAATTGACTGTTACTGTTAGACGTAAATTTGAAGAAGTTATTTAATTCCGTGTAGGTTTATCGCCAGATCGGCTCACTGATGCAGAGGTAGGGATGTCACAACCGGCGCAGAAGCTTCAACTCGGTGCACTGATTGCCCTGGTGGTGGGTTCCATGATTGGCGGAGGGATCTTCTCCTTGCCGCAAAACATGGCCGCCCGGGCCGATGCCGGGGCGGTGTTGATTGGCTGGGGGATCACTGCCATTGGCATGCTGACACTGGCCTTTGTTTTCCAGACCCTGGCCAACCGCAAGCCGGAGCTGGATTCCGGGGTCTATGCCTATGCCAAGGCCGGCTTTGGCGACTACATGGGTTTTTCCTCGGCCTGGGGCTACTGGATCAGTGCCTGGCTGGGCAACGTCGGCTACTTCGTCCTGCTGTTCAGCACCCTGGGTTACTTTTTCCCGGTGTTCGGCCAAGGCAACACCCCGGTGGCCATCGGCTGCGCCTCGTTGCTGCTCTGGGCGGTGCATTTCCTGGTGTTGCGCGGGATCAAGGAGGCGACCTTCATCAACCAATTGACCACGGTCGCGAAGATCGTGCCGCTGGTGATGTTCATCGTTATCGCCGCCGTGGCCTTCAAGGCGGACATCTTCACTCGTGATATCTGGGGCCGCAGTAATCCGAATTTTGGTGGGGTGATGGACCAGGTGCGCAACATGATGCTGGTCACGGTGTTCGTGTTCATTGGCATCGAGGGCGCCAGCGTCTACTCGGCCCGGGCGCAGAAGCGCGCGGACGTCGGGCGGGCCACGGTGATCGGCTTTCTCGGGGTGCTGGCGTTGCTGGTGCTGGTGAACGTGCTGTCCCTGGGGATCATGAGCCAGCCGGAACTGGCCAAGCTGCAGAACCCCTCCCTGGCGGCGGTGCTGGAACATATCGTTGGCCCCTGGGGCGCCTTGCTGATCAGCATCGGTCTGGCGGTTTCCCTATTGGGCGCCTTGCTGTCCTGGGCCTTGCTGTGCGCGGAAATCCTCTACGCCACTGCCCGGGACCGGACCATGCCGGCCTTCCTGAAGAAGGAAAACGTCAACCACGTGCCGGTCAATGCCTTGTGGCTGACCAACGTGATGATCCAGATATTCCTGCTGATCACCTTGTTTTCCGCCGGCACCTACACCAGCCTGATCTACCTGGCATCGTCGATGATCCTGGTGCCTTACCTGTGGTCGGCGGCCTATGCGGTGCTGCTCAGCGGCCGCGGGGAAACCTACGAGCAGGCGTCCCGGGAGCGGTTCAAGGACCTCTTGATTGCCGTCGTGGCCCTGAGCTACGCGATCTGGCTGCTGTACGCCGGCGGCTTGAAGTACTTGCTGTTGTCGGCCCTGCTCTACGCCCCCGGCGTGGTGTTGTTCGCCAAGGCCAAGCGTGAGCAGGGCGAACCGCTGTTCACCACGCTGGAGAAGCTGATCTTCACGGCGGTGATCATTGGCGCGTCGTTGGCGGCCTATGGCCTGTACAGCGGCTTGCTGGCGCTGTGAGTGACATGGCAAGCCAGCCCCTGCGGGTGTAGGAGCCGGCTTGCCGGCGAAAGCCGCCCCAGTGCACCCCCAGCACGAGCCTTACACCCGGAACTGGTCCATCAGTTTCATCTGCTGGGTGGCCAGGGCATTGAGCTGGCTGCTGACCTGAGCCGATTCGCTGGCTTGCTCGGTCAAGGTTTCGGTCACGCTGCGGATCGCCGAGACGTTGCGGTTGACCTCTTCGGCCACGGCGCTCTGTTGCTCCGCAGCGCTGGCGATCTGCAGGTTCATGTCGCTGATCACGGTGACCGCATCGCTGATCTTGCCCAGGGCCTGGACCGCTTGCTGGATCTGTCCGGCATTGTTTTGCGCCTGGCTCTGGCTGGCGTGCATGGTGGTCACCACAACGCGGGTGCCGGTCTGGATGCGTTCGATCACCACGCGGATCTCTTCCACCGAGTCCTGGGTACGCTTGGCCAGGTTGCGGACTTCATCGGCTACCACGGCGAAGCCGCGACCGCTTTCGCCGGCACGGGCCGCTTCGATGGCGGCGTTGAGGGCCAGCAGGTTGGTCTGTTCGGCAATGCTGCGGATCACTTCCAGCACCGAACCGATTTGCTCGCTGCTGACGGCCAGGGCCTCGACTTCGCCTACGGCCTTGCTGACTTCGTCGGCCAGCAGGCTGATGTCTTGGGTGCTGCGCTCGATGATGGTCATGCCCTCCTTGGCTGACTGGTCGGCGCCACGGGCCGCCTGGGCGGCGTTGGAGGCGCTGTTGGCAACGTCGTGGGCGGTGGCACTCATTTCGTTGGAGGCGGTGGCGACCTGGTCGATCTCGCGGAACTGCACCTGCATGCCTTCGCTGGTCTGACGGGCGATTTCCGAAGACTTGTCTGCGGTGCCGCGGGCCTCGATGATGCTCTGCTTGATTTGCGTGATGGTCGGTTGCAGCTTGTCGAGGAAGCGGTTGAACCAGCTGACCAGCTCGCCGAGTTCGTCTTTCTTGCTGTAGTTCAGGCGTTGGGTCAGGTCGCCGTCGCCGCTGGCGATGGCCTTGAGCATCTGTGCCACGCTGTTGATCGGCCGGGTCACGCCCGAGGCACTGAGCCAGATCAGCAGCAGGCCCAGCAGGCCGGCGCCGATGGCCACCAGCACGGTTTTCACGGTGCCACTGGTCTGGGCTTCATCCAGCAGGTTCTGCAGCTTTACCGAGTCCGCCAGCAGTGCCTGTTGCGGCAGGTCGATGGTCACGCCCCAGGGCTTGGCATCGGCAATCGGACTGAACGGGTAGACCGCACGGATCAAGTCGCCTTGTTGGAGGATTTTCGACTGGCTGCCAGCGAGCACTGCAAGGATGTCCTTGCCCTGGGTGCCGAGGGTTTCATTGATGTTCTTGCCGACCTGGCCGGCGTCAGCGCCGACGGCTGCCAGCAGGCCGCTGCCGGCGACGATCATCATGTGCCCGGCACCGCCGAACAGGTAGCGCTGGGATTCGCCGGCGGCGGCTTGCAGGGAGTCCAGGGCAATGTCGACGCCAATCACTCCGATCACTTTGCCGTCCACCAGCAATGGCAGGGAGATACTGGTCATCAGCACCTGTTTCTTGTCCTCGCCGATGGTGTCGGCATAGGGGTCGAGCAGGCAGATCCGGCGTGTGTCTCGGGGGCAGGTGTACCAGATGTTGTACGGAGTGCCGCTGAGGTTGAGGGTGGTCTTGGTCAGGTCCTCCTCGACCATCACGGTGTTCAGTTGCTGGCCACCGGAGCGGCTCCAGTAGGTGGCGAAGCGTCCGAGCTCATTGGAGACGCGGGCAGCGTCACTGGCGAACTCGCTGTCCTTGCCATCCAGGGCATTGGGTTCGTAGGCAAGCCAGATGCCGAGCACCTTGGGGTTGCGTTCGAAGGCGGTTTTCAGGCTGTGGTTGAGCTCTTCGCGCAGGGCCGAGGCATCCAGCCCGCGCTTGTTCGCCAGCTCCCGCAGATCGCGCACCTGGTCCGCCAGGGCGGTGATCACCAACTGGCTCTCGCCGAAGGTCTTCTGGATGCGCACGGCCTGGTCCGCAGCCTTGGCCTGCAGCAACTCCTCGACCCCGGCAGTCAGCATTCGCGTGCTGGAGGTGTTGACCAGCTGGTTGTTCTGCTGGCTCTGGTAGAGGTTCATGCCGACGATCAGTGCCACCACGCCCAACAGGCACAGTCCAGACAACAGTACGATTTTCAGGCGAATGGAGAGAGAGTCGAACATGGGGCGATCTCGCGAAAGGACGGATGGAAAGCGCGGAATCGGATGACTCCGCTCGCCAAGTCCATTCAGCGCTATGCCCGGAACATCGGCTTGGCCGGTCTTTGCGTGAGGTGTTGCCGACGAACGGTAGGTGTCGCTGGAAAAGACCCGCCTACGCCAGCCTGCCGGCTCCTACAGGGGTGGAGGGCAAGAGGCTTGTGGTAGAGCCTCGGGACGTGACCAGATCCACAGGTTGCCCAGGGTCATGCCGGCGATTGCGGCGTACATCGTCCAGTGGTGGTTGAGCAGGGTCAGCATCAAGCCGGCGCACAGCAGCATACTCACGGTGGCGCTGATCTTGGCCTTGCGGTTGATGATCCTGCCGTTGCGCCAGTTGCTCAGGATCGGGCCGAACAGGCGGTGGTTCTCCATCCAGGCACTGAGCCGAGGTGAGCTCTTGGTGGCGGCCCAGGCGGCCAGCAGGATGAATTCGGTGGTTGGCAGGCCGGGCACGACAATGGCGATCAGGCCTATGGCCAGGCTGACATAGGCCAGTACGCCGAACAGCAAGCGGGAAATTCTTGACGAGGAGGGAGGAGTGCGGGTCATGGCTTCGATGATGAGGTAACGCGCCTTATGGCTCAATCCGGAGTGCGGGCCGGCCGACAAAATACCGCTGCAGGCAGGGCGGCACTATACAGTGGCCAACCTGCCCGCAACTACGCCGGTCAGGCCGGTTGTGCTGCGCTGGAGTAAGCCTGTTCCAGCAGCACGGTGAAGCGGTTGAAGGCATCCAGGGCGCCTTTTTCTGCTGCGGCTTCTTCTTCGGCAGTGAACTCCAGACCGTCGAGGATGCGGGTGAAGGTTTTCCAGCCTTCGGCACGGCCACCGGCCGGCTCGCCCAGGTGACGGGCACCGAAGGTTTCGCTCATGCCCAGGTTCACGGCGCGCTTGATCAGGAACGCGGCACCGAGCTTGGAACCCTCGGAGACGAAGATCCAGCCCAGGGCTTGGGCCTTGCTCGGATTGCTGACTGCGCCCGTTACCGGTGCCGGGATGTCGGTTTCCAGATCGGCAAGGTCAGCCTTGGCCGCTTCGGCGCGGCAACGCTCGGCCAGGTCCGGGACGATCTTGATCAGTTCGGCATCGTTGTACAGGTCCACCAGTTCCGATTGGAACAGGTACTGGGCTACCACGAAGCGGGCGAAAGCACCTTGGGTTTCAAAAGGCGCGTGGGCCTTGACCAGAGCATCGAGCTTGGCATGCGGCTCATGGGTGATCTGGTTCAAACGCTGGGAACGCAGGTGATGACGCTGGGAGGAATCCTGAGAGGTCATGCAGATGTCCTTGAGAATGAGAGGCACTTAGTGACTAGACGAACAAGAAGACGCGACACAGTAAAAAATCCTCACTGCCCCGGATGAAAAAGAGCAGCGAGGAGCGGATGCATCAGATATCCCAGACCAGGTTGACCGAGAAGTTGCGACCCGGCTGGGTCAGGCGGTCGAGGTTGGCGGGTGCGGTCTGGCCAGCTTCACCGACGCTGTCGTAGCCGCGGACGTCGTCCCAGTTCCAGTATTTCTTGTCGGTCAGGTTGTACAGGCCAGCGTTGACGGTCAGGTCATCGGTGACCTTATAGAACCCGGTCAGGTCGAGGATGCCAAAGCCCGGCGTCTTGAACTGGCTGCTGGTGGCTCGGCCGTCCGGAGCCTTGAAGGTGCTGTCATCGACCCGGTCCTTGTGCTTGACCAGGGTCCAGCTCAGCAGCGCGCCATAGTTGTCCTGGTCGTAGCCCAGGCCGAACACGCCCTTGAGCGGGTTGACGCTGTTGATCGGCTCACCGTTGTCATTGTTGCGACCATAGGCGTAGGCCACCGACCCAATGCTGTACAGCCCTTGTGGAGCGCCAAAGGCGTCGAGGTTGAGGCGACCCTTGGCTTCGGCGCCCTTGA
Organism: Pseudomonas sp. Fl5BN2; assembly: GCF_009908205.1. Classification (NCBI taxonomy): domain Bacteria; kingdom Pseudomonadati; phylum Pseudomonadota; class Gammaproteobacteria; order Pseudomonadales; family Pseudomonadaceae; genus Pseudomonas; species Pseudomonas sp. Fl5BN2. The sequence goes on along the minus strand of NZ_JAAARL010000006.1, from coordinate 269,786 downwards.
TGGTGGCGTGCTTGATGTTGTTGCTCTGGATGACGGTCTGCAGAGCACCGGCGGTAATCGCGTCTTCGTTGATGAAGTCGCGGTATTGGTTGTAGAACACCGAGACGTCGAAATTACCCGCGTCGAAATTACCGCGCAACCCGGTTTCATAGCTCTTGCTTGTTTCCGGCTTGAGGTTGGAATTGGGCTCGACGATGTAGCCGGTGGCGATGTTTTCAAAGCGCCCGTAAAGCGCCTTGGCCGACGGCGTACGGAACCCTTCGGAGTATTGGCCGTAGCCGGTGTAGTGCTCGTCGAAGGCGTAGGTCAGGCCAAACTTGGGTGATACGCGGTGCCAGGTTTTCTTATCGTCGCTGACCGGGAAGGCGCCAGTGGGGTTGGCGACGTTGAGGAATTCCTGGGTCAGCTTCGGCTTGAGTTGGGTGTAGTCGTAGCGCAGGCCTGGGGTGAAGGTCCAGGCATTCCAACTGATCTGATCCTGGGCGAAGAGGCTGTAGGTGTTGATGGTCGGATCGGGGAAGTCGCTGGACTTCTTCACGCTGTCACTGGCGGTCGGGCTTGATGCACCGATGGCCGTACAGCCGGCTCCGACTGTCAGGCAAGTAGCGGTGCCGTAGCGCGAGCCGGTGACTTTCTGCTGCTTGAGGGTGGTGCCGTAGGTCAACTGGTGATCGGTTTTACCCAGGGCGAAAGCCTTTTCCAATTGTGCGTCGAACACCCATTGTTTTTCCTGGTACAGGGTCTGGCGTTCGCGCAGTACGTCGCGGGCAACCGGGGTGTAGATCGATACCGGGTTGTAGCGTTCGGAGGTGGTCTGGTCGGTCTTGGCGATCTGGTAGTTCAGGCTCCACTTGATCCGGTCCGCGATGGGAGCGTTCAGGGCGAAGCTGTTTTCCAGGCCAAAGCGTTCCCGGCTAATGGTGTCGTTGCCGACCCGAGAGCGGTACCAGTTCTGGCCTACGCCGTTGAGGAACAGGCCGCCGACGGCACTTTTCTGGTTGGTGTCGCGGTCGTCCTTGTACTTCTCATAGGTCAGGCCCAGGCGTGCGTCGTCTGCATAGTCCCAGCCGAGCTTGGCCAGGACGTTGGTGGTGCGGGCGTCTTCCGGGTTGGCCGCGGTGCGGTTGAGGCCGGTGCCGTTGTTGCTGCCATAGGATTCTGTTTCGTGGCCGTCGCGCTGGCTCAGGTGCAACAGGCCGTCGAACTCGCCGACCCGTCCGGCGAAGGTACCGGATTTCAGCCAGCTTTCGTCGGCCGAGCTGTAGCCGGTCTTCAGGCGTGCGCCGAAGTCCTGGCCAGGCTTGATGATGTCGTCGGCGTCCAGGGTGTAGTAGCTGACGGCGCCGCCGATGGCGCTGCTGCCGTAGAGCACCGAGGCCGGGCCGCGGAGGATTTCCACGCGCTTGACGATTTCCGGGTCGACGTAGTTGCGGTTGGTCTTGGCATAGGGACCGCTGAAGAAGTGGTCAGGCACTTCGACGCCATCCACCTGGGTCAGGATCCGGTCGCTGTCGATACCGCGGATGTTGTAGCCGCTGATACCCGCACGCTGGCCGGCACCGCCTACGGAAACACCGGGTTCGTAGCGCACCAGTTCCTTGATGGTGTTGACGTTCTGCCGGTCGAGTTCTTGCCGGGTATGCACGCTCACGGTGCTCGGTACCGAGCTGATGTCCTGCTCCTGGCGGGTGGCGCTGATGGTCACCTGCTGCAGGTTCACCACGTTCGCGCCGCTGCGTTTTTCCAGGACGATGTTGTTGTTGCCTAGCTTGCGGTAGTTCAGCCCGGTGCCGCTCAGCAGTCGATCCAGGGCCTTTTCGGGAGACAGTGAACCACGCGCTCCCGGGGAGGCGACGCCTGCACCCAGTTCGGCGGGCAGGCCGACTTGCCAGCCGGTGACCGCGGTGAAGGCATTGAGCGCCGAGACCAGCGGTTGCTGGGCAATGGCGAAGCTGTAGTTGCCCATGCGCTGGCTGGACGCTGCCGGGGCGTCGGCGGCCATGACGGGCGCGGCTTGAGTGCCGGCCAGCAGGATGGCTGCGGTGAGCAGCGACAAGGTGCATTGCTGCAGGCGGGCAGCGGGAACAGGGGATCGGCTGTTGAGGCGAGGGGACATCGAAAACGCTCCGGGTCGCACGAATCTTTTATAGGTGCAGATACGCATGCAAAATGCGAATCACTTGCATTGGCTATAACGAGACGTACGACCCATTGCGATCGCGTAAAAATAATTATTCTCAGTTGAGAATCACCAGCGCTGGGAACTCCGACAACCGCGCCGAGGTGATATGGGCCAGCGAGCGCAGCACGTCCAGAGGCTGGTCCAGGCGGTAGTTGCCGGTCACTGCGACGTTCGCCAGTTGTTGGTTGCTGTTGATGATCCAGCCTGGGTAATAGCGCCGCAGCTCCGCCAGGACCTGGCTGAGAGGGCAGTTCTCGAATACCAGGCGGCCCTCGACCCAGGCCAGGTCCTTGCCGGCATCGAGCTTGGCTCGCTGGTCGAAGCCTTTGGGGCCAACGCGAATGCTCTCTCCGGCGCTCAGGCGAATGCGCTGGTCGGCATGGGTTGCCCGCAGGTCGATGTCACCGCGCTGTACCTGGATCTGAGCGATGCCATCCAGATATCGCACGGCAAATACCGTATCGCGCACGCTGGCCCGCACCGGACCGGCGTCCAGCTCCAGGGGTAGCCCGCGGCTGGCCGGGATCTCGAAGAAGGCTTCGCCCTGGTACAGCCGGGCCACGCGCTGGTGATCGTCGATATCGCTGGAAAATGCCGAATTGGTGTTGAGCAGTACTTTCGAGCCGTCTTCCAGCTGCAGGCGCTGGCGTTCGCCCACCAGGGTCAGGTGATCGGCCTGCAGGCGCAGAGGCAGGTTGCTGAAGCTGAACAGCCCGAGCACCAGTACTGCAGCGGTCGCCAGGGGTTTCCAATGGGGCCGCAAGCGGGCCAGGCGCGAGACTTTCGCTGGGGCGGCCAGAGCCTGGGCGCATTGCGCCACTTGCGGGCCGTTCCAGAGGGCCTGGGCCTTTTCGAAGGCCTGGGCGTTGAGCGGTGAGGCGGCCAGCCACTGATGGAATTGGCGCACTTGCTCTTGGGTCGGATGTTCCAGCTCGATCAGCCAATCCAGCGCCTGATCCATGGCAAGGTTGCTTGAGTGCGGGCCGGCAGGGGTAGGCGGCTCGGCGCTGTGAAAATCCGTCACGGGTGTTCCTCGGCTGCGTCTGTGCGCAACTGTTTTTTCAAGAGAGAGCGAAAGCCGGCCAAGGTTAACAAAGGCCCGGGGCTGACGCAGTCATTCTGCTCGGCAGTTGAGACTCACTGATCGTCCAGGCGTTCGGCGACGCCGATGCAGATGGCCATGATCAGTTTCAATTCCTTTTGCACCGTGCTCAGGGACACGCCCAATTCTTCGGCGATTTCCTGGTAGCTGTGGCCGTGCAGACGGCTGAGGATGAAAATCTGCTGCTGACGTGCACTGAGCTGGCCAAGGCTGACGTTCAGGCGTTCGAGCAATTGTTCGGCATGGGCGGCGTCTTCGGCGCTGCTGACGGGCGCGGCGACGTTCTCCACCACCTCTGCGGGCACATCTTCGAGCAGGGTCCGGCCCTGGATGCGCCGGGCACGCAGATGGTCCAGCGCGAGGTTGCGAGCGGTCTGGAAGACAAAGGGTTCAAGATGAGTGATCGGGCGCTCACCGAGGGCGCGGGTCACGCGCAGGTAGGTTTCCTGCAACAGGTCTTCGGCGGTGCTGTGGTTATTGACCATCCGCTCCAGCGTTCGCAGCAGAGAAATACGTTGGGTGAGGAAGACGTGATTGAAGTGCGATTGACTCACAGCAAGGCCTGATCCAATTTTGTGCAGTAGATGATAATGATTGTCATCTACGTCTTTGGTCAAGCCTTGTGTGAATTATCCTCTGCCAGCCAGGTATGCCTGGTAGTCAGGAATCCGGTGTTCGTGGGCTTGATTCATCAGCGGGCTGCTGAGCAGGTAGTCGGCACTGCACTCGTTGCAGGCCACCGGAATATTCCACACCGCTGCTACGCGCAGCAGCGCCTTGATATCCGGATCGTGGGGTTGGGGTTCGAAGGGGTCCCAGAAGAACACCAGCAAATCGACCTTTTGCTCGGCAATCTGTGCGCCCAACTGTTGATCGCCCCCCAGCGGGCCGCTGATCATGCTTTCCACCGGCAGCCCGAGGCGTTTGTTCAGCAGCAATCCGGTGGTGCCGGTGGCTACCAGTTGATGTTCGGCCAGGCGGGTTTTTTGGCGTTCGGCCCATTCCAGGAGAAAGGCCTTGCAGTGATCGTGAGCGACCAGGGCGATGCGCTTGCGCGCCGCCATGGTCTTTTGCGTGAAGCTGATACCGATCATCGACGAGTACCCGCTTACTCCGCGTTGCACAGGGCCAGGCAGTTATCCAGCATGCGGTTGGAGAAACCCCACTCGTTGTCGTACCAGGCCAGGACCTTGAGCAGGCGGCCGCCGCTGACCTTGGTGTGGTTGGCGTCGAAGATCGATGACAGCGGGTTGTGGTTGAAGTCGCTGGAGACCAGCGGCAGGGTGTTGCAACCGAGGACCTTGGAGTGCTGGCTGGCGCTCTTGAACAGGGCATTGACCTCTTCGGCGGTGGTGTCGCGCTTGAGGGTCACGGTCAGGTCCACCAGGGAGACGTTGATCACCGGCACCCGTACCGCCATGCCCGTCAACTTGCCTGCCAGTTCCGGCAGCACCAGGCCCACGGCTTCCGCGGCGCCGGTCTTGCTCGGGATCATGTTCTGGGTGCCCGAGCGGGCGCGGTAGGGGTCGGTGTGATAGACGTCGGTGAGGTTCTGGTCGTTGGTGTAGGCGTGGATAGTGGTCATCAGGCCGTTGTCGATGCCCAGTTCACGGTGCAGCACCTGGGCCACCGGGGCCAGGCAGTTGGTGGTGCAAGAGGCGCTGGAGATGATCTGGTGCGACTGGCGCAGAATATCGTGGTTGACCCCATAGACCACTGTGGCGTCGGCGCCTTTGGCCGGGGCCGAGATGATCACTTTGCGGGCGCCGGCAGTAAGATGGGCGGCAGCCTTGGTGCGGTCGGTGAACAGGCCGGTGCATTCGAAGACCACGTCGATCTTTTCCGCAGCCCAGGGCAGTTCGGCCGGGTTGCGGATGGCGCTGACGGCGATGCGGTCGCCATTCACGGTCAGGCTTTCCTGATCGTGCTCGATGTGTGCATCGAAGGTGCCGTGGACGGTGTCGTACTTCAGCAGGTGGGCATTGATCGCGCTGTCTCCCAGATCGTTGATGGCGACGATCTGCAAATCTTGACGATAGCCTTGGGTATAAAGTGCGCGCAGGACGTTACGGCCAATACGGCCAAAACCATTGATTGCGATTCGAAGAGTCATGTGCAAACGCCTGTCGTTGAATTTGTTGTTGGAATTACAAGATTATTCGCATAGAAATAGAAAACAAGCCTTTTTAGTGGCAATATTTTGTTTTATCTACAACGAGTGACCTGAATCAACTGGTCCAAATGGTCAGAAATTTCCTCCATTCTCCCTGAGCGGCGGTGCTTCTGATCAGCATAGACAAACAGGTCGCCACATCCGTTAGCCTGGAGTTCTACACATGCATCCCCGCGTTCTTGAGGTCACCGAACGGCTTATCGCCCGCAGTCGCGCCACTCGCCAGGCCTATCTCGCTTTGATCCGGGGTGCCGCCAGCGACGGCCCGCAGCGGGGCAAGCTGCAGTGTGCAAACTTCGCCCACGGCGTGGCCGGTTGCGGGGCCGACGATAAGCACAACCTGCGGATGATGAATGCGGCCAACGTGGCAATTGTTTCGTCATATAACGACATGTTGTCCGCCCACCAGCCGTACGAGCACTTTCCAGAACAGATCAAGAAGGCCCTGCGCGAGATCGGTTCGGTGGGCCAGTTCGCTGGCGGCACCCCGGCCATGTGCGACGGCGTGACCCAGGGCGAGGCCGGCATGGAGCTGAGCCTGCCGAGCCGCGAGGTGATCGCACTGTCCACCGCTGTGGCGCTGTCGCACAACATGTTCGATGCCGCGCTGATGCTGGGAATCTGCGACAAGATCGTTCCGGGCCTGATGATGGGCGCCTTGCGCTTCGGTCATCTGCCGACCATTTTCGTCCCGGGCGGGCCGATGGTCTCGGGGATTTCCAACAAGCAGAAAGCCGATGTGCGCCAGCGCTATGCCGAAGGCAAGGCCAGCCGCGAGGAGTTGCTGGAGTCGGAAATGAACTCCTACCACAGCCCGGGCACCTGCACCTTCTACGGCACTGCCAACACTAACCAGCTGCTGATGGAAGTCATGGGCCTGCACCTGCCGGGGGCCTCTTTCGTTAACCCGAACACGCCGTTGCGTGACGCCCTGACCCATGAAGCGGCGCAGCAGGTCACCCGCCTGACCAAGCAGAGCGGCAATTTCATGCCGCTTGGTGAAATCGTCGACGAACGCGTCCTGGTCAACTCCATCGTTGCCTTGCACGCCACCGGCGGTTCCACCAATCACACCCTGCACATGCCGGCCATTGCCCAGGCCGCGGGCATCCAGTTGACCTGGCAGGACATGGCCGACCTTTCCGAAGTGGTGCCGACCCTGTCCCACGTCTATCCCAACGGCAAGGCCGACATCAACCACTTCCAGGCAGCAGGGGGCATGTCGTTCCTGATCCGCGAACTGCTGGAAGCCGGCCTGCTGCATGAAGACGTCAACACTGTGGCCGGTCGCGGCTTGAGCCGCTACACCCAGGAACCGTTCCTCGACAACGGCAAGCTGGTGTGGCGCGACGGCCCGATCGAAAGCCTCGACGAAAACATCCTGCGGCCAGTGGCCCGGGCCTTCTCGCCGGAAGGCGGGCTGCGGGTCATGGAGGGCAACCTGGGGCGCGGCGTGATGAAGGTTTCCGCCGTGGCCCCGGAGCACCAGATTGTCGAAGCCCCAGCTGTGGTGTTCCAGGACCAGCAGGACCTGGCCGACGCGTTCAAGGCCGGCCTGCTGGAGAAGGACTTCGTCGCGGTGATGCGCTTCCAGGGCCCGCGTTCCAACGGCATGCCCGAACTGCACAAGATGACCCCGTTCCTCGGCGTGTTGCAGGACCGTGGCTTCAAGGTGGCGCTGGTCACCGACGGACGCATGTCCGGTGCCTCGGGCAAGATCCCGGCGGCCATCCATGTCAGCCCCGAGGCCCAGGTGGGAGGCGCCCTGGCCCGGGTGTTGGACGGCGACATCATTCGCGTGGATGGCGTCAAGGGCACCCTTGAGCTTAAGGTGGACGCCGCAGAATTCGCGGCCCGCGAGCCGGCCAAGGGCCTGTTGGGCAACAACGTCGGCACCGGCCGCGAACTCTTCGCTTTCATGCGCATGGCCTTCAGCTCGGCAGAGCAGGGCGCCAGCGCCTTTACCTCTGCTCTGGAGACGCTTAATTGAAACTGGCCCTGGTCGGTGACATCGGTGGTACCAACGCGCGGTTCGCGTTGTGGAAGGACCAACAACTGGACGCGGTCCAGGTCCACGCCACGGCGGACTATCGCTGCCCGGAAGACGCCATCAAGGCGTACCTGCAGGAGCAGGGCCTGGCCCTGGGTGACATCGGCTCGGTGTGTCTGTCGGTGGCCGGTCCGGTCAGCGGCGACGAGTTTCGTTTCACCAACAACCACTGGCGCCTGAGCCGCCAGGCCTTCTGTCAGGCCTTGCAAGTGGAGCAGTTGCTGCTGGTCAACGACTTCTCGGCGATGGCCCTGGGCATGACCCGCCTGCAACCCGACGAGTACCGCGTGGTCTGTGAGGGCGTTGCCGAGCCCTTGCGCCCGGCGGTGGTGATCGGCCCGGGTACCGGCCTGGGAGTGGGCACCTTGCTGAATTTCGGTGATGGCCGCTACATGGCCTTGCCGGGGGAGGGTGGCCATGTCGACCTGCCCTTGAGCAGCCCGCGGGAAACCCAGCTGTGGCAGCACATCCACGACGAGATCGGCCATGTCAGCGCCGAGACCGCCCTCAGCGGTGGCGGCCTGCCCCGGGTGTACCGGGCGATTTGCGCGCTGGACGGCCATGAACCACGCCTCGATACCCCGGAAGCCATCACCGCTGCCGGGCTGGCCGGCGACCCGATTGCCCGCGAAGTGCTGGAGCAGTTCAGCTGCTGGCTGGGGCGAGTGGCGGGCAACAATGTGCTGACCACTGGCGCTCGGGGCGGGGTGTATATCGTCGGCGGGGTGATTCCCCGTTTCGCCGACTTCTTCATCCACAGCGGCTTCGCCAAGAGCTTTGCCGACAAGGGTTGCATGAGCGATTACTTCAAGGGCATCCCGGTGTGGCTGGTGACCGCGCCCTATTCCGGGCTGACCGGTGCCGGCGTGGCCCTGGAGCAGGCCCAGGGTTGACGCCTGGCAGCCAGCTGTAGGAGCCGGCTTGCCGGCGAAGAGGCCGTAACAGGCCTGCCACCATCAGGCATAATCGCGCTCCCTGCCTAACAATAAGGACCGCCCCGGTGAGTTCAGTCAGTAAGTCGATTTTGTTGGTTGACGACGATCAGGAAATTCGCGAGCTGCTGGAAACCTACCTCAGCCGCTGCGGTTTCCAGGTGCGCACTACGGCTGACGGCGCCGGCTTTCGCCAGGCCTTGAATGACGCGCCCAGCGACCTGGTGATCCTCGACGTGATGCTGCCTGACGAAGACGGCTTCAGCCTGTGCCGCTGGATCCGCCAGCACGCCAAGCGCAGCCAGGTGCCGATCATCATGCTCACCGCCAGCTCCGACGAAGCCGACCGGGTCATCGGTCTGGAGCTGGGCGCCGACGACTACCTGGGCAAGCCCTTCAGCCCCCGTGAACTGCAGGCGCGGATCAAGGCCCTGCTGCGCCGCGCCCAGTTCGCTCAAGAGCGGATTGCCGGTGAAGTGCTGTGCTTCGACGAATGGCGCCTGGATGTGATCAGTCACCGACTGTTCCACAACGACGGCGAGGAAGTGATTCTCTCCGGCGCCGATTTCGCCCTGCTCAAGCTGTTTCTCGATCACCCCCAGGAAATCCTCGATCGCGACACCATCGGCAATGCCACCCGCGGCCGCGACTTGATGCCCCTGGACCGCATCGTCGACATGGCGGTGAGCCGCCTGCGTCAGCGCCTGCGAGACACGGAAAAACCGCCGCGGCTGATCCGTACCGTGCGCGGCAGCGGTTATCAATTGGCAGCCAATGTGGTTGCCGGCAATGGCCACTGAGGCGTTGCGCAGAGTGCTTCGGCGCCTGCCGGTGCCTCGCTCGCTGCTGGGGCGGATGCTGCTCCTGACTCTGCTGGCGGTGCTGTTCGCCCAGGCCCTGTCCAGCGTGATCTGGGTTTCGCAGTTGCGTGCCACCCAGCTCGAAGGGCTGGTGACCAGTGCCCGCAGCCTGGCCCATTCGATGACTGCCAGCGTCAGTTACCTGCGTTCGTTGCCGGTGGCCTATCGGCCTCTGGTGCTGGACCAGTTGCGCAGCATGGGCGGTACCCGGTTTGTCGTGACCCTCAATGACAAGCCCCTGGGCATGCAGGTGCTGCCGGCCACCCCGCGCAAAGAGGCGGTGCTGCAAGCGGTGGAGCAGGTGCTGCGCCAATCCTTGGGCAACGACGCGGATATTTCCGTGACCTTTGTCAGCCCCGACGACCTGCGGATCTTCAATGGCGGCCTCAAGCTCGACGAGTTGCCGCGTTCCTGGGCCCATTACGCCCTGACCCTGGAACCGGTGAACCCACCGGTGCTGGTGACCCAGATCCAGATGGCCCCGGGGGAATGGCTGTACATCGCCTCGCTGCTGCCCGAGCCCTACACCAGCCTCGAAGAACAGGGCCTGCCGGCTCAGCAGGTGTGGTTCATCTTGCTCACCAGCGGCTTCCTGCTGCTGTTCATTGGCCTGCTGGTGCACTGGCAGAGCCGGCCCCTCAAGCGCCTGGCCCGGGCCGCGCGGGACATGTCCCTGGGCGCCGATGTCGAGCCGGTGGCGGAGGGCGGTGGCAGTGAAGTGGTGGAAGTCGGCCGGGCCTTCAACAGCATGCGTGAGCGCATCAGCCGCTACCTGACCGAACGCAGCCAACTGTTCAGCGCCATCTCCCATGACCTGCGCACCCCCATCACCCGTCTGCGCCTGCGGGTCGAATTACTGGAGGACGAGCAACTGCAAGCCAAGTTCGGCCGCGACCTGGATGAACTGGAACTGCTGGTCAAAGGCGCACTGCAATGCGTCAAGGACACCGATATCCACGAGAACATCGAACCGGTGGACCTCAATCAGGTACTCGACTGCCTGGTGGAGCCTTACCTGGCGCCCCAGGGTAATGGCCGGGTGACCCAGCAGGGCCGGGCGCTGGCCAGCTACCCGGGCAAGCCCCTGGCGCTCAAGCGCTGCATGGGTAACCTGATCGACAACGCCCTGAAGTACGGGCAGAACGCCCATCTGCACATCGAAGACGACGATAGCGGCTTTGTCCTGCACGTGGATGACGAAGGCCCGGGTGTACCGGAGCAGCGCCTGGAACAGGTGTTCGAGCCGCACTTCCGCCTGGCTGGGCAGCAGCAGGGTTATGGCTTGGGCCTGGGCATCGCGCGCAACATCGCCCATAGCCATGGCGGCGAAGTCAGCCTACAGAACCTGCGCGAAGGCGGCTTGCGGGTGACCCTGTACCTGCCTCGGACCTTCGACTGAACGGTCGTCCGTGTCGGCGCTGACTTGCGTAGGAGCTGGCTTGCCAGCGAAGGCGTCCTCAAAGGCACTACAAGGCTCAAGGGCCTCTTCGCCGGTAAGCCGGCTCCTACGGGGTGGTGGAATGTCACCGGTCAGTGACATTGTGCTGGTCCTTCGTTACCTGCGGTTGCGCATGGCTTGATTAGACTCAAGCCTTCGATAAAAACAACAACAGGTCACCCATGGACGCTCTTTCCCTGCCATTCAGTAGCTGGCTGAATGCACCTGCACATCAGGCCTGGCTTGCCGCCGAAGGCCTGCGCCTGCTGGATTTTGCCAAGGCCTCACGGCTCGCCGAAGGCTTCGGTAACCTCGATGCCCAGGGTCGCCTGTCCGCTGGCGCCCAGGCCGAAAGCATGAACACCGCGCGCCTGACCCACAGCTTTGCCATGGCTCACATCCAGGGCCTGCCGGGTTATGCCGGGCTGGTGGACCACGGTATCGCCGCGCTCATGGGCCCGTTGCGCGATGCCGAGCACGGCGGCTGGTTTGCCGTGGCAGGGCAGGCGGATGGCAACAGCATCAAGGCTGCCTATCTGCATGCCTTTGTCGCCCTGGCCGCCAGCTCCGCGGTGGTGGCGCGGCGGCCCGGGGCCGAGACCTTGCTCGCGGAAGCGATCCGGGTCATTGACGGGCATTTCTGGAGCGAAGAGGAGGGCGCCATGGGCGAGTCCTTCAACCGCGACTGGAGCGAACAGGAAGCCTATCGCGGCGCCAACAGCAACATGCACGCCACCGAGGCCTTTCTCGCCCTGGCCGATGTCACCCAGGACCCGCGCTGGCTCAATCGGGCGCTGCGCATCGTCGAGCGGGTGATCCATCAGCATGCCGCTGCCAATGACTTCATGGTGATCGAGCATTTCGATCCGTTCTGGCAGCCTTTGCCGGACTACAACCAGGCCTTTCCCGCCGACGGTTTCCGGCCCTTCGGCACTACGCCGGGCCACGGTTTTGAATGGGCGCGCTTGCTGCTGCACTTGGAAGCGTCGCGGGTTCAGGCCGGCATGCTGACTCCGGGGTGGCTGGTGCTGGATGCGCAACGGTTGTTCGAGAACAACTGTCGCAACGGCTGGGACGTGGACGGCGCCCCGGGCATTGTCTACACCCTGGACTGGGACAACCGGCCGGTGGTTCGCCAGCGCCTGCACTGGACTCACGCCGAGGCCAGCGCTGCCGCCAGTGCCTTGCTCAGGCGCACCGGCCAGGAGCAGTACGAGACCTGGTACCGGCGTTTCTGGGAGTTCTGTGAAGCACATTTCATCGATCGCCAACAGGGCAGCTGGCATCACGAGCTGGGCAGTGACAACCGCCCGGCTGCCGAGATCTGGGGCGGCAAGCCGGACCTCTATCACACCTGGCAAGCCGTACTGATTCCCCGTCTGCCCCTGGCACCGAGCATCGCCTCGGCTTTGGCCCAAGCGTCTGTTCCGGGCCTTGTGTAACCATGTCGTGACATTTCACCGTCGCTTCGTTACCCGAACGTTCGACTAGGCTGTTTAGACTCGTGTGCAGCGCAAGCACCAGACTTGCATGCATAACAACAAGAAAGGTACTTCAAATGAATGCGATTTCTCGCCTCGCCACTGTCATTTCCCTTGCCTCTCTGTTTCCCCTGAGTGCCCTCGCCGCCGACTCCAAAGGTTCCGTGGAAGTTGTCCATTGGTGGACCTCGGGCGGTGAAAAAGCGGCCGTCGATGTGCTCAAGGCCCAAGTGGAAAAAGACGGCTTCACCTGGAAGGACGGTGCCGTGGCTGGTGGTGGTGGTTCCACCGCGATGACCGTGCTGAAAAGCCGCGCCGTGGCCGGCAACCCGCCGGGTGTGGCGCAGATCAAGGGCCCGGATATCCAGGAGTGGGGCAGCACTGGCCTGCTCAGCACCGACACCCTCAAGGATGTGGCCAAGGCGGAAAACTGGGACGGCCTGCTCTCGTCCAAGGTGGCCAACACCGTCAAGTACGAAGGTGACTACGTGGCCGTGCCGGTGAACATCCACCGGGTCAACTGGCTGTGGATCAATCCCGAAGTGTTCAAGAAAGCCGGGATCGACAAGGCACCGACCACCCTCGAAGAGTTCTATGCCGCCGGCGACAAACTCAAGGCTGCCGGCTTCATCGCCCTGGCCCATGGCGGCCAGCCGTGGCAGGACAGCACCGTGTTCGAAGACGTGGTGCTCTCGGTGATGGGCGCCGAGGGCTACAAGAAAGCCCTGGTGGACCTGGACCAGAAAACCCTCGCCGGCGCGGAAATGGTCAAGGCCTTCACCGAGCTGAAGAAGATCACCGGCTACATGGACCCCAACCGCGCCGGGCGTGACTGGAACATCGCCGCCGCCGACGTGATCGGTGGCAAGGCTGGCATGCAGATGATGGGCGACTGGGCCAAGAGCGAGTGGACTGCGGCGAAGAAAATCGCCGGCAAGGACTACCAGTGCGTGGCGTTCCCAGGCACTGACAAGGCCTTCACCTACAACATCGACTCCCTGGCGGTGTTCAAGCTCAAGGCCGATCGCAAGGGTGACATCGCTGCCCAGCAGGACCTGGCCAAGGTCGCCCTGGGCAAGGACTTCCAGAAAGTCTTCAGCATCAACAAGGGCTCGATTCCGGTGCGTACCGACATGCTCAATGACATGAGCGCCGAAGGCTTCGACTCCTGTGCCCAGGCGTCGGCCAAGGACTTCCTGGCGGACGAGAAGACCGGCGGCCTGCAGCCGAGCATGGCGCACAACATGGCCACTTCCCTGGCGGTGCAGGGCGCGATCTTCGACGTGGTGACCAACTTCATGAACGACAAGGATGCGGATCCGGCCAAGGCCAGTGCGCAACTTGCCTCGGCGGTCAAGGCCGCGCAGTAGAGTCCGGCGCCGCAGGCACGCCTGCGGCCCCTTGTTCACCTCTCCCCCTGTAGGAGCCGGCTTGCCGGCGAAGCGCTGTGCCCGGCACAGCGTGTCGTGTCGTTCGCCGGCAAGCCGGCTCCTACAGGCTGAGGTTCCATTTCTTCAACCGGGTTATTGCGATGAGCTCTGTGGCGGTTTTCAGCAAGGCCTCACCCCTGGACGCACTGCAGCGCTGGCTGCCCAAGCTGGTGCTGGCGCCGAGCATGGTCATCGTGCTCGTGGGTTTCTACGGCTACATCATCTGGACCTTCATTCTGTCCTTCACCAACTCCAGCTTCATGCCGAGCTACAAGTGGGTTGGCCTGCAGCAGTACGCCCGCCTGATGGACAACGACCGCTGGTGGGTGGCGAGCAAGAATCTTGCGGTCTTCGGTGGCATGTTCATTGGCATCAGCCTGGTGCTGGGGGTCTTCCTGGCGGTGCTGCTGGACCAGCGCATCCGCAAGGAAGGCTTTATTCGCACTGTGTACCTGTACCCCATGGCCCTTTCGATGATCGTCACCGGCACGGCCTGGAAGTGGCTGCTCAACCCCGGCCTGGGCCTGGACAAGATGCTGCGTGACTGGGGCTGGGAAGGCTTTCGCCTGGACTGGCTGGTGGATCAGGACCGGGTGGTCTATTGCCTGGTGATCGCTGCGGTATGGCAGGCCTCGGGGTTTGTCATGGCGATGTTCCTCGCTGGGCTGCGCGGTGTCGACCAGTCGATTATTCGCGCTGCCCAGGTGGATGGCGCGAGCTTGCCGACCATCTACCTGAGGATCGTCCTGCCGAGCTTGCGCCCGGTGTTCTTCAGCGCCTTCATGATCCTTGCGCATATCGCGATCAAGAGTTTCGACCTGGTGGCGGCAATGACCGCGGGCGGCCCGGGTTACTCCTCCGACCTGCCGGCGATGTTCATGTATTCCTTCACCTTCAGTCGCGGCCAGATGGGCATCGGTTCGGCCAGCGCCATGCTGATGCTCGGCGCAGTGCTGACCATCCTGGTGCCGTACCTGTACTCCGAGCTGCGAGGCAAGCGCCATGACTGATTCGTTGCTCAAGCCACGGCTGAACTTCAGCCGCATCGCCATCTACGCCACCCTGCTGCTGGCGGCGGCGGTGTACCTGATACCGCTGGTGGTGATGCTGCTCACCAGCTTCAAGACTCCGGAAGATATCCGTACCGGCAACCTGCTGAGCTGGCCCCAGGTGGTCGACGGCATCGGCTGGATCAAGGCCTGGGACACGGTGGGCGGCTACTTCTGGAACTCGGTGAAGATCACCGTGCCGGCGGTACTGATCTCCACTTTCATTGGCGCGATGAACGGTTACGTGTTGTCGATGTGGCGCTTTCGCGGTTCGCAGTTGTTCTTCGGCCTGCTGCTGTTCGGCTGCTTCCTGCCGTTCCAGACGGTGTTGCTGCCGGCCTCGTTCACCCTCGGCAAGTTCGGCCTGGCCAACACCACCACCGGCCTGGTGCTGGTGCACGTGGTCTACGGCCTGGCGTTCACCACCCTGTTCTTTCGCAACTACTACGTGAGTATTCCGGATGCGCTGGTCAAGGCCGCGCGCCTGGATGGCGCGGGTTTCTTCACCATCTTCGGCAAGATCCTGCTGCCGATGTCGGTGCCGATCATCATGGTCTGCCTGATCTGGCAGTTCACCCAGATCTGGAACGACTTCCTCTTCGGCGTGGTGTTCGCCAGTGGCGATGTGCAACCGATCACCGTGGCCCTGAACAACCTGGTGAACACCAGCACCGGGGTCAAGGAATACAACGTTGATATGGCGGCGGCGATGATCGCTGGGCTGCCGACACTGCTGGTCTACATCTTCGCCGGCAAGTATTTCCTGCGCGGGCTGACGTCCGGCGCGGTCAAGGGGTAAGGCATGGCAACTCTCGAATTACGCAACGTCAACAAGACCTACGGTGCCGGCCTGCCGGACACCTTGAAAAACATTGAACTGAAGATCGACGACGGCGAGTTCCTGATCCTCGTCGGCCCGTCCGGCTGCGGTAAATCCACCCTGATGAACTGCATCGCCGGGCTGGAGAACATCAGCGGCGGGGCGATCCTGGTGGACGATGCCGACATCAGTGGCATGAGCCCCAAGGACCGTGACATCGCCATGGTGTTCCAGTCCTACGCGCTGTACCCGACCATGAGCGTGCGCGACAACATCGCCTTCGGCCTGAAGATCCGCAAGATGCCCACCGCCGAGATCGACGCGGAAGTGGCGCGGGTAGCCAAGCTGCTGCAGATCGAGCACCTGCTGACCCGCAAGCCGGGCCAGCTTTCCGGTGGCCAGCAACAGCGGGTGGCCATGGGCCGGGCCCTGGCGCGGCGGCCGAAGATCTACCTGTTCGACGAACCGTTGTCCAACCTCGACGCCAAGCTGCGGGTCGAGATGCGCACGGAAATGAAGCTGATGCACCAGCGCCTGAAAACCACCACGGTCTACGTCACCCACGACCAGATCGAAGCCATGACCCTGGGGGACAAGGTGGCGGTGATGAAGGACGGGATCATCCAGCAGTTCGGCACGCCGAAGCAGATCTACAACGACCCGGCCAACCTGTTCGTGGCGAGCTTCATCGGTTCGCCGCCGATGAACTTCATCCCCCTGCGCCTGCAGCGCAAGGACGGCCGCCTGCTGGCCCTGCTGGACAGTGGCCAGGCCCGTTGCGAGTTGCCCCTGGGCATGCAGGACGCAGGCCTTGAGGATCGTGAAGTGATCCTCGGCATTCGTCCGGAACAGATCTCCCTGGCCCCGGCCGAAGCCAATGGTCTGCCGAGCATTCGCGCCGAGGTCCAGGTGATCGAGCCTACCGGTCCTGACACCCTGGTCTTTGTCACGCTCAATGGCACCAAGGTCTGCTGCCGCCTGGCTCCGGACCAGGCGCCCGAGGCGGGGGAAACCCTGACATTGCAGTTCGATCCGGCCCGGGTGCTGCTGTTCGATGCCCAGAGCGGTGAGCGCCTGGGGGCGGCCGGTGCGTCGGCTCCAGAGGCCCGTAGCGGCAACGTGGCGCAGTTCAAGGGGCGTTGAATCCGTGGCGGATGGCCTGTCATCTGTCGTAATTGCTGTAAACCACGTTGGATAAATCGTTAATAACAATAAAGACGAGGATGTAGGGATGAAGAAGCAACACAGCACTACCCGGCGGCTCTGTCAGTTGTCGGCAGTGGCGGCGCTGGTCCTGTCCGGCAATGCGATGGCCGATGAAGCATTCAGCGCCGATTCCAAGTGGATGACCGGCGACTGGGGCGGTGAGCGCACCAAGCTGATCGAGCAGGGTATCGACATCAAGGCCGACTACGTTGGTGAGATGGGTGCCAACCTGCGCGGCGGCTACAACGACGACAAGACCGGGCGCTACAGCGACCAGTTTGGCCTGGGTGTGGCGCTGGATCTGCAAAAGCTCTGGGGCTGGGATAACACCCAGGCCAAGATCCAGCTCACCAACCGCAATGGTCAGAACATTTCCAATGACCGTGTCGGCGACCCGCGTGCCGGCACCTTGAGCTCCTCCCAAGAGGTCTACGGCCGTGGCCACATGGTGCGCCTGACCCAACTGTGGATCCAGCATCAGTTCCTCGACGGCAAGCTGGACGTGAAGGCCGGTTACTTCGGCGAAGGCGAAGACTTCAACACCTTCCCCTGCGAGTTCCAGAACCTGGCGTTCTGCGGTTCCCAAGTGGGCAACTGGGCGACCGGTATCTGGTACAACTGGCCAGTCAGCCAGGCAGCGCTGCGCATCAAGTACAACATCACCCCCGAGCTGTATGCGCAGATCGGCGCCTACAACCAGAACCCGTCGCAACTGGAGCACGGCAACGGCTTCAAACTCAGCGGCAGCGGGACCAAGGGCACGGTGCTGCCGATCGAGCTGGTCTGGTCGCCGAAGGTCAACAACCTGCCGGGCGAATACCGCGTCGGTTACTACAAGAGCACGGCGGATGCCAATGATGTGCGCAAGGACGTCAACGGTCAGGATGCTGCGGACACGGGTGATGCCTATCGCGTGCACAACAGCAAGCACGGCTACTGGTTCGTCGGGCAGCAGCAACTCACCACGCACAATGGTGACGCTTCCCGTGGTCTGAACATCGCCGCCAACGCCACCTTCCACGACAAGGACACCAACGTCGTCGACAACTATCAGTCGCTGATGTTCGTGTACAAGGGGCCGTTCGATGCGCGTCCGAAAGATGACGTCGGCATCGGTTTTGCGCGGATCCACGTCAACGACGATGTGCGCAAGAATGCCCAGCTGATCAACGAGGACAACGGCATCAGCAGCTACGACAACCCGCTGTACATGCCGCTGCGCGACACCGAATACAACTACGAGATCAACTACGGCTTCCACGTCACCAACTGGCTGACCGTGCGTCCCAACCTGCAGTACATCACTCACCCGGGCGGTGTGGATCAAGTTGATAACGCGCTGGTGGCCGGCCTGAAAATTCAGTCGGTGTTCTAAGGCTGTTGCGATAAGCTCCTGCTCTATGTGCGCATTTTGCGGATGGCCTGGCCGTCCGCTTTTTTTTGTCGGGAGTGCGCCTCCCTCATGAGTAGCGAGACAGCATTGATTTTCAGGACTGCGGCCCATGCATGAGCATCCGCTACAACGCTTTTTCATATCCTTGCGCGAGCGCCCGGTGTTTGCCTGGGAGCGCTATCAACTGCGCGACGTACTGGTGATCGATCACCCGCTGTGTCAGGCGGTGTTCAGTCGCCAGGGCGCGCAGTTGCTGCACTTTCAACCTAGCGGACAAAAGCCCTGGTTGTGGTGCGCGTCGAAGTGGCCGCAGGTGGGGGCGATCCGTGGTGGGGTGCCGGTGTGCTGGCCCTGGTATGGCCGCCACCCCAGCGAAAATGCCTGGCCTTCCCATGGCTGGGCGCGGCTGCTGGACTGGAAGCTACTGGACAGCAGCAGTGATGAGGACGGCGTGCGCCTGCACTGGCAGTTGCAACTGTGCGACTGGAAGGTCGACCTGCATGCGCACCTGGGCCAGAGCATGGATCTGCGCCTGAGCACCGAGCACCAGGACACTGAACCCTGCCAATTGAGCCAGGCTCTGCACGCCTACTGGCGTATTGGTGATGTTGGTGAGATAGCGCTGTCTGGGCTCGATGGCGCTCAGGGTTATGACCAACTGAACCGTCAGGCTTGCCAGCAGCAGGGCGAGTTGCGGGTGCAGGGCGGGTGTCAGCGGGTGTTCCAGCATGAAGGCGAATTGCAGCTCAAGGATCACGCCTGGCAGCGCGAATTGTGCATCGATACCGGTGACGATGCCGACACCGTGGTCTGGCATCCCGGCACCCGGCCTTTGCTGGGAGTGAGCTGGAATGAGGTGTCGCGTTTCGTCTGTGTCGAAGCGGCTGTCGGGGGCACCGACAGCCTGTGCCTGGCGCCGGGAGAGCAGGCGCACCTGAGCTTGCAGGCGCGGGCGGCGGGGTAGGCTTCAAGGAGGCTTGCGCCGGCAGGCCGACTCCCACAACTGATGGTGTGGGAGTGGCCGGGCGTTGTTGCGCTGGTCAGCGAATGGAATCGACTCAGTTGAACTCGTCGCCCACCGGGTAACGGCTGGCGTTGAGGCTTTCCTTGATCTTGCGCAGGTGCGGCTGGAAATCCACGCCCCGGCGCAGGGTCATGCCGGTGGCCAGCACGTCGAGCACGGTGAGCTGAATGATCCGCGAGGTCATCGGCATGTAGATGTCGGTGTCTTCCGGCAGCGGGATGTTCAGGCTCAAGGTACTGGCCTTGGCCAGTGGCGAGTTTTCCGCGGTCAGCCCCAGTACCGAGGCGCCGTTTTCCCGGGCGATACGCGCCACTTCCACCAGTTCGCGGGTGCGGCCGGTGTAGGAAATGATCACGAACAGCTCGCCGGTATGGGCCACCGACGCGATCATCCGTTGCATCAGCACATCGGCGTGTGCGGTGACGGCGAGGTTGAAGCGGAAGAATTTGTGCTGGGCGTCCAGGGCCACCGGGGCCGAAGCGCCGAGACCGAAGAAGTGGATCTGCCGGGCCTGGATCAACAGGTCAACGGCCTTGCTGATCAGGTTCGGGTCCAGGGCCTGGCAGGCGCTGTCCAGGGAGGCGATGGCGCTGCCGAAGATCTTTTGCGTGTAGGCTTCGGGGTTGTCGTCGGCCTCGACCGCGCGGCTGACATACGCTGCACCGCTGGCCAGGCTCTGGGCCAGTTGCAGCTTGAGTTCCGGATAGCCGCTGACGCCGAATGACCGGCAGAAGCGATTGACCGTCGGTTCGCTGACCGAGGCAGCCTGGGCCAGTGCGGCGATGCTGAAGCGAGTCGCCTGCTGCGGGTTGAGCAGGATGACTTCGGCGACTTTACGTTCCGCCTTGTTCAGTTCTTCAAGGCGGTTCTGGATGTGTTCCAGAAGATTGCGCATGCGGTCCATTAAGGTTTCCTAGGTCGGCAATGCAGGGAAGCCAGGCTTAGCCGGGCTTCGGCGGTGGCCTATCCTACTGATGGCCCGGAACGACCACCACCGGGAATCTGTATTTTGTAAAAATGTTGTGTTTATTACTACATTTTTCCTTGAGTGATGCCTTGAAAAAAGGTATTTGTAGCTTAACTTGATAAAAGAACAAACATCATGCCTTCGATTACGGTTGAACCCTGCACCTTTGCCTTGTTCGGCGCGCTGGGCGATCTGGCACTGCGTAAGCTGTTTCCTGCCTTGTACCAACTCGATGCCGCGGGTCTGCTACACGACGATACGCGCATCCTGGCCCTGGCACGTGAGCCGGGCACTGAGCTGGAGCACCTGGCGAATATCGAAACCGAATTACGCAAGTATGTCGGTGACAAGGAACTCGATGCCGAGGTTCTGCAGACCTTTCTCGCTCGCTTGAGCTACCTGCATGTGGATTTCCTCAAGGCCGAGGATTATCTAGCCCTGGCGGAGCGCGCCGGTAGCGAACAGCGGCTGATCGCCTACTTTGCCACCCCGGCAGCGGTGTACGGCGCCATTTGCGAGAACCTGTCCAAGGTCGGGCTCAATCAGCACAGCCGCGTAGTCCTGGAAAAACCCATCGGCTCGGACCTGGATTCCTCGCGCAAGGTCAACGATGCCGTGGCGCAGTTTTTCCCGGAAACCCGCATTTACCGTATCGACCACTACCTGGGCAAGGAGACGGTGCAGAACCTGATTGCCCTGCGTTTCGCCAACAGCCTGTTCGAAACCCAGTGGAACCAGAACTACATCTCCCACGTGGAAATCACCGTGGCCGAGAAGGTCGGCATCGAAGGTCGCTGGGGTTATTTCGACAAGGCCGGCCAGCTGCGGGACATGATCCAGAATCACCTGCTGCAACTGCTGTGCCTGATCGCCATGGACCCGCCGGCCGACCTTTCCGCGGACAGCATCCGTGACGAGAAGGTCAAGGTGCTCAAGGCCCTGGCGCCCATCAGCCCGGAAGGCCTGACCACCCAGGTGGTGCGCGGCCAGTACATCGCCGGTCACAGTGAAGGCCAATCGGTGCCGGGCTATCTGGAGGAGGAAAACTCCAACACCCAGAGCGACACCGAGACCTTCGTCGCCCTGCGCGCCGATATCCGTAACTGGCGCTGGGCCGGGGTGCCGTTCTACCTGCGTACCGGCAAGCGCATGCCGCAAAAGCTGTCGCAGATCGTCATCCACTTCAAAGAGCCGTCGCACTATATCTTCGCCCCCGAGCAGCGCCTGCAGATCAGCAACAAGCTGATCATCCGCCTGCAGCCGGATGAAGGTATCTCGTTGCGGGTGATGACCAAGGAGCAGGGCCTGGATAAAGGCATGCAGCTGCGCAGCGGTCCGTTGCAGCTGAATTTTTCCGATACCTATCGCAGTGCGCGGATTCCCGATGCCTACGAGCGGTTGTTGCTGGAAGTGATGCGTGGCAATCAGAACCTGTTTGTGCGCAAAGATGAAATCGAAGCCGCGTGGAAGTGGTGTGACCAGTTGATTGCCGGTTGGAAGAAATCCGGTGATGCGCCCAAGCCATACGCGGCTGGGTCCTGGGGGCCGATGAGCTCTATTGCACTGATCACGCGGGATGGGAGGTCTTGGTATGGCGATATCTGAATTGCAACTGCCGGTGGGTGTGCGTGCCCACGAATTCCGCAGCCCGGCCTTGCTGGCCGAGGGGCAGGCGCTGAAAGTCGCTTCGCTCCTGCGCGAGGCTATTGCCGCGCGGGGTAATGCGACCCTGGTGGTGTCCGGCGGCCGCAGTCCGGTGGCGTTTTTCCAGGTCCTGGTCAAGCAGGAGCTGGAATGGTCCAAGGTGCTGATCACCCTGGCGGACGAGCGTTGGGTGCCGGTGGAACATGCCGACAGCAATGCCGGCCTGCTCAAGCGTTATCTGCTCCAGGGGCCGGTGGCCAAGGCGCGTTTCCTCAGCCTCTACAGCGCTGCGCCGAGTCTTGAAGAGGCGGCCCAGCAAGCGGATCGCCTGCTGGCCGAACTGCCGGGCATCGACGTGCTGGTCCTGGGCATGGGCGATGACGGTCACACCGCCTCGCTGTTCCCCAACAGTCCGAACCTGGCCGAGGCGCTGAAGGCCGATGGCACTCGTCGCTGCTGGGCGATGCTGGCGCCGACGGTGCCCCATCAGCGCCTGAGCATGAGCCGGGCCTTGCTGGCGTCGGCGCGCAACAGCCTGTTGTCGATTTCCGGTCAGTCCAAATTGACCACCCTGAGTGCCGCACTGGCTGGTGACGCTGTCGCCGAAATGCCGATTCGCGCCTTCCTGCAAACCCCGTTAGAGATTTACTGGTGCCCATGAGCCAAGGATCAGCCGCTATGACAAACCTCTCCCCGACCGTTTCCATGGCGGACAAAGTTGCCCTGATCGACAGCCTTTGCGCCAAGGCGCGGATCCTGCCGGTGATCACCATTGCCCGTGAGCAGGATGTGCTGCCACTGGCTGACGCCCTGGCAGCCGGCGGCCTGACCGCTCTGGAAGTGACCCTGCGTTCGCAGTTCGGCCTCAAGGCCATCCAGATCCTGCGCGAGCAGCGTCCGGAACTGCTGACCGGCGCCGGCACCGTGCTCGACCCGCAAATGCTGACTGCTGCAGAAGTGGCGGGCTCGCAGTTCATCGTCACCCCGGGTATCACCCGGGATCTGCTGCAAGCCAGTGTCGCCAGCCCGATCCCGCTGTTGCCGGGGATCAGCAATGCCTCCGGAATCATGGAGGGTTATGCCCTGGGCTATCGCCGCTTCAAACTGTTCCCGGCGGAAGTCAGCGGTGGCGTAGCGGCGATCAAGGCCTTGGGCGGTCCGTTCGGCGAAGTGAAGTTCTGCCCGACTGGCGGCGTTGGCCCGGCCAATATCAAGAGCTACATGGCCTTGAAGAATGTGATGTGCGTGGGCGGCAGTTGGATGCTGGATCCGGAGTGGATCAA
This sequence comes from Pseudomonas sp. Fl5BN2, assembly GCF_009908205.1. NCBI lineage: Bacteria > Pseudomonadati > Pseudomonadota > Gammaproteobacteria > Pseudomonadales > Pseudomonadaceae > Pseudomonas > Pseudomonas sp. Fl5BN2. Next base: position 246,752 of record NZ_JAAARL010000006.1, on the reverse strand, counting down.
GAACGGCGACTGGGCGCGGATTCAAGAGTGCACGGCAGAGGCCCTGGCCCTGCTGGACTGAAGGTTTACCCGATTCGTTGGTGTGTTCTACGGCTTTACGGTGCGCTTGGTCGGTGCACCGTTTTTTTTGCTTGAAGAAAAGCACAGCCTCAGCAGACTCGTGTTGCGGCCGTTGCAGGCTGCGATCGGCGTCGCCAGAGACATGCCTCCAAGGTGCTTTGAGCCTTGTCCCAACTTGTCGCAGCGGCTACAGGTCGAGAGGCGTTGCAGGGCATTACGGCTTATTGGCCGGCCAGTTCGCCGAGCGCCGCAATCAGTTTCTGGATATGTTCAAGCGGTGTCACCAGCCCCGGGGTAATGCGGATGCAGGGGCCGAAGCCGGCGCCATTGCGGGTGACGGTGAACAGGTTGTATTCCTGCAGCAGGCGATCCACCAGGACTTGCTGATCCTGGTGCCGAGTGAAGCGCAAGGCGCTGATCGCGCAGCACAGGCGCGGGTCCTGTGGAGTCAGGACTTCGATTCCCGGGATCTCGCGGGCCGCTTCGGTCCAGGTGTTGCGCAGGTAGTTCAAGCGCGCGCCCTTGACCGCTGAACCGCCCATGGCTCGGTGCTCTTCGAACACCAGGGGCAAGGTCATCAGCGCGGGAATGTTGGGCGTGCTATAGGGCGTGCGGGCACGGATGTCGTCAGCCGGGAAGTGGAACTCGCCCATGTCCGGATCGATGTCCTCCAGGCGCTCCGGGTGGATATAGATGAAGCCCAGGCTCAGCGGTGCGCCTATCCATTTGTGCAGGTTGAAGCCGGCAAAGGCGATGCCTAGTTGTGGCAAGTCGAAATCGATCTGGCCCAGGGCGTGGGCACCGTCAAGAATGATATCGACCTCGTGTTCCCGGGCGGCGCTGGCAATGGCCTGGACCGGCATCACCAGACCGCTGCGGTGGGTCACGTAGGTCAGGGGCATCAGCCTGATTCGCGGGTAGCGCTCGAAAGCGTCTCTGTAGGTGTCGACCAGGCTGTCAAAACTGGCTGGATGCTGGTGCTGGATTTCTATCACCTCGACCCCACGATGTCGCGCCAGCCAGCGCACGGCGCTTTTCACCGTGTCGTATTCCAGGTCGCTGAGTAGCACCTGGTCCCCGGGTTGCAGGCGGTTGTAGTTGCGGATCAGCGATTGCAAGGCATCGGAGGCGCAGCGGGTGAGGGCCACGGCGGTCTCCGGAGCCTCCAGCAGTTCGGCCAGTTGCCGACGAATCTGCAGAGCTTCGAGCTGTTCGAAGCGCTGGCGCACATGCACCGAGTTGCTGCGGTTCACCCACTGGATATTGTGCTGGTACTCCTCGACCACCTTGCGGGTCATGCGCCCGAAGTAGCCGTTCTCAAGATTGATCGGCCCAGGATCGATGTCGAATTGTCGGGCGACGCCTTGCCAATAGTCTTCGTCGCGGGCAAGTAATGCGGCAGATGTTGGCATGGCGGGCTCTTTTCAGTGGCGGGGCTTGGGTTTGCCGTGTTTGGCGCGCAGCGGGTCCAACAGGTCGGAGAGACCGTTGTGGTCGATTTCCTGCATCAGGGCCAGCAGGCCGCCGAGCTCGCCCTTGGGGAAGCCTTCACGGGCGAACCAGTTGAGGTATGGGCCGGGCAGGTCGGCCAGGATGCGCCCCTTGTATTTGCCGAAGGGCATTTCCCGGGTGATCAGCAGTTCAAGTGTCTCAGGGGTCATGACGCAACTTTTTTCATGTGATTCGAACGCCATGGAAAATACAGGCATTCTGCATGCAGGCCAAATGACAGATCATGCAAATAACGCGGATACAGATGCGTTTAAAAATATTAACTTATTGAAAAGTAAGGAAAAAATTCAGATAAAAATCTGGCATGACGGGTGCAACAGTCAGTCCAACTCTCGCAACCCGTAAGGAACCAGAAAATGCCTGACATGAATAAAGAAGCAATTTCGGTACTCAACAGCCTGATCGAGACCAGCAAGGATGGTCAGGAAGGGTTCAAGACCTGTGCCGAAGACATCAAGCATCCAGAGCTCAAGGCACTGTTCATCAAGCGCTCCACCGATTGCGCCACAGCCGCTGCCGAACTGCAGTCGGTAGTGCGGTCCATGGGCGGCGATCCGGAAACCTCTACTAGTGTCAGCGGTGATCTGCACCGTCGCTGGGTCGATCTCAAGGCACTGGTGACTGGCAAGGACGAAGAATCGGTTCTGAATGAGGCCGAACGTGGTGAAGATCATGGGTTGAAGGCCTACAAGGAAGCCCTGGAGAAAATCACCAAACACAATCTGCTGAGCATCCGTGACGTGGTGGAGCGCCAGTACCATGGTGTGCAACGCAATCACGATCAGGTCAAAGCCTTGCGTAACCAGGCTCGTGCCCGTTCGTAATAGGTAAAGCCTGTCGAAAACGCCAGCCAGTCTGGCGTTTTTTTATGCGTGTGATTTAGTACTGGACGATATTTAGTTAGCTAGCTAATAATTAGCCTGTGCTCGCTCGTAGCCATCGCGACTATCGTTAATCTGTCCCTCCAAGAGTTTCTGTTCGTGCCTATTACCCTGCAGGCCTTGCTTGCTCCCAATCGTCCCGCGTTGCAATTCGCGATCAAGACCCTGCTCGGCGGCGGTCTGGCGTTGTGGCTGGCGTTGCGTTGGGGGCTGGAGCAGCCTGCCTGGGCATTGATGACCGCTTTCATTGTTGCTCAGCCGTTGTCCGGGATGGTTTTGCAAAAAGGCTTGGCACGACTGTTGGGGACGTTGATCGGTACCATCATGTCGGTGCTGTTTATGGGCTTGTTCGCCCAGACGCCCTGGCTGTTCCTGCTGGCCCTGGCCTTGTGGTTGGGGCTCTGCACCGCCAGTTCGACTTTGCTGCGCAGCGCCTGGTCCTATTCCTTCGTGCTGGCCGGCTACACCGTGGCGATCATTGCCCTGCCTGCGATCAGTCATCCTTTGGGGGTGTTCGATCAGGCGGTGGCGCGCTGTACGGAAATCTCCCTGGGGATCATCTGTGCCACCGCCAGCAGTGCGCTGATCTGGCCGATGCGGGTGGAGCGCCAGTTGGCTGACCAGGCCCGTTCCGCCTGGCAGAGCGGGATGCAAGCGGCTCGTGCCACCCTGGCCGGCGACGCTCTGGCGCGCAAGGGGCTGTTGGAGATTCTCGGGCGCATTGTCGCCGTGGATTCCCAGCGCGAACATGCCTGGTTCGAAGGTCCTCTGGGCCGCCAGCGGGCTCGGGCGATCAGTGGCCTGAGCCAGAAGTTGCTGATGTTGTTGCGCATTGCCCGTTCGGTGCGACGCCAGTGGAAGCAACTGGACGCCGATGAAACTCGGCAATTACAGCCTTGGATGGATGAGGTGCAGGAGGCCCTGTCTGCAGAGGGCAGCGTCAGTCTGCAAGCGCTGCGGCCACGCTTGGCGGAGGCGTCCCACGATCCGTCGATCAGTCCGGCGCAGGGTTTCTGCCTGGCGCGTTTGGTCTTGTTGCTGGATACCGCCATGGCGGCGACTCAGGCCCTGGACGCAGTGCAACAGGGGCGGGCACCGGTGGAGCAGCCAGCGACCCTGACGCCTCACCGGGATCTGTCATTGGCCCTGGTGTTCGGTGCCCGCAGTGCCTTGGCGTTCTTGACCGTAGCCAGTTTCTGGATGGCCACCGCCTGGCCCGCAGCTTCCGGCGCGATGCTCCTGACTTGCGTGGTCTGCAGCCTGTTCGCCAGCCGCGAGAATGGTGCGCAGATCGGCATGAGCTTCATGCGCGGGATCTTCCTGGCGGTCCCGGCGGCGTTCGTCGTGGGGCAGATCCTGTTGCCTCAGTGGAGCGGTTTCCCAATGTTGGCGATGGCCATGGGCGTGCCCTTGTTTTTTGGCGCCCTGGGTATGGCCAACCCAAAGATAGGCGCGACTGCGACCTCGTTCTGCCTGCACTTCATTGTTCTGATTTCGCCGATGAACCGGATGAGCTTCGACGTTGCCAGCTTCTTCAACAACGCCCAGGCCATGGTGCTGGGCGTGGGCGCTGCGGTGCTGGCCTTCCACTTGCTGATTCTGCGTAACCCAGCCTGGCACAGTAGGCGCTTGTTGGCGGCGACCTTGAGTGATCTGGTGCGTTTGACCCGGCGTAACCTGCGCGGGGCGGAAAGTTGGTTCGGCGGGCGCATGGCCGACCGCCTGCTGCAGTTGGCCCGGCACTACCCGGAATTGCCGGAGCCGGCACGCAGTCGTTGGGACGACGGCTTGCTGGGCCTGGATATCGGCGATGAACTGATGCACCTGCGTTTGAGCCTGGCGGTGGCCCAGGTACCGGTCAGCGCGGCCCAGCGGGAATATTTCGAGTACCTGCAACGCACCCTGGAGCAAGGCCCGGCGGGGATTCGCGAAGATGCCCTGGTGGCGCCCAGCGCGGCGTTGCTCGACGCCTTGGGCCAACAGCCTCCCAGTGATGCGCTGAAACTGGCGAAGGGCGCGGTGCTGCAATTGCAAAATAGCTGGCGCAGTTGGTGCCAGCAGCAGGAGGAACATCATGGGGCTGCGTGAGTGGTCATTGGGCGGGGTGCTGCTCAGCCCGTTTCTGATTTATGTGGTGCTGGCGCTGGTTGTCACTGGCGTCCTGCGGGTACTGGTACGGGTCACCGGACTGGGACGCTGGATCTGGCACGAAGCACTTTTCGATTGTGCCCTGTACGTCTGTGTATTGACGGTGATCACTGTGGTCCTGGGACCTTTATAAGGAGTTGATTATGCGTACACCCGTACGTGTCGCGTTTACCCTGAGCCTGGTGGCGGTGGCGATCTTTGCCGGTTATCACCTGTGGCAGTACTACATGCTGACCCCCTGGACCCGTGACGCGCGGATTCGTGCCGACGTGGTGATCGTGGCCCCGGATGTGTCCGGCTGGGTGCGCGAGCTCAAGGTGAAGGACAACCAGCAGGTAAAGGCCGGTGAACTGTTGCTGAGCATCGACCGCGAGCGTTTCGAAGCCGCCCTGGAAAAAGCCCAGGCGGTGGTGCAGACCCGCCAGCAGCAACTGAGCCTGCGTGAGCACGAGGCCAGTCGCCGTGCTGCCCTCGGCCCTCAGGCCATCAGTGCCGAGCTGCGGGAGAACGCCCAGATCAACGCCGGTATCGCCCGTGGCGAACTGCGTCAGGCCCAGGCCGAAGCCAAGGTTGCCGAACTGAACCTGGCCCGCAGCCAGGTGCACGCACCCCGTGACGGGCATATCACCAACCTGCGCCTGGCCGAGGGCAACTACGTCAACGCCGGGCAGCCGGTGATGGCGCTGATCGATGATTCGACTTTCTACGTACAGGCTTATTTCGAGGAGACCAAGCTGCCGCGGATTCAGGTCGGCGACCCGGTCAAGGTCTGGCTGATGAGCGCCGGCGATGCCTTGCAGGGCCACGTCGAGAGCATCAGCCGGGGGATCACCGACCGCAATGCCACGCCGGACGGACAACTGTTGGCGGAAGTGGAGCCGACCTTCAACTGGGTGCGCCTGGCGCAACGGATTCCGGTGCGGGTCAAGCTCGACAAGGTGCCCGAAGGCATCAACCTGAGCGCCGGCATGACCGCCAGCGTTCAGGTAGAGGAGGGGGGTAAATTGTAGGCGCCGGCTGGCCGGCGAATGTGGCGGCAGATCAGGACCAGGGTCGGTCGCCGGCAATCCAGCACCTATGGTGCATCAGCCGATGCTGATGGCCGGCAGCGTCGGCAGGGTCACGGTCTGTTGCTTGCGCGGGGCAAGGATCTCGGCCTCGCCGTCCACCACCAGCTCATCGCGCTGGTTGAACACACGGGTGGCGATGCGTACGCGAAATTTCGGTAGCTTTTCGAGTATTTCCAAGCGCACGGTCAGGGTGTCGCCAATCTTCACCGGTTTCTGGAAACTCATCTGCTGACCGATGTAGATGGTGCCCGGCCCAGGCAATTCACAGGCCACCGCGGCACTGATCAGCGCGCCGCTAAACATGCCGTGGGCAATACGCTCCTTGAACATGGTGGTGGCGGCGAACTCGGGGTCCAGGTGCACCGGGTTGTGGTCGCCGGACATGGCGGCGAACAGCTGGATGTCACGCTCCTCGACGGTTTTGCTGTACTGGGCGGTCTGACCGACTTCCAGGGCTTCGTAAGGGGTGTTGGTAACCTGGGTCATCTTGCTGAAATCCTCTGACAGATAAATGAACGCACTGACTTCACGCCAGCTTATTCCGCTCGGGGTGGCCGGCGGTGTTGCAGCGCCTGATCCAGCCAGGCCAGTACGTCGTGGGTCACTTGGTCACGGTTGCTTTCGTTGAACAGCTCATGCCGTGCTTGCGGGTAGATATTGAGTTGCAGGCACTGGCTGCCGGCCTCGCGCAATGCGTTGGCCAGATCCTTGAGACGCTTGCCAGCGCTTACCGGATCACATTCGCCGCCCATCACCAGCAATGGCAGGCCCGGATCGATCTGCACCAGGTTGGCAATCTTGCTGATCTGTTGCAGACCGCCCAGCAAATCGATCCACAGCTGGTTGGTGCAGCGGTAGCCGCATAGCGGGTCATTGACGTATTTGTCGACTTCCGCCGGATCCCGGCTGAGCCAGTCGAAGGCAGTACGATTGGGCTTGAAGGCCTTGTTGAACGAGCCGAAGGACAGCCACTCGATCAGCGCGCTGCGCCCCTGGCCGCCCTGGCGCCAGCGTTCGACACGGGCAATCAGGCTGGCGGCGCGGTACAGGGCCACCGGCTGGAAGTTCGAACCGCTGAGAATTGCCCCGTGCAGACTGGCGCTGTGGTGCTGCAGGTAGGCCTGGGCGATGTAGCTGCCCATGCTATGGCCCAGCAGCACGATAGGCGTGCCAGGGTGTTGCTGGCCGATATGCTGGTTGAGGCTGGCCAGGTCACCGACCACTTTGTTCCAGCCACCCTGGTCAGCGTAATGGCCGAGTACCCCGTGCTCTGCGGTTTTGCCATGGCCGCGCTGGTCCGGAGCATAGAGTCCATAACCCTCAGCGCACAGAGCGGCGGCCAGGCGGGCATAACGGCCACTGTGCTCGGCCATGCCGTGAGACAACAGGATCACCGCCTTGAGTGGGTTTTCAGGTAGCCACTGGTTGACGAATAGACGCTGGTGGTCGTTCGTGGTCAACCAGAACGTATCGTGGGTCATGGCGATTCCTTTGCTCGTCGACGCTGCACTTTATAGCGCATCGGTGCGTGCACGTCTGATTCGCAGGTCGGTTGGACACTAGATTCACAAAATTAATGACACACTTACGCATATTTGCCTGCGCCGCCATAGCTGCTAACGTCCGTGGAGCCCCGCCGCTGGCAGCGTTACAGAGGCGGCCCGGATCGTTCAGGTATTGAGAGGACAAGAATAATGCAACCTGATTTCTGGAATGATAAGCGCCCCGCCGGCGTCCCCAATGAGATCGACCTGGGGGCCTACAAGTCGGTGATCGAGGTGTTTGAGCGTTCCTGCAAGAAATTCGCCGATCGCCCGGCCTTCAGCAACATGGGGGTGACCCTCACCTACGCCGAGCTGGAACGCTACAGTGCGGCTTTCGCCGGTTACCTGCAAAGCCGTACCGATCTGGTTCCGGGGGATCGTATCGCGGTGCAGATGCCCAACGTCCTGCAATACCCGATCGCGGTATTCGGCGCCCTGCGGGCCGGCCTGGTAGTGGTTAACACCAATCCGCTGTACACCGCGCGGGAGATGCGTCATCAGTTCAAGGACTCCGGGGTCCGGGCGCTGGTCTACCTGAACATTTTCGGGCAGAAGGTCCAGGAAGTGCTGGGGGATACCCAGATCCAGTTCCTGATCGAGGCCAAGATGGGCGACCTGATGCCCACCGCCAAGGGTTGGCTGGTCAATACGGTGGTGGACAAGATCAAGAAGATGGTGCCGGCCTACCACCTGCCCCAGGCCATTTCCTTCAAGAGCGCTTTGCGCCTGGGGCGTGGCCAGGGGATCAAGCCGCTGCAGGTGGGGCTGGAAGATGTCGCTGTGCTGCAATACACCGGCGGCACTACTGGCCTGGCCAAGGGCGCGATGCTGACTCACGGCAATCTGGTGGCCAACATGCAGCAAGCCCGCGCCTGCCTCGGCCAGCATGGGCCTGACGGTCAGACCCAATGGCGTGAAGGCCAGGAAGTGATGATTGCGCCGTTGCCGCTTTACCATATCTATGCTTTCACCGCGAACTGCATGTGCATGATGGTCACCGGCAACCACAACATACTGATAACCAACCCGCGGGATATCGGTGGTTTCATCAAGGAGCTGAAGAACTGGCGTTTTTCGGCCCTGCTGGGGCTCAACACGCTGTTCGTGGCGCTGATGGATCATCCGGACTTCAAGCACCTGGATTTCTCCAACCTCAAGCTGACCAACTCCGGAGGCACGGCTCTGGTCAAGGCCACGGCTGAGCGCTGGCAGAAACTCACCGGATGCCGGATCACCGAAGGCTACGGCCTCACCGAAACCTCGCCGGTAGCCTGTACCAATCCGTATGGCGACCGATCGCGCCTGGGCACCGTTGGCTTGCCGGTGCCGGGCACTACCTTGAAGGTCATCAATGACGAGGGAGTGGAGCAGCCTCTGGGCGAGCGCGGAGAGTTGTGCATCAAGGGACCGCAGATCATGAAGGGCTACTGGAACAACTCCGAGGCCACAGCAGAAGTGCTGGATGCCGAGGGCTGGTTCAAGTCCGGTGATATTGCGGTGATCGACCCGGACGGTTTCGTGCGCATCGTCGATCGCAAGAAGGACATGATCATCGTCTCGGGTTTCAACGTGTATCCGAACGAGATCGAGGACGTGGTCATGGCTCACCCGAAGGTCGCCAACTGCGCGGTGATCGGGGTGCCGGACGAGCGCTCCGGCGAGGCGGTGAAGCTGTTTGTCGTGCCCCGTGAAACAGGGGTCAGCCTTGAAGAGCTCAAGGCCTACTGCAAGGAGAATTTCACCGGCTACAAAGTGCCCAAGCACATTGTCCTGCGTGACTCTTTGCCAATGACGCCGGTGGGCAAGATCCTGCGTCGCGAGTTGCGCGACATCGCCTGATCCCTGGCGTCTTACCTCGAGGGCAAGCCGGTTGTGCAACGGCTGCCCACGATTCCTCTGGAGGGCGCAAAGCCCCGGGCCAGAGCGGAAATCAAGGCTATAGATTTTTTACTCTAAAAATGACCATTAAATGGTCTTGAGTCATTTATGTGACTATTCAGGTCTTTTTTGGCTCTAGGCGGCTTTTTCCAAAGCTGCTACTCTCGGCGCGCTTTGTGACTTCTCGGCCTAGGTAAAGTCAGACTCGCCGACAAAAGACACTAATAAAAAACACAGACAAATAATAATCGCATCAAATGCGATGATGAATTCGCGTTGCTGAGGAGTGGGCTTCCATGATCGAAGACTTTTGGAAGGATAAGTACCCAGCTGGGATTGCTGCCGATATCAATCCAGACGAGTATCCGAATATTCAGGCGGTGTTGAAGCAGTCCTGCCAACGTTTCGCTAACAAACCGGCCTTTAGCAACCTCGGCAAGACAATCACCTACGGTGAGCTGTATGAACTGTCGGGAGCCTTTGCCGCGTACCTGCAACAGCATACCGATTTGCAGCCCGGTGATCGAATCGCGTTGCAGCTGCCCAACCTCCTGCAATATCCGATCGCAGTATTCGGTGCGATTCGCGCCGGCCTGATCGTGGTCAACACCAACCCGCTGTACACCGCGCGGGAAATGGAGCACCAGTTCAATGATTCCGGGGCCAAGGCCTTGGTCTGTCTGGCCAACATGGCCCATCTGGCAGAGGCCGTAGTGCCCAAGACCGGGGTCAAGCACGTGATCGTCACCGAAGTGGCGGACCTCTTGCCACCGCTCAAGCGCCTGCTGATCAACAGTGTGGTCAAGTACGTGAAGAAGATGGTGCCGGCCTATCACTTGCCCCAGGCCGTCAAATTCAATGACGTACTGAGCAAGGGCCGTGGCCAGCCGGTGCAGGAAGCCAACCCTGCCAGTGGCGATGTGGCGGTGCTGCAATACACCGGCGGTACGACCGGGGTGGCCAAGGGCGCGATGCTGACCCACCGCAACCTGGTGGCCAACATGCTGCAGTGCAAGGCGCTGATGGGCTCCAATCTCAATGAAGGTTGCGAGATCCTCATCACCCCGCTGCCGCTGTACCACATCTATGCGTTCACCTTCCATTGCATGGCCATCATGCTCATGGGCAACCACAACATCCTGATCAGCAATCCGCGGGACCTGCCGGCGATGGTCAAGGAGCTGTCGAAGTGGAAGTTCAGCGGTTTTGTCGGCCTCAATACCCTGTTCGTCGCCCTGTGCAATAGCGAAGCCTTCCGCAAGCTGGACTTCTCTGCGCTGAAAGTCACGTTGTCCGGTGGCATGGCCTTGCAACTGGCGGCCGCCGAGCGTTGGAAATCGGTGACCAACTGCCCGATCTGTGAAGGTTACGGCATGACCGAGACCAGCCCGGTGGCCACGGTCAACCCGATCCAGAACATCCAGATCGGCACCATCGGCATTCCGGTGCCTTCGACCCTGTGCCGGGTGATCAACGACGCGGGCGACGAATTGCCCCTGGGTGAAGTCGGCGAGTTGTGCGTCAAGGGCCCGCAAGTGATGAAGGGCTACTGGCAGCGCCAGGACGCCACCGATGAAGTCCTCAGTAGCGAAGGCTGGCTGAAGACCGGTGACATCGCCCTGATCCAGCCGGATGGCTACATCCGTGTCGTCGATCGCAAGAAAGACATGATCCTGGTCTCTGGTTTCAACGTGTATCCCAACGAACTGGAAGACGTGCTGGTCTCGCTGCCGGGCGTTCTGCAGTGCGCGGCGATCGGCATACCGGACGAGAAGTCCGGCGAGACCATCAAGATCTTCATCGTGGTCAAGCCGGGGGTGACCCTGACCAAGGAGCAGGTGATGCAGCACATGCGGGCTAACGTCACTGGCTACAAGGTGCCCAAGGCGGTGGAGTTCCGCGATGCGCTGCCGACCACCAACGTTGGCAAGATCCTGCGCCGCGAACTGCGTGACGAAGAGCTGAAGAAACTTGGCCTGAAGAAGTAGACGTCAGTGCTCAAAAAAAGCCCCGCCAATGCGGGGCTTTTTTATTGCGGTGTAGCCTGCGTGGGTCTTACTGCTGGAACTGCGCGAAGCTCACGCCAGTGCCGGCCGGGCGTACGTCCTTGAGAAAGGAGTCCTTGTCGGCGCTCAGTTCCAGACTCAGGGCCGCCTTGCGCTTGCCTTCATTGCGCACCACCAGGCCTTCGGTTTTTTCCCGCAGGAATACGGTCGGCACTTTCAGGTGCAGCAACTGGTCGGTGTCCGGGGTGTGCAGCAGCAGGTGCACCCACTCGTACTGACCAATGGCCAGGCGGGTCACCAGGATATCGAACCACCAGATATTGCGGTTGCGGTTCAGCTCCGCGAAATGGCAGTTGTTGACGCCCAGCACCGCACCACCCAGTTCCTGGTTTCTACGGGCGATGGCCTGCTTTTTATCGAGTTTCATAACATTCCTACGGAGATTGGATCTTCAGTGCTTGGCCTGAACAGGTCGAGCATTCTCCCGGGTTGCCCGGCAAACATAAAGCCTAACCTCGGATCTGCGATGAAATGCCGGGCGAAAATAATTGAAACTCTGCGCGATGGCCGCGAGTCAACCTTGGGTAACGACGCAAACCCCCTTTGTTCGATCAATGAATGTTCTACGGAGAAATACCATGGGCAGCACAGCGGATAAGGCAAAAGGTCTGGCTAACGAAGCCATCGGTAACATCAAGCAGGGTATTGGCAAAGCGACCGACAACAGCAAGCTGCAGGCTGAAGGCAAGCTGCAGGAGAAAAAAGGCGAAGCCCAGCAAGCAGTGGGCAAAGCCAAGGATGCGGTGAAAAAAACCATCGACAAGGCCTGAACACGCCGCGATCGTTGACGCACCAAAGCGGCCATCCATGGATGGCCGTTTTCATGTGCAGGTTACGGTTTAACCTGGGCGATCAATCAATGGAATTGTTTGCAGTTCGCCAACTAAGCTAATTTGTTGTAGAAAACGGCCTCTGAGTCGCCATCGACTTCAACCTTTTTGCGGCGAAAGGAGACGCTATGATTTTTCCGGACCTCAAGGGGTTGCCCCTGCACCGTGTGCTGATACGCACGGTCAATGAGTTCATTGCGGACGAAATGTCCACCTATGCTTCGGCTCTGGCCTACCAGATGCTGTTTTCGTTGTTCCCCTTCATCCTGTTTCTCATCGCCCTGATTGGTTTCCTGCACTTGCCGGATTTCTTTACCTGGCTGCGCCTGCAATCGGAGCTGGTGCTGCCGCCAGAGGCGCTGGAGCAGGTGAATCCGGTGATCGACCAATTGCAGCAGTCCAAGGGCGGATTGTTGTCGGTGGGTATCGTCATCGCTCTGTGGACCGCCTCGGCGGGTGTGCGGCTGATGATGAGCGCGATGAACGCGGCCTACGACGTGGTCGAGGGGCGGCCGATCTGGAAGCGTTTCCCGCTGTCGATCTTCTACACCGTGGGCATTGCCGGCATGCTTCTGGCCGCTGCGGCGTTGATGGTTCTGGGGCCGCAGGTCATGACCTGGCTGGCGGGGCAGGTGGGCCTGGAAGAGTTCATCGTCACCCTGTGGACTATCCTGCGCTGGCCGGTGATTGTGCTGCTGATGATGGTAGCGGTGGCCCTGATGTATTACGTGATGCCCGATGTGAAGCAGAAATTCCGCTTTATCACCCCGGGTTCGGTGCTGGCGGTGGTGGTGTGGATCGTTGCCTCGCTGGGCTTTGCCTACTACGTGAAAACCTTCTCTAACTACAACGCCATGTATGGCAGTATCGGCGCGATCATTGTGCTGTTGCTGTATTTCTATATCTCCTCTGCGGTGCTGTTGCTGGGGGCGGAGATGAACGCGGTGATCGAACACATGTCGGCCGAAGGCAAGGACCCTGGCGAAAAGGGCGTTGACGAGCACGACGAAAAACAACACGTTTCGGGACTGGGCCGGGACCACTCGCTCAAGCCGACCACTGACGAAGCCTGAACATGATTCGTGAAATCCTCAAAATGGGCGATGAACGCCTGCTGCGCATCGCCCCTGCGGTTGCGCCCGAGATGTTCGACAGCCCGGAGTTGTGGCAACTGATCGACGATATGTTCCAGACCATGGAAAGCGTCGGAGGGGTGGGGCTGGCGGCGCCGCAGATCGGCGTCGACCTGCAGTTGGTGATCTTCGGCTTCGAGCACAGCGAGCGTTATCCGGAGGCCGAAGCGGTGCCTCAGACCATCCTGATCAATCCGCTGATCACCCCGTTGAGTCCGGTGCTGGAAGAGGGCTGGGAGGGCTGTCTATCGGTCCCTGGCCTGCGGGGCGCGGTGCCGCGCTATCAACACATTCGCTACGAAGGCTTCGACCCCAGGGGCGAGCCTATCGTGCGTGTGGCCTCGGGCTTCCATGCGCGGGTGGTGCAGCATGAGTGCGATCACCTGATTGGCCGGCTGTATCCGTCACGGATCAGTGATTTCAGCAAATTCGGTTTCACCGAGGTGTTGTTTCCCGAGCTTGATCCCAGCGCCGACGAGTAAGGCGGCACATCATTACTCCTGAGGGCGGCTTTCGGTACTCATGGCCAGTAGCGGTTTATTGCGACGGTAGCGCGCCAGCCGCTCGCCCAGTGCCCGCGGCAACTGGGTGGCGGTAGAGAAACTCATGCGTTGATACAAAGTTTCCAGATCAGGGTGACAGAACAGCCAGACTGGCCCTTCGATCTCCTTCAGCGCCTGCTCTACCAGCTGCGCGGCCAGCCCTTGGCCACGGCTTGCCGGAGCGACGAACAAACCCGTCAGCCAATGCCCATGTTCCACCGGGGCCAGGCTCATTCCGGCAATGATCTCGGTGTCCCTGACCACCCAAAGTTGACCCTTGGCCGAGGCCCGCATGGATGACTGATGCTGGCGATAGAATTTGTCCAGCAAGGGGCGCGAGGCTTCGGCGAGTAGGCTGATCTGGAGGCTGGACATGGGTTTCCGGGGTTGGCAACAGGGAGCGGCGGATTATAAAGGAACCTCGGATGGTTATAGGTGCTATACCTGAAGACTATCCCGTAACAGTGGAGTGAGGCTCATGTCCAAAGGTATGAACGCGAAGAAGAATGCCAAGAAGAAGCCGGCAAAGAGCGCAGACGAGAAACGCGCCGAGAAAAAGGCCAAGAAAACCGAAGTGAACATCTTCGGCCACTGATCACTTTGACGAAGCCCGCCATGCGGGCTTCGTTTTATCCGCTCTGCAGTGGCCGTCAGGCGCTCTGCTTGTACCCGCATCGACTCTCAGTTTTTCATTCCGGGCCTAAGCCATCTCCAGCGCCAGCGCCTCTCGTACCGCCGGCCGTTGCTCTATCCGGGCCTGAAATCTCACCAGTGCCGGCCAGGTCGCAAGGTTGATGGCAAACATCGGTGTCCAGCGCAGCACGGTGAAGAGATAGGCATCGGCAACCCCGAACTCTGCGCCTTGCAGATAGTCCTGGCGCTCCAGGGTCTGTTCCAGCATGGCAAAACGCTTGAACAGCTTCTGCCGGAATATCTCCTTCACGTTGTCGTCGAAGCCCGGGTTGAACAGCCAGCCCATGGTTCCGTGAACTTCGCTGGTGATGAAGTTCAGGGTTTCCTGCAACCGTACCCGTTGCCAGCTGCCATTGGTCGCCGCCAGCCCGGCCTCGGGCTTGAGGTCGGCAAGGTATTGCAGGATCGCCGGGCCTTCGGTGAGCACTTCGCCATTGTCCAGTTGCAGGGCTGCCACGTAGCCCTTGGGGTTGATGCTGAGGAAATCCTGACCGTCGGCGGTACGTTTGCTGCGGTTGTCGACACGGATCGCCTGGAATGGCAGTTGCAGTTCCCGCAGTACGATATGAGAGGCCAGGGAACAGGCTTGAGGGGCGTAGTAGAGTTTCATCGGCAGGTCTCTGGTGAGGGTTCGAGCCAGTGTCGGGGATGGCGCCAGCATGGGTAAAATTAATCTTTCAGAAAGCACCATAAGGATAGCTACTGCCATGATGAACCTGATGCATTGGCGCCTGTTGGTAGCGATTGCCGAGTGCGGCACCATCACCCGCGCCGCCGAGCAGGTAGGCATGACCCAGTCCGGGGCCAGCCAGGCGCTGGCGCAGATGGAGGGCATGCTCGGTGTGCAGTTGTTCATTCGCGAAAGCCGACAGGCGTTGCCCACGGCAGTCGGCTTGCAGGTATTGGAACAGGCACAGGTGATGCTCGGCGCCCTGGCACAGGTCCACCGGCAGGTGGACGCCGCTCGCGGGATGCTTCAGGGCAGTTTGCGTCTGGCAGGGTTCCCCATGGTCCTGGCTAAGTTCCTGCCGCCTTTGCTGCAGCGCTTCAAGCAGATGTACCCGGGAATCGAGGTGGTGCAGTTGGAGGTCAGCGACGATGAGGTTGAAGCCCTGCTCGATGCGCAACTGGTGGATCTGGGCGTGGTACTCAATCCGACACCAGGGCGCCGTTCGTGGTTGTTGGGGCGCGATTCATGGGTGGCGGTGTTGCCTCAGGAACACCTTTGGCAGGCTCCGACCATCGACCTTGAGACCTTGCTGGCGCAGCCCTTCATCCTGGCCACCGGCGGCTGTTCAGTGAACGCCCGAAGTCTGGCTGCCGAAGCCGGCATGCAGCTGGCAGACGTGCGGATCGAAGTACGCGAGTGGAACAGCGCCTTCAGCCTGGTACGTGAACGGCTGGGAGTGACCCTGGTGCCCCAGAGCACCTTGCCGGAGCAGCGCCAGGGGTTGCGGGTCTTGCCGTTGACTGCAGTGATCGAGCGCGAGTTTGCCCTGGTGCCGGCCCGGGGGGGGGAGGTCAATGGGCTGGTTCAGGCCTTTCTGGCAACCCTTAGCGAACTTTCGTACAGAACCTAGCGCGGGCCGCCAAAAGGTCCGGTGATAAGCAATATTTATGTCTTATTTGATACTTATCGCGAATGCATTCCAACACCCTGGAAGTTGTGAAAACGGACTGACTAGTGGCCTTGCATAGAGTCTGCGGCTGTCTATGCTCAGTTGTGAAATTCATATCAATTGGCCTGTTGGTATCTGCCCGTGATGTTTCGGCAGTTTTAATCGGCGTTTGTGCAATCTTCATCCCGAGGAAGATTGAGATCGTGAATAAAGGCGAGAGTGCGCAACTAGAGGCATCGCAATATTAGGAGCATTTAATTAGATGGAATTTCTTGGTTTTGTTAGGTTCGACCCGGTAGCGGGTCATCAAGAAAAGGATGGCTTGATAAGAGCGTTGCAACAAGGGCTCTCCGATTAAACATCATTTATCACCTGACACTTCCTCTCTCATATGGAGGGAGGCGCTTGCACTGTTTTATGGAACGTTGTGGTGGATCAGTTGAACGACTAGGAACTTCCGTCAATTAAAAGACAGCGTTGAAGGTGATACAACCATGTTTAACCTACATCACAAGGCTGACCTGCTGGAGATCGAGCGATTCAATTGTGCGCTGAGCGAGGCCAACGCCAAATTGGCAGCGATCAGTGCTTCCATGGCGATGATCGAGTTCTCTCCTGACGGCATCGTGCTCGATGCCAATGAGAATTTTTGCCTGACCATGGGCTATTCGGCTGACGAGGTACGCGGCAAGCACCACCGGATTTTCTGCGAGGAAGAGTTTTATCGCAGCGAGGAGTACACCAAGCTATGGCGTGACCTGTCCCGGGGGGAGCCCATCAGCGGTACCTTCCTGCGGCTGAACAAGCGCGGTGAGGAGATCTGGCTCGAGGCCAGCTACATGCCGGTGTTCGATGCCAATCGCCAGGTCAGGAGTGTGATCAAGGTGGCCTCGGACATCTCCAGGCGCGTTCATGTTGAACACGAGAACCAGAGCCTGCTGAACGCTATTGGGCGCTCGATGGCGATCATCGAATTCAGTCCGGATGGCAGGATCATTAACGCCAACGACAACTTCCTCAAGACCATGCAGTACTCCCTCAATGAAATTGTCGGCCAGCACCACAGCATGTTCTGTCACCGCGCTGAGGCCGAGTCTTCCGAGTACAAGCAATTCTGGGCTTCGTTGAACCGGGGCGAATATCACTCCCACCGTTTCGAACGGGAGAACAAATACGGTCAGACCGTGTTCCTGGAGGCTTCCTACAACCCGTTGTTCGACGCTAAGGGCCGTCTGTACAAGGTGGTCAAGTTCGCCAGTGATATCACCCAGCAGATGACTACCTTGCAGTCCGCCGCCGATTCTGCCCACAGCACGTCGGTGCAAAACGACGCCTGTGCGCAGAAGGGTTCGGAGGTGGTACAGCAGACGGTGCAGATCATCGAGCAGATTTCCAATGACCTCAATGAAGCAGCGCGCAGCATCGATGCGGTGAGCAAGCAGTCGGAGATCATTGGCAGCATCGTCCAGACCATCCGCGGGATTGCCGATCAGACCAACCTGCTGGCGCTCAACGCCGCTATCGAGGCAGCCCGGGCCGGGGAGCACGGACGAGGGTTCGCGGTGGTGGCGGACGAGGTGCGTAGCCTGGCCGCGCGGACCAGTCAGGCGACGGTGGAAATCGTCGAAGTAGTGCGCAAGAACCACGACCTGTCCATGAGCGCGGTCACCAGCATGCAGTCAAGCCTGAGTCGTACCGGGCTGGGGGTCGAGTTGGCCAATGAGGCGGGGGAGGTGATCCTGGAGATCCAGCAGGGTTCGCGGCATGTGGTGGATGCCATCAGCCAGTTCAACTCGACTTTGCAGTTGCAGTAGCGGCTGCAGGCCAGGCACAAAAAAGGGTTCCCGTTGGGAACCCTTTTTCGTGGAGCCCGATTACAACGAGGCGAGGAACTTCTCGTCGATCGGTTTTGCGCTGTCCTTGATCTCTTTCGCTTCTTTGGCCAACTGCATCTTGTCCTGCAGGCGCTGGGCGATTTCCTGGTTGATCGCCAACTGCCGTTCTGGAGGCATGCTCTTCAGGTCCTCTTCGGTCAGGCCCAGTTCTTTCAGGATGCTGTCGCGCAGCCTCTGCTCGGGAGTCTTGCTCATGTAGTCCTTGAACTCACCCAAGGCACCCGTTTCCGTAGCGCTGTTGGCCTGCGCAGTGCTGGCGGTCGGTGGAGTGGCCTGGAGCAGGACGCGGGTCTTGGCAAAAGCTGCGTTGACGTTGTCGTCCACGCTATTGGCTTGCTGGCTTGGCTGGGACGCTGGATAGGTCACAGAGTTCTGGGCCTGCTGCAGCATGCCGCTGTACAGCGCACTGGCTGCAGCAGTGGTCGGGTCCATATCGGTGCGCGAGGTGGGCTGCACCGCAATGGATTTCTGGGCGTTGACCAACATGATAGGGAACCTGTGTTAGGGATCTAGGGTGATGATTTAGCAAATTCCATGCCGATAATAGAAGCCTTTTAAATCAAGGCGTTAGTGGATGGATTCAGGCCGGGCTGCCAGTAAGCGGACAAGTGTTGCCGCTTTCTGGCAAATGTAGCCCGGGGGGGCGGTCAAGCGTGCGCAATATCTTCCAGAGTGAGGCAGACGCCCCTGCTGGCTCAGTAAGTGATGGGAATGCCGAAGTCTTCCTGGAAGGCATCGTCCACCGGCTCATACCCGAGGACCCGAGTGGTCTCGCTGAGGTCCAGGCGCTTGAAACGGTTGTTGGAGATGCCATGGCCGATCAGGTAGTGCACCCCTGGGGTTTCCACCGCCCGTTGCAACAATTGCAAGGCGTCTCGTGGGCTTAGCCAGGCGCTCAGGTCGCGGGTGGTGGTCAGTTCGTGGTGCTGCGGGTCCTCGAATGCGCCAATGCGCAGGGCGATGCAGGACAGCCCGCGTCTGGCGGCATAAAAGGCGCACAGCGCTTCGCCGTAGCACTTGCTCACGCCGTACAGGTTGGCCGGCATCACCGGCATGCCCGGGGTGATCTGTCGGTCCACCGGATAGCCTTCGATGGTCTGCGCGCTGCTGGCAAATACCAGTCGCCGGCAACCGGCATTCACTGCGGCTTCGAACAGGTAGGTGGTGGCGAGGATATTGTTGGGCAGCAGTTCGTCGAACCCGGCGCTGGCGTGGGGAATGCCGGCCAGGTGCACGATGACATCGATCCCCGGCAGCAGGCGGCTGATGGCCTGCTGATCGTCGAGGTCCAGGCGCACAAAGCGATGGGGGGCGGGGATCTCGAAGTCTGGTTCGATGCGGTCGGTGAGGGTGAAGCGGTAGCGCTCCTGGGAGCCCTGGAAAAACATTTTGCCGATCCTGCCGCAGGCGCCGGTCAGTAGTACGTTGAGTCCATCCATGTCGAATCTCCGGTGGGCTGAAAAAGTGCTAGTCAGGTTAGGGCGTGCCATTGCGTCCGTGCAGAAGAAACCCCGGACGCTGGCTGAGGCGCTCGTAGTATTGGGCTACGGCGGGAAAGTTCGGGTGCTCCATGGGCGTCATCTTCCAGCGATTGACCGAGAGGCCAAGGACGATATCCGCCAGAGTGAAGGTTGCTCCGAGGGCATAGGCCCCAGAGTTTTCAAGCTGCTGTTCGAGAATCGCCATCTTGGCGTTCCAGGCCAGGAGGCTGGCACCGATACGCCGATCGTCCTGGTAATCCGGATGCTCGCGCACCAGGCCCATGAAGGCGTAGCTCCAGGCCGGATTGAGTTCGGTGGCCTGCCAGTCCATCCACTGTTCCACCAGGGCTCGGGCCCGCGGGGCAATGGGCAGCAGGCCGCTGCCGGGATGCAGATTGCTCAGGTAGCGGCAGATGCTGTTGGATTCCCACAGGACGCCGGCGTCATCGATCAGCACCGGGACCTGGGCATTGGGGTTGAGGGCAAGAAACTCGGAACTGTGGGTCGACTGGAAGCCGTTGCCCCAGTCTTCCTGCTGGTAGCAAAGCCCCAGCTCCTCACAGGTCCATAGGACTTTCCTGACGTTGATGGACGAGGCTTTACCGAGAATTCTGCAGGGGGTTCCCATGACGCTTCCTTGTTCGTGGCACCGGTGGCCATGGGAATCTATCAGCGTGGCGGGCCCTCGGCGACGGTCAATTTGCCTCCAGGCATGTTTTGCCTTGGCTCAGACCGGGTCGGGCAGGGCCGAGGCCGGCAGGCCGAAGACCCGGTCGAACAGCCAGTTGAAGGCGAAGGTGTAGCAGGGGATGAACAGGATCAGCGCCAGGTCCAGGAGAAACGCCTGCACCAGGCTGATGTGCATCCACCAGGCAATCAGCGGGATCAGGAACACGATCAGCGTCAGTTGAAATCCCACGGCATGGGCGATGCGCCGCTTGACGGTGCGGGTGCGTGATGGCTGGCGGCTTTCCCAGCGCTCGAACAGCGTGGTGTAGATGAAATTCCAGGACACCGCGATGCTGGTGATGACCACGGCCAGTGGGCCGGTGCTGCTGGGGGAGGTGCCGGACAGCAGGGCCAGGCCCAGGGCCGAGAAGGTCATACCGAACACTTCGAATAGGGCCACATAGACCAGTTTGCGTTTCACGCCTTGCATGGAGGTTCCTCGGTATTGAAGGTGGATGGCCAGTACCTGACTGGCGAGGGGCGCAGAAGATAGCTTCAATATGAGTGATAGAAAAAGTCAGTAGCTTTCAGTTTTTCTGATAGGTTGGCGCCCATGAATTTTTCCAGCGACAGCATCCAGTTGTTTCTTGCCGTGCTTGAGCGCGGTTCCTTTTCGGCCGCCGCCCGCTCCTTGGGCAAGGTGCCTTCAGCCGTGAGCATGGGCATCGCCAACCTGGAGGCCGAGTTGGGGTATGCGTTGTTCGATCGCAGCCATCGGGAGCCGGTGCCTACACCACTGGCCCTGTCCCTGGCGCCGCATGCACGGTTGATCGCCGACCAGCTCAAGCAGTTGCAGGTGCACGCCATCGAGCTGTCCCTGGGGCTGGAGAGCAAGCTGTCGATCGCAGTGGTGGACGACATCGACAAGCAGCGGGTGCTGGCGGCAATCAAGCTGATTGCCGAGCGTTATCCGCTGCTGGAAGTGGAGGTACTCAGTGCTCCTCAAGATGATGTGCTGCAGTTGTTGCACAGTGGCCGAGTCAGTGTCGGCGTGGCCTTTGCTGGCCTGAGCGTCAATGCCCTGGAATATTTCCAGTACATCGGCAGCGAGCGGGTCATTGCCTGCATCTCGCCTCGGCATCCGTTGTGTCTGGCCGGCGATGGTTCGCTGTACCTGGAGGAGTTGATCAGGGTCCGCCAAGTGGTCGTGGCCAGCCGCGACCTGCCCATCAGTGATACTCGGCCGCTGGTGGGGGAGTCTTTGTGGCGCACCGACAGCCTGGCAATGGCTCAGCACATGGTGGAGGCAGGCATCGGCTGGGGCAATTTCCCGTTATCAGTGATTCAGCCCTTGCTGACGGCGGGGCGCTTGCAGCGTATGAAGTTCAAGAACATCGATAACGGCCTGGTGCTGCCGGTGCATGCGGTGTGGCTAAAGCAGCAGGCGTTGCAGAAGGGCGCCCTGGCCCTGGTGCAGTTGCTCAGTGGTGAGGACCCGGCGCTGGGAGCGGCAAGCCCAACCGTGTAAGGCGTTATTCCAGGGCTTGCTCACGCAACCAGTGGAGCATTTGTCCGGCCGCGGAGTCCTCGCTGATTGCCTGAGGTGCGAGCAGGTAATAGGCGCTGCCATCGGCGAGAAAACCAAAAGGCGCGCACAGCAGACCGTTGGCCAGATCGTCCCGCACCAGTTGCCACGGCGCGATGGCCAACCCCAGGCCCGCCACTGCTGCTTGCAGGCTGAAGTAGAAGTGTTCGAAAACTTGCTCCTGCGGCGCGGGATCACCCGGTATCTGCTTGAGTTTGAGCCACTGTTCCCAGGCTTGTGGCCGGGTGGCACTGTGCAGGCGTGGCGCCTGGGCGCTCAGGTGAGGCTGGTCGTGTTGCTGCGGTGTCCAGTTGGCTTGTTGCTGCGGGCGGCAGACCGGGCCTATGGCTTCGTCGAACAGCCAGTTGGCCTGGGTGTCGGCGCTCCAGGCAAAGTCGTTGCGCCGGATCGCCAGGTCAATGCCCGCATTGAACGAGAAGGGGCCACCCCCGGCCACCAGTTGAATCGACACCTCGGGGTGGGCGGCATGAAAGCTCGGCATCCGCGGGATCAGCCAGCGCATCATCAGGGTTGGCTCACAGGACAGCACCAGTAGCGCCTTGGGCTCGGGCGCCCGCAGGCGGCTGGCAGTGCTTTCTATCAAGTCCAGAGCTTGGGTCACGCTGTGCAGCAACTCGGCCCCGGCGGCGGTGAGAAACACCCGGTGGCTGCGGCGTTCGAATAGCACCGTGCCCAAGTCTTCTTCCAGGGCGCGTACGGCGCGGCTGATGGCGCCATGGGTCAGGTGCAGGGCAGCGCCGGCTTTAGTGAAACTTTCCAGGCGGGCCGCCGCTTCAAAGCAGCGCAGGGCGCTCAAGGGCGGCAAGCGTCGCGCTAATGTCTGTGAGTTTTTATCACCGTGATTGTCAGTTTTCATCGTTGGCTGTCCAGGTGCAGATCCACATAAAGTAGCGCCTTATTCTATAACCAAGGCGTATCTGATGTGACTGAACTGTTAGTGGTAATCACCATCACCGTTCTCGCGGTGCTCAGCCCCGGGGCCGACTTTGCCCTGGTTACGCGCAACAGCCTGATGCTCTCGCGCCGTCACGGCGTGCTGACCGCGCTGGGTATCGGGCTTGGGGTCATGTTGCATATCGGCTACAGCCTGCTGGGTGTGGGCGTGCTGTTGCAGCAGTCGGCGTTGTGGTTCAGCGGGTTGAAGATGGCCGGGGCGATCTACCTGGTCTACCTCGGCATCAAGCTGTTGCGCAGCCCTGCACAAGGCTCGGGGGAGGTGCGGCCGTCCGGGGGCGGGATGTCGTCCTGGGCCGCTTTGCGCAGTGGCTTTCTGACCAACGCATTAAATCCCAAGACGATGATTTTCATCCTCAGCCTGTTCATGCAGGTGATCCAGCCGGGCACGGGGTTGGCGGTGCAGATCGGCTATGGCGCGATCATCGTCCTGGCTCATGTGCTGTGGTTTGTGATGGTGGCACGGTTTTTTTCGGCCCCGGCCATCGCCAGTCGCCTGATGAGTTACAGGCGTCGAATCGATCAACTGTTCGGCGCCGTACTGGTGGGTTTTGGCCTGTTGCTCAGTGCTCTGAGCGTGGGGCCTTGAAACGTCTCAGGTGCTTTCCCGAACCCGCAGTTCGAAGCCCATGTCCACCACCGGCTCGGCCACGCTGTTGCCGGCCAACAGGGTCAGCATCTGTTCCGCTGCGCGGCGGCCGATGGCTTCTCGTGGCGTGCTGATGCTGCTCAGGCGCGGCACCATGTGCTCCGAGGAAGGCAGGTCGTTGAAGCCCAGTACTGCCACTTGTTGCGGGACCTTGATCCCGCAGCGCATGGCTTCCAGCAATGCTCCTTGGGCCAGGTCGTCGTTGCCGAAGAAGATCGCATCGACCTGAGGCTGGCTTTGCATCAGTTGCAGGAACAGTTCTGCCCCCAGTCCTACGGATGATGGACGCGGGGTCAGCAGCTCCAGGTCGGGGTTGTAGAGCCCCGCCTGCTGCAGGGCACGGCGGAAACCTTCGCCGCGCAGCAGGGTGCGCTGGTCCAGTTGCGCACCGACGTAGGCCAGGTGTTTGCGCCCACGAGAAATCAGGTGCTGGGCGGCGGTCTCCCCGGCATTCAACTGCGAGAAACCGACGCAATTGAGCCCGGCACCGGAGTCCAGGTCCATCATGTAGACGCAGGGAATGTTGTTCGCCTCAATCATCCGCCGGGAACTCTCGGTGCGGTCGAAGCCGGTCAGCAGCAACCCCCGGGGCTGGTAGGTCATGTAGTTGCGCAGCAGGTTTTCTTCTTCGTCCCGGGAATAGTGGTAGTTGCCGATCAGCACTTCGAAACCCTTGGGTCGCAGCACCTGGTGAATGGCCTCCAGGGTTTCGATGAACAGCAGGTTCGACAGCGACGGCACCAGTACCACCACCGATTGGCTCTGGGCCGAGGCCAGGGCGCGGGCGGCGGAATTGACCACATAGTTCAGCTCCAGTGCCGCCTGCTGCACCTTTTCCACCAGCTCGGTGGCCACGCTGCTGATGCCGCGCAGGGCCCGGGAGGCAGTGATCGGGCTGACACCGGCCAGGCGTGCCACTTCGTTGAGGGTCGGGCGACCCGTGGTGCGGGTATTTTTATCGTTCTTCTGGGTGGTCATCAGACGGCTTGCCAAACAAAATTCAAGTCACTAAGGTAGCGCTGTCCTGAAACAGCTGCAATGCGTGAGCGAGGTGTGCCTGACCCTCGCTCTTTGGTTTGACGGACTATATACGCGGCAACCCACAAAAATGACAAGAAGGCGTCGGCAGACACTGTTTTTGTACTAGGGTTTTCAACTAGCGAAGGTAGCGCTGTCTGCGCGCTGAGGTGTTACATGAGTCAACCCATCACCGCCCTGGTCATCATGGGTGTTGCCGGCTGCGGCAAGTCCAGCGTCAGCCAGGCCCTGTGCCTGCGCAGCGGCGCCACGGCCATTGAAGGCGATACGTTCCATCCTGCTGCGAACATCGCCAAGATGAGTGCCGGAATTCCCCTCGACGACGACGACCGCGCCGGCTGGCTCGACAGCCTGTGCGATGAATTGCGTCGTACCCTGGCTGCCGGCGAGCGCCCAGTGCTGACCTGCTCGGCCTTGAAGCGCAAATATCGCGAGCGCCTGCGCGCGGCGACGCCTGGCCTGGGCTTCATTTTTCTCGAACTGACGCCGGCAGTCGCCGCCGACCGTGTGGCTCACCGGCCGGGGCACTTCATGCCTTCGACGCTGATCGACAGTCAGTTCGCCACCCTTGAATCCCCCGTGGGGGAGCCGCTCACCCTGGCGCTGGATGCCAGTACCCTGAGCGTCCAGCGCCTGGCCGAACTGGCCAACCAATGGTGGCTGGAGAATGGCCTTGAAACTTCACATTAAGTGCTGGCTGGAAAAAGGTAGCGCTATCCCACTCGGCCCTTGTTTTTAACGCTTTAATAAAAACAACAAACCGGAGGCAACCCCCCATGTTTGGCATGTCCCAAGAGACCTTTCTGCTGGTTGATGCAGTGGTCACTATCATCGGGCTGATCGTCTTGATCACCCGTTTCAAGCTGCATCCCTTCATTGCGCTGACCATTGCTGCAGGCTTTCTTGGCCTGACTTCGGGTATGCCGGTGGACAAGATCCTCAAGGCGTTCCAGGACGGCTTCGGCGGGGTGCTGGGTTTTGTCGGCATCATCCTGGCCCTAGGCACCATGCTCGGCAAGATGATGGCCGAGTCCGGCGGCGCCGATCAGATCGCGCAGACGCTGATTCGCTCGTTCGGTAAAGAGCGTGTGCAATGGGCGATGATGTTCGCCGCGTTCCTGGTGGGCATCCCGCTGTTCTTCGAAATCGGCTTCGTGTTGCTGATCCCGCTGGTGTTCATCGTTGCCCGGCGCACCGGTGTCTCGATCATCAAGATTGGTATCCCGCTGCTGGCCGGCCTGTCGGCGGTGCACGGCCTGGTGCCGCCGCACCCGGGGCCATTGCTGGCCATCGGGGTGTTTGGCGCGGATATCGGCAAGACCATTCTCTATGGTCTGATCGTTGCCTTGCCGACCGCGATCATTGCCGGTCCGATCTACGGCACCTTTATCGCCAAATACATTCCGGGCCACCCGTCCCAGGAACTGGTCGACCAGTTGGCGCGGGAAAATGAAAACACCAACCTGCCAAGCTTCAGCGTGACCCTGGTCACCGTGTTGCTGCCGGTGTTCCTGATGCTGCTCAAGACCTTTGCCGATGTGATGCTGCCGGACGGCCACTTCTTCCGCATCTGGATGGACATGATCGGTCACCCGATCAGTGCGCTGTTGCTGGCCTTGCTGCTGTCGCTCTACACCTTCGGTCACAAGCAAGGCATCGGTTCCAAGCAGATCCTCAAGCTGTTGGATGCGAGCCTGGCGCCTACTGCCGCGATCATCCTGATCATCGGTGCCGGCGGCGGCTTCAAGCAGATGCTGGTGAACAGCGGCGTGGGTGATGTGATCGGCCACATGGCGGTCAATGCACAGATCTCGCCGATCCTCCTGGCGTGGTTGGTGGCGGCGGTGATCCGTATCGCCACCGGTTCGGCCACCGTGGCTACCATCACCGGTGCTGGCATCGTGGTGCCGGTGGTGGGGATGATCCCGGGGGTCAATCGCGAGCTGCTGGTGCTGGCCACCGGCGCCGGTTCGCTGATCCTGTCCCACGTCAACGACGCGGGTTTCTGGCTGGTGAAGCAGTACTTCAACATGACCGTGGCCGAGACGTTCAAGACCTGGACTGCGATGGAGACCATCCTCTCGGTAGTGGGCCTGATCTTCATCCTGTTGCTGTCGCTGGTGGTCTGAAGCATTTCGTCGGCCAGCCAGTTGCTACAGGCTTCCATTGCCTTTTGTAGGACTGGCTGATCAACGAAAGACCGGTACGCCGGGCACAAAAAAACCGCATCGCTGCGGTTTTTTTGTGGCTGATGGTTTATCCGTTTTTCGGCACCAGGCCATCGGCGCGGAACATGCCGCGGATGCCACGCACGGCCTGACGGATCCGGTCCTGGTTCTCGATCAGGGCAAAGCGCACATGATCGTCGCCGTATTCGCCGAAACCCACACCCGGAGAAACACAGACCTTGGCTTTGGCCAACAGCTTCTTGGCAAACTCCAGGGAGCCCAGGTGCGCATAGGCCTCGGGGATCTTCGCCCAGACGTACATCGAAGCCTTGGGGTTCTCTACCATCCAGCCCAGTTCATGCAGGCCCTTGACCAGCACATTGCGCCGCTGCCGGTATTGCTCGGCAATGTCTTTCACGCACTGTTGATCGCCTTCCAGCGCGGCAATCGCCGCCACCTGCAACGGGGTGAAGGTGCCGTAGTCGTGGTAGCTCTTGATCCGCGCCAGGGCGTTGACCAGCTCCGGGTTGCCGACCATGAAACCGATGCGCCAGCCGGCCATGTTGTAGCTCTTGGACAGGGTGAAGAACTCCACCGCGATGTCTTTCGCTCCCGGTACCTGCATGATCGACGGGGCTTTCCAGCCGTCGTAGACGATGTCGGCGTAGGCCAGGTCGTGGATCACCAGCACGTCGTACTGCTTGGCCAGGGCGATCACTCGCTCGAAGAAGTCCAGCTCCACGCACTGCGCGGTGGGGTTGGAAGGGAAGCCGAGGATCATCATCTTCGGCTTGGGGATCGAGCCGCGAATGGCCCGCTCCAGTTCGGCGAAGAAATCCACTCCGGGCACCAGCGGTACCGAGCGCACCTGGGCGCCGGCAATCACTGCGCCGTAGATGTGGATCGGGTAGCTGGGGTTGGGCACCAGCACCGTGTCGCCCTGGTCCAGGGTGGCCAGCATCAAGTGCGCCAGGCCTTCCTTGGAACCAATGGTGACGATGGCTTCGCTTTCCGGGTCGATGTCGACCTCGTAGCGGTCCTTGTACCAACGGGAAATCGCCCGGCGCAGCCGTGGAATGCCTTTGGAGGTGGAGTAGCCGTGAGTGTCTTCGCGCTGGGCGACGGTGACCAGTTTCTCGACGATATGCGGCGGCGTGGGACCGTCGGGGTTACCCATGCTCAAGTCGATGATGTCTTCGCCGCGCCGACGCGCAGCCATCTTCAGCTCGGCAGTGATATTGAAAACGTAGGGGGGGAGTCGATCAATGCGCGCAAAGCGGCGCGGCGAACCTTGTTCGGCCATTGTTGCCTCGAAAAGACGTAAGCGCCCGGAACCGTCCGAGCGACGTTGGCCACTGCGGTGGCCTGCGGGGCAGACGATAAGGGCCGCAGCGGCGGCTTGTCCAGAGGGCAGGGAAATTTTTTTCAGCGTGCCGGGGCGATTTGCGAAGGCGCGGGGTTTGCCGCTATAACGTGCACGTTTTTTGCCTGCAATGGCCGCGCCCGACGTTTGCCTGATCCGTTTAAGCGGGTTGATCGCCAGTCGGCACCTCTTCGAACAACAGCGTCAAACGGGATGAATGATGGAGTTTACCAGCGGCTTCTTGCTGAGCCTTTCACTGTGCCTGGACATCGGCGTGGCCAATATCGCGATGATTACCCTGGCCATGCAGCGCGGCTATTTCCAGGGTTTCTGCCTGGGGCTCGGGACCTGTGTCGGTGACCTGATCTATGCGTTGCTGGCCCTGGCCGGAATGACCGTATTGCTGCAGTACGAAAGTGTGCGCTGGGTACTGTGGATCGGCGGTTCGGCGCTGCTGGTGTACTTTGCGGCGAAGATGATCTACGCCGCTATCCATCACAGCGCGGTGCTGGCCGAGGCCGCTGAGGCGGACAACGGTTCGCCGCGCCGGGAATTCTTCCGCGGGATTTTCCTGGCCATGTCGTCCCCCAGCGCAATCCTCTGGTTCGCCGCGGTGGGCGGCACGCTGATTGCCCGATCCGGGGGCAGCACGATTGCCGACTCCGGACTCTTCCTTGCCGGCTTCTTCTGTGCCGGGCTGGTCTGGACCATGGGCCTGTGCCTGGCCGCGACCCAGGGTGGCAAGCTTTTGGGAGACAAGCTGTTGCGCTATTCCTACCTGGCATCTGCGGCGATCTTCTGCTATTTCGCGGTGTACGTGATTCTGTCCGGCTACCAGGAGTTTATCGTTGGTGCCGGGGTCGCAGACCTTCCGGCGCTCTGATCCTGGCCTGGCTGATTGGCTTCTATACTTGCAGCCGAACCCATCTATTCAGCGGCAGGAGTGGCATTCATGGATGAGCAAAAACAGGGCGCAGGTCCAGAACCACGCTTCGAAAGGGAGCGTTTTTTGCTGATCGCAGGTTTTAGCGAGCGATTTACTCCGGCGACTCTCCAAGACATCGGCCAGTTGTGGCAACGCTTCATTCCCCATATCGGCAAAGTGCCGGGGCAGGTCGATGAGGTGACCTACGGCATCTGCTGCAATCCTGATGGCCAGGGCGGGTTCGAGTACATCGCCGGGGTCGAGATCAGCAAGCTCGACGACCTGCCCGAGCGTTATCGCTGGATCGAAATGCAGCCGCAGCACTATGCGGTGTTCGAGCATGGGGGCTCGTTGCAGGACTTGCCCCGGACCTTCGACTACATCTGGACAACCTGGCTGCCTCAGTCCGGCCGCGAGGCCGTTGATGCGCCGGGGTTCGAACGCTACAGCGCGGACTTCAATCCGGACACCGGTGCCGGTGTACTGGAGATCTGGCTGCCGCTGAAAAGTGCCTGAGGCGTTCGGGGGCGCTGGCCCGCCCCCGACACCCCGCTGCATCAATCTATACGCCGTCTTAATACCGCCCCCCGCAATCAGTGTCCGACCTTGATACGCCCTCACCTAACCTGCGTGGCGCAGAGGAGCGCGGGGATTTGCCGTCCACGCCTCCCTGCCGGGGCCCGTTCACGGGCGCCCTGACCGGTTGCGTCCGGGCCGCGAGCTGCGGTTGCGGCGCCGCCTCAATGGATTAAGGGGAGCTGCCTTGCTGACACTGGAATTCATCTACGGCGCCAGCGGCCTTTGCGCCGTGCTGCTGTTTGCCTACCTGGGTTACGCGTTGTTTCGTGCCGAGAAATTCTGATGAGCGCACTCAGCGTTTCCCAAGCATGTTCATTTGCCCGTCCGGGCTTTATCGAGAAAGGAAACCAGCCATGTACGACCTGATCTTCGTGGGCCTGTCCCTGGGGTTCTTTGTACTGACGGCCCTGGTCATCGTCGCCATGGGCAAGATTTGAGCGGAGCATCGACATGTTGAGTACTGTGCTGGAATACGCGGTGATCCTCGGGGTAATGACCGGGCTCGCCGTGCTCATGGGCAAATGGCTGACCCGGGTCTTCAGTGGCCATGGGCATGCCTTGCCGGAGCGGGCCACCTACCGCCTGCTGGGGATCGACCCCGGCGAAACCATGGGCTGGGCCCGTTATGGCTCGGCGCTGTTGCTGTCCAACGCGGCGATGATGCTCCTGGGCTACCTGATACTGCGCCTGCAGGGCATGACGCCCCTCAACCCCCTGGGGCTGGCGGCGCAAACCCCGGACCTGGCGTTCAACACCGCCGCGTCCTTTATCACCAACACCAACTGGCAGGCCTATTCCGGGGAAAGCAGCCTGTCGAACTTCAGCCAGATGGCGGTGATCACCTTCCTGATGTTCGTCGGTGCTACCGCCGGAGTGGTGGCGGCCGCCGGCTTCATTCGTGGCCTGAGCCGCTCCAACTCAGCGGATATCGGCAACTACTGGGTAGACTTCACCCGCACCCTGTACCGGGTGATGCTGCCGCTGTGCCTGCTGATGGCCCTGGTCTATGTCTGGCAGGGCATGCCCCAGACCCTCAACTCCCAGGTCCTGGCTACCACCCTGGAAGGTGCCCAGCAGCAGTTGATCGTTGGCGCAGTGGCGAGCTTCGAATCGATCAAGCACATCGGCACCAACGGCGGTGGCTTCTTCAGCATGAACGCGGCCCATCCGTTCGAGAACCCGACGCCGCTGACCAACGTCCTGCACATTCTCAGCATGTTGCTGATCCCTTCGGCATTGACCTACACCTTCGGCAGCATGCTGCTGCGCCGGCGTCAGGGCTGGGTGTTCTTCGGCACCTTCCTGGTGATGTTCGTCGGCTTCCTGGCCATCGTCTTCACCGCGGAGCAGGGCGGTAATCCGCTGTTGACCCAGGCGGGCGCCGACCAGCAACTGTCGGCGACCCAGAGCGGCGGCAACATGGAAGGCAAGGAGCTGCGTTTCGGCATCGCCGACACTGCGCTGTTCGTTACCACCACCACTGGCGCCACCACCGGTTCGGTGAACGCCATGCATGACTCGCTGACCCCCATGGGCGGTTTCGTGCCCCTGGCGCAGATGATGCTCAACTGCGTGTTCGGTGGTGATGGCGTGGGCTTTATCAACCTGATCCAGTACGCCCTGCTGACGGTGTTCCTGGTGGGCATGATGATCGGCCGCAGCCCGGAGTTTCTCGGCAAGAAGATCGAGGCCCGGGAGATCAAGCTGGTGATGCTCTCGGTGCTGGCGCACCCCATCTGCATCCTCGGCTTCACCGCCTTGGCAGCCCTGTGGCCGGACACGCTGAACAGCCTCAACAACCTCGGGCCCCACGGGTTCAGCGAGGTGCTCTACGCCTACGCCTCGGGCACCGCGAACAACGGTTCGGCGTTCGCCGGCCTGAATGCCAACACGCCGTTCTTCAACACCACCATCGGTCTGGCGATGCTCATGGGGCGCTTCTTCACCATGCTGCCGATGCTGGCCGTGGCCGGTTCCCTGGCGGCGAAAAAGAACATTCCGGCCGGCGCCGGCACCATTCCCACCGCGACTCCGCTGTTCATGTTCCTGGTGGTGTTCGTGGTGCTGGTGGTCGGTGGCCTGACGTTCCTGCCGGCGCTCGCGCTCGGCCCACTGGTCGAGCAACTGCAGTTGCTGGCCGGCCAGACCTACAAGTAAGGGGTTGTGATGACTACGCAAATGCAAACCCAAGGCACCACCTCGGTGCTGTTCAAGGGCCTGTTGCGCCCGGTGCTGGTGGCGGCGGTGTTCTTCATGCTGCTGACCGGGCTGGCCTATCCGCTGGCTGCCACCTTGTTGGCCAACCTGCTGTTTCCGTTCCAGGCACAGGGCAGCCTGGTAGAGCGTGACGGCTTGGTGGTGGGATCACGGCTGATCGGCCAGGGGTTCACCCGGCCGGAGTATTTCCAGGGCCGCCCGAGCATGACCCTCGGCAGCGATCCGCTGGACCCGAGCAAGAGCGTGCCCCAGCCCTACAACGCCGGGGCCAGTGGCGCCAGCAACCTGGGGCCCACCAGCCAGAAGCTGTTGGACAGTGTGGCGGCGCGTGTCGCCGCCTACCGCCAGCTCAATGGTCTGGCGGCGGACACTCCGGTACCGGTGGACGCGGTGACCGCCTCGGCCTCAGGCCTGGACCCGCACATTTCCCTGGCCAACGCCCAGTTGCAACTGAGCCGGGTCGCCCGCCTGCGGCAGGTGCCCCTGGTCGATCTGGAGGCGCTGCTGCAGGACCACAGCGAAAACCGCACCTTCGGCCTGCTGGGCGAGCCCCGGGTCAATGTGCTGCAACTGAACCTCGCGCTGGATGCCCTGGCACCCGTGCATTCCTCGCCGCTTGCGGCCAGTGAGTAAGAGACAGCGACCATGAGTAAGAACGCTCGTACACCTTTGTTCGACCGTGGGCTGTTGCTCACGGCGTGCCTGGATGCCGTGAAGAAACTGCTGCCCCAGGCGCAGTGGAAGAACCCGGTGATGTTCGTGGTCTACCTGGGCAGCCTGCTCACCACATTGTTGTGGTTGCAGTCCCTGGGCGGTGAGGGTGAAGCCCCTAGCGGCTTCATCCTCAGCATCACTCTGTGGCTGTGGTTCACCGTACTGTTTGCCAACTTCGCCGAAGCCCTGGCCGAGGGCCGCAGTCGAGCCCAGGCTGCGAGCCTCAAGGGCATGAAGCGCCAGACCCTGGCCAAGCTGTTGCAGCAGCCCAGGCACGGTGCCGCCTGGCTGCCCATGGCCGCCAGCGAACTGCGCAAGGACATGGTGGTGCTGATCGAAGCCGGCGACCTGGTGCCCCTGGACGGGGAGGTGATCGAAGGCGTGGCCACCGTGGACGAGAGCGCCATCACCGGCGAATCGGCACCGGTGATCCGCGAGGCCGGGGGCGATTTTTCCTCGGTCACTGGCGGCACCAAGGTGCTTTCCGACTGGCTGGTGGTGCGCATCAGCGTTAACCCCGGCGAGTCGTTCCTGGACCGTATGATCTCCATGGTGGAGTCCGCCAAGCGCCAGAAGACCCCCAACGAGGTGGCCCTGACCATTCTCCTGGTGGGCCTGACCTTGCTGTTCCTGCTGGTGATCGTGACCCTGAGCCCGTACTCGATCTTCGCCGTGGCCATGAGCGGCACCGGCAATGTGGTCAGTGCCACGGTGATGGTGGCGCTGCTGGTGTGCCTGATCCCCACTACCATCGGCGGGCTGCTCTCGGCCATCGGCGTGGCGGGCATGAGCCGGATGATGTCGGCCAACGTCATCGCCACCTCCGGGCGCGCGGTGGAAGCGGCGGGGGACGTGGACGTGCTGCTGCTGGACAAGACCGGCACCATCACCCTGGGCAACCGCCAGGCCAGCGCCTTCCTGCCGGCTCCGGGAATCAAGGACAGCGAGCTGGCAGACGCCGCGCAACTGGCTTCCCTGGCGGACGAAACCCCCGAAGGCCGGAGCATCGTGGTGCTGGCCAAGCAGAAGTTCGACATCCGTGGGCGGGACATCAATACCCTCGGTGCAAGCTTTGTGCAGTTCACCGCGCAGACCCGCATGAGCGGCGTCGACCTGCCGGACGGACGCAGCATTCGCAAGGGCGCGGCTGATGCCATTCGCCGGCATATCGAGGCTTTGGGGGGCAGCTTCCCGCCGGCGTTGCAGGCCAAGGTCGATGAAGTCTCGCGCCGTGGCAGCACGCCGCTGGTGGTCAGCGACGGCGCCCAGGCCCTGGGCGTGGTGGAACTCAAGGACGTGGTCAAGGGTGGGATCAAGGAGCGTTTTGCCGAACTGCGGCGCATGGGGATCAAGACCGTGATGATCACCGGCGACAACCGCCTGACGGCTGCGGCGATTGCCGTGGAAGCCGGGGTCGATGATTTTCTCGCCGAGGCGCGTCCCGAGGACAAACTGCAACTGATCCGCGACTACCAGGCCAAGGGCAAGCTGGTGGCCATGACCGGCGACGGCACCAACGACGCCCCGGCCCTGGCCCAGGCCGACGTGGCGGTGGCGATGAACAGTGGCACCCAGGCCGCCAAGGAAGCGGGCAACATGGTCGACCTGGACAGCAACCCGACCAAGCTGATCGAGGTGGTGGAAGTGGGCAAGCAGATGCTCATGACCCGGGGCGCGCTGACCACCTTCAGCGTGGCCAACGACGTGGCCAAGTATTTTGCTATCGTACCGGCCGCCTTTGTCGCCACTTACCCGCAGTTGGGCGCATTGAACGTGATGCACTTGACCAGCCCCAACTCGGCAATCCTCAGTGCGGTGATCTTCAATGCCCTGATCATCGTGTTCCTCATCCCCCTGGCGCTCAAGGGGGTGAAGTACCGGGCCATCGGTGCGGCGGCACTGCTCAACCGCAACTTGTTGATCTATGGTCTGGGCGGGGTGCTGGTACCCTTTGCCGGGATCAAGCTGATCGACATGCTGCTGGCCGGACTCGGCCTGGTCTGACAGGACTGAAACAACGCGGCGCTCCCTGGAGCGCCGCGTTGTTCATTTAAGGAAAATCATGGCTGTGCTCGATGCTATTAACCCGCCGCGTGACGGCCGCCCCGATCCTGATGCGTTGCTGGAAAAGCTGCACCAGGATGAACAGGCGGCCCAGCGCGGCAAGCTGCGGATCTATTTCGGTTCCAACGCCGGGGTCGGCAAGACCTGCGCCATGCTCACCGCCGCCCGCGACGAAGTGGCCCTGGGTCGCGACGTGGTGGCCGGGGTGGTGGAAACCCACGGCCGTCGGGAAACCGCCGAGCTGCTCCAGGGCCTGGAGGTGCTGGAGCGCCACAGCCTGATGCACCGCGATTACGCCTTGCCTGAATTCGATCTGGACGCCGCCTTGGCGCGACGTCCCTCGGTGCTGCTGGTGGACGAACTGGCCCACAGCAACGTCCCCGGCTCTCGCCATCCCAAGCGCTGGCAGGACGTGGAGGAGTTGCTGCGGGCCGGCATCGATGTGTGGACCACCCTCAACGTTCAGCACCTGGAAAGCCTCAACGACATCGTCAGCGGGATCATCGGCATCCGCGTGCGTGAGACCGTGCCCGATCACTTGTTCGATGAAGCCCACGAAGTGCTGGTGATCGACCTGCCGCCGGATGACCTGCTGCGCCGCCTCAAGGACGGCAAGGTCTACATGGGGCCCCAGGCCGAGCGCGCTTCACGCAACTTCTTTCGCAAGGGCAACCTGCTGGCCCTGCGTGAACTGACCCTGCGCCGCACCGCCGACCGGGTCGATGCGCAGATGCGCGATTACCGTCGCGAGCGTTCGATCAATGCCTTGTGGCCGGCTCGGGAGCGGTTGTTGGTGGGCGTGGCCGGTGACCCGGCGGATGAGCGCCTGGTACGTGAGGCCGCGCGCCTGGCGCAGAAGCTCGAAGCCGACTGGATCGTGGTGCATGTGGCCTCGGCGCAACGGGGCGGCCGTGGCACCGGCGCCGGCCGTTATGCCGCGGCCATGAAGACCCTGGCCCTGGCCGCCGAGTTTGGTGCCGAGACCGCCACCTTGCCCGGCCTGGATGTGGCCGAAGCCCTGGTGGCTTGCGCCCGTGAGCACAACGCCAACCGCCTGGTGCTGGGGCATTACCCGCGCAAGGTCTGGCAGTTCTGGCATCAGTCGGTGAGCGACCGCATCAGTCGCCAGCACCCGGAAATCGACCAGATCGTGATCGCCAATGGCCCCTTGAGCCGACGCCAGGCACCTGTGGAAAAGCCCGAGGCCGGTTTGACCCCCAGTCGCGCGCCGGCCTACCTGTGGGCCAGTCTTGCGTGTTTTGCCGCGACGGCGGTGGCGGCGCTGTTGTTGAAGGTTTTCGACCCAGCCAACGTGGTCATGCTGTTCCTGCTCACCGTGGTCCTGGTGGCCCTGCGCTATGGACGCGGCCCGGGTGTCTGGGCGGCGATGCTGGCGGTGTTGTGCTTCGACTTCTTCTTCGTCCAGCCGGTATGGTCGTTCACGGTCAACGACACCCAGTATTTTTTCACCTTTGCCCTGATGCTCGGCATTGCCCTGATCACCGGCCAGCTCACCGCGCGCCTGCGTCATCAGGCACGCACCGCTGCCGAGGGCGAGCGCCGCGCCACTTCCCTGGCCGGCCTGGCTCGGGAGTTGTCGGCGGCCCTGACCGAGGAGCAGATCTGCGCCATGGCCCTGCGCACCTTCAGCGGGGTGTTCGAGGCCCGGGTCGGGCTGGCACTGCCGGATGCCGACAATCGCGTGCGGGCCTTGAGCGCCAACGTCTTGGCAATTGACGAGAGTATTGCCCAGTGGGCCTACGACCATGGCCAGCCAGCAGGGCGGGGCACCGATACCCTGGCGGCGGCCAAGGGTTGCTATCTGCCGCTCAAGGCGCCAATGCGCGTGCGTGGGGTGCTGGTGCTGGAACTGGCGGACGCTGAACGGCTCAAGGAGCCTGAGGAACAACGCCTGCTGGAGGCTTGCATGAGCCAACTGGCGATTGCCCTGGAGCGGGTGCATTACGTCGAAGTGGCCCAGAGCACCGTGGTGCAGATGGAAGGCGAGCGCATGCGCAACACCTTGCTGGCGGCCATTTCCCATGACCTGCGGACCCCGCTGACCACCATCATCGGGGCTGCCGACGCGGCGTTGCCCCACGCTCCGAGTGGCGTGCTGCCGCAACTGTTGCGGGGCATTCACGATCAAGCCACCTCGATGCAGCGGCTGATCGAGAACCT
Source organism: Pseudomonas sp. Fl5BN2 (assembly GCF_009908205.1). Lineage (NCBI taxonomy): Bacteria > Pseudomonadati > Pseudomonadota > Gammaproteobacteria > Pseudomonadales > Pseudomonadaceae > Pseudomonas > Pseudomonas sp. Fl5BN2. The sequence goes on along the minus strand of NZ_JAAARL010000006.1, from coordinate 210,273 downwards.
GCTGGACATGGCGCGGATGCAAGAGCGCGGAGTGCGCCTGAACCGTCAGTGGAACTCGTTGGAAGAGATTGTCGGCAGCGCCCTGCGTCAATTGCGCGAGCCCTTGGCCAGGCATGAACTGCGGGTTGTCATGGCGCCACATCTACCCCTGGTGGAAGTGGATGCGCTGCTGTTGGAGCGGGTGCTGGTGAACCTGCTGGACAATGCCGCCAAGTACACCCCGGCCGGAACCCTGGTGCAGATCACTGCCCGCCAGGTCGACCAGCAGATCATTCTGCAGGTCAGCGACTCAGGTCCTGGCTGCCCCAAGGGCAGTTCCCCGGACAGCCTGTTCGAGGCCTTCAGCCGAGGCCAGCAAGAGTCCGCCGTGGCCGGAATCGGCCTGGGGCTGGCCCTGGCCAAACGCATTGTCGAAGCCCATGGCGGACGTATCGAGGCCCAGCCTCACGCCGATGCCGGGCTGAGTTTTGTCATTACCTTGCCGGCGGGACAACCGCCTTCCATGGAAGCCCTATGAGCAGCGCACGCATCCTGATCGTCGAGGACGAAGCCAATATCCGCCGCTTTGTCGGCATCGCCCTGGAGGACGAAGGTTTCCAGGTGTTCGAGGCCGACAGCGTCAAGCGCGCCCTGATCCATGCCGCCAGTCGCCAGCCGGACCTGGTGATTGTCGACCTGGGCCTGCCGGACGGCGACGGCAAGCAGCTGATCAGTGAGCTGCGGGGCTGGCTGGCGGTGCCGATCCTGGTGCTCTCGGCGCGGGATCGGGAAGACGAAAAAGTCGCCGCCCTGGATGCCGGCGCCGACGACTATCTGGTCAAGCCGTTTGGTGTGCCCGAGTTGCTGGCGCGGATTCGCGCGCAACTGCGGCGTCACGGCCAGAGCGGCACGGCGGCGACCACCAGCAAAGTGACCTTCGGCAGCATCGAGGTGGATCTGGCCACCCATGAGGTGCGTCGCGATGGGCAGTTGGTGCATCTCACGCCGATTGAATACCGCCTGCTCTGCGCGCTGATCCGTGGCCAGAGCCGGGTCCTGACCCATCGCCAGTTGCTGCTGGAAGTCTGGGGCCTGGACTATGTCGATCGCGCCCATTACCTGCGGGTACACATGGCTCATCTGCGGCAGAAGCTGGAGGCTGACCCGGCTCAGCCCCAGCACCTGATCACCGAGTTGCAGGTGGGCTATCGCCTGGTAGGGCTTTGATCCTGCGGCGCGGCGTCGGTCGGCGATTGCTTGCCGCCGCGGCGCTCATGCAGGAAGTCGATGTACAAGGTGATGCAACCGAAAGCGCTGATGCCGAACAACATCAAAAGGCCGATCTGGGTATTGCTCATGATCAAGGTCCTGTGGGCAAGACGCAGTAGCTCCGGCCTGTTGGGGCCGGCCACGAGGCGTCGGGGAACTGATAGATAATCCCTTGGCGCAGGCCTTGCCAGGGCTTATATGAAAGCTTTACGGCGCTGCTGGCGATCCCTATACGTTGCATACGCCAAGCCGCCGAGCCCCCAAGTATTGGTAGAATCGGCCATCATTCACCGACTTCAGGTTGCCACCCATGACCGCTTCGACCCCGCTGATCCGCACCGTCCTGAGCACTGACCTGGACCGCTGCTTCGCCATCGAAACCCTGGCCTATGAAGGTGACGAAGCCGCGACCCGGGAAAAGATCGCCACTCGCATCACTGCCTGGCCCGAGGGTTTTATCGTCGCCGAAGTGGATGGGCAGGTGGCCGGCTTCATCAACTCCGGCGCTACCTTCGAGGTGCAGATGGCCGATGAGGCGTTCAAGGAGCTGATCGGCCATGACCCGGCCGGCTCCGAAGTGGTGATCATGTCAGTGGTGGTGCATCCGGATTTCCAGGGCCTGGGCCTGTCTCGGCAACTGTTGCAGTCTTTCATCGCGCGCATGGGCGAGCAGGGTAAGGCGCGGATCCATCTGATGTGCAAGGAGCGCCATGTGCCGCTCTACGAGCGCTTCGGCTTCGTCTATATCAAGGCTTCGGAGTCGGACCACGGAGGCATGGCCTGGCATGAGATGGTGCTGGACCTGGCGGTGCAATGAACCCAAGGCCCCCTGGATACGGCCTTTCTCATGCTCGTGAACAGAGCCTGAGTGGATTCCCAGGCGTTAAAACGCCAGCACCATCCTGCGCTCATAACCGATCCGGCCCTTGTAGGCCTCGCCGTTTTCGACCCAGCCCAGCTTGAGGTAGAGGTTGAACGCCACCTGGTTGTCGGCGTCCACCGCCAGCATCAGGCCCTTGAGGTCCGGCCAGGTCTGGCGCGCGACGGCGGGCACGGCCTGCAAGCAGGCTTTGCCAAAGCCCTGGCCCTGGACCCGCTGGTCCACTTGCAGGGCATGCAGGGTGGCGCTGTCGGCATCCGCCCAGGCCGGCAGGCACGGTGGGCGCTTGAGCAGCAGGAAGGCCACCGGTAGTGCATTGCTGAGCAGGGCGAAGCCCTTGGCCGCGCCCTCCGGGGCATTGGCCAGGGTATACAGCGCGCCGTGAATGTCCCCTGAAAATGCCTTTTGCCCTGGCTGTAGTTCAAAGTTCAGCAGGTGCGCCCGCTGTTGGTTGTCGAGCTGTTCATAAGGCACGAGACGAGTGTTCACTGGCTGCGGAGGTTCAGGTGGGGAAGGTGCGGATTTTAGCGATTTTGCCTGGGCAGAAAATATTTTTCTGCGGCCTGTCGATTGCTCATATGCCCAGGCGACTAAGGGGGAGCTGAGCATTCCAGTGGCTAGTTGCTGGGGGCTCAGTAGGGATTCATTCCACTCTTGAGGGGCTTCGCCTTGCTCAACCCATCCACCGAATCGCCGATCCCCACGCTGATCGACAGCTGGCAACAGGCGGTGATCGCCACGGACATCGAGCGTACCATCAGCTACATCAAGGGCCGGCATCCGGCTCCGCATAGCCACTGCTGCAGGGGGTGATCGGCAGGGGCGGCATGCCGTACGAAGAGGATGCGCGATTGATCATCCGGGCGGGATATTCGAGCAGGATCACTCCAGCATCCAGCCCAGCAACCAACTCCCCGCCGGCCCCGGTGGATGCAGGCGCGACCAGAGGGCATCCACCGCCACCGTGCGTGGCCAGCCCCGGACTTTCAGTTCCTGCAGTCTGCCGGCGCCAAAGCCCTCCACCAGCCAGCGCGGCAACGGTGCCCAGCCAAAGCCGCCCTGGGCCATTTCCAGCAGCATCAGGTAGCTGGGGGCTGACCACACGCGCCCTTGGCTGCGGCTGTCATAGGGGTTGAGCACCGTCGCCAGGCGCAGTTCGCGGTGCTGGCGCAGGGCCTCCTGGTCGACGCGATCCAGTCGGGCCAAGGGGTGCTCGCGGGACACGAACAGGGACATTTCACCCCGCTCATCCATGGTCCGGTGGTCCAGGTCTGCCGGGTAGTCGGTCTGCATCTCGGCGAAGGCAATCTGGGCCCGGCCACTTTGCACCAGGGCGATCAGGTCTTCGCACTCGGCAATCAGGCATTCCAGTTCCAGGTCCGGGTAACGCTGCTCGAAGGCACTGAGGCAGCTTTCAAAGCGATCCGACTGATAGGTGTCGGAGAGGGCCACGGTAAGTTTCGCCTCTATACCCTGGGACAGCTGGCTGGCGACCATTTCCAGGCGACTGGTGGCGGCGAGGATTTCTTCCGCTCGCTGCAGCAGTACATGCCCGGCCGGAGTCAGGCCAGGTTTGCGGCTGGTGCGGTCGAACAGTTGTACATCAAGATCGATTTCCAGGCTGGCCACCGCAGCGCTGATGGTCGACTGACTCTTGCCCAGTTTGCGTGCAGCAGCGGAAAAGGAGCCTTGGGTCGCTGCCTGGACGAACGCCAGCAGCACTTCATGTGAGGCCATGAACTATCGCCTTGATCGATGGTTATTGGTTATGAAGTATCGACGTACTCCTGGAGAATCGCCAGTACATTCACTCAAGGAGCAAGGTAATGAGCCTGCACAAGTCCCTTACCGAACGTATTTTCCAGGCCGTGGGCTTTGAGCTGCTGGCGGTGCTGATCTGTACCCCGCTGCTGTCCTGGCTCATGGACAAGCCCATGGCCGACATGGGCCTGGTAACCATCGGCATCGGCCTTTTGGCACTGGTTTGGAACGTGGTGTTCAACGGTCTTTTCGATCGTCTGCTCAAGCGTCTGCGCCTGGCACGCAACGGCTGGACCCGGGTCTTGCATGCCCTGCTGTTCGAAGGCGGGCTGGTGGCGGTGGGGGTACCGCTGATTGCCTGGTGGTTGAATGTCAGCCTGTTGCAGGCATTCATTCTGGATATCGGCGTCCTGTTGTTCTTCCTGCCGTATACCTACCTCTACCACTGGGCCTACGATGTGCTGCGGGACAAGTGGCAGCAACAGCGCCTGGCCCACTGAGCAGGGATGAGTGCTGAGGTTCGCCGGCCCCGGTCTTAGTCGGCGAAAATCTCAGGGGCGCCTATTATGGCGTAGACGTTTGTGTCGAGCCCTCAGACAAAACTGGACAGCGTCCTCGAGTTTTTCTGAAACTGTGCCCCCGCACAGCCTGAGTAGGGGCGGTCACTGAACCTACTGCCCCATCGACTATCAGAAGACCATGACTATTTCCCGCAACTGGATCATCTGCGAACACTGCGATTCGCTGTACGAATCGGTACCGCTCGGTAAAGGCCAGACCGCCCAGTGTTCACGCTGTGGTGGGTTGTTGGCCCGTGCCCGGCATTTGAGTGTGCAGCAACTGTTTGCCCTGTCGATCACCGCTGGGTTGTTGTTCGTCTTCGCCAATCTGTTTCCGGTGGTCAAGATCAGCCTCGAAGGCCTGAGCAACGAAGCGACGCTTTGGCAATCGGTGGAAGCCCTGGCCCAAGGGCGCATCAGCCTGATTGCCGCGGTTACCGGCCTGACCATTATTCTCGCGCCCTGCCTGCAGATCATCCTGCTGTGCTGGGTGCTGGGGTTCGCCTGTATCGAGCGTGCTGCACCGGGCTTCAAGGCTTGCATGCGGGCCCTGGAGCATTTACGCCCATGGAGCATGCTCGAGGTCTGCCTGCTGGGAATCCTGGTGGCCATCGTCAAGCTGGCGGGCATGCTCGACGTGCATCCAGGGCTGGGACTGTGGGCCCTGGCGATGCTCACGGTGCTGATCATCCTGATTTCCGGCAAGGATATCCGCTACCTCTGGGATGACCTGGAGGGTCGCTATTGATGAGCGCGCCGCCCTACGCCCGGGACCACCAGTTGATGCTGTGCCACACCTGTGGCCAGGTCTGCCCGCAGTCCGTGCACCGCTGTCCGCGCTGCGATTCGGTGGTGCATGCACGCAAGCCCAACAGCCTGGCGCGCACCTGGGCATTTCTCCTGGCCAGCCTGATCTTCTATATTCCTGCCAATCTGCTGCCGGTGATGCACACCAAGATCTTTGGCAGCGCCAGTGAAAACACCATCATGAGCGGCGTGGTGGAATTCTGGAAAGCCGGCGCCTGGGACATTGCCCTGCTGATTTTCATTGCCAGCGTGGTGGTGCCCTGCATCAAGTTTTTCGTCCTTGGTACCTTGCTGGTGACCTGTCAGCGCCGTTCGCGCTGGGCCCAGCGTGAACGTGCCAAGCTATACCGCTTTATCGAACTGATTGGTTACTGGTCGATGCTCGATGTAGTGGTGGTGGCCCTGGTGGCGGCCCTGGTGCAGTTTCGTGCCCTGAGCTCCATCGATCCGCGCCTGGGCATTCTGTTTTTTGGTTTAGTGGTGGTGCTGACGATGTTGGCGGCCATGAGTTTCGATCCCCGGCTTATCTGGGATGTAGAGGTTGAAGATGTCTGATCATCCAGGTTCCAACGCAGCAACTCCCCAGCCTGCCCCAGGTGCCCCGGTGGTGCACACGCGACGCTTCAATGTCTCGCTGGTGTGGCTGGTGCCGATTGTCGCGGCCCTGGTGGGGCTGTCGATGGTGGTCCACAATTCGCTGTCGGCCGGCCCGGAAATCTCCATCAGCTTCCAGACCGCCGAAGGCCTGGAAGCTAACAAGACCCAGGTCAAATACAAGAACGTGGTGATCGGCAAGGTCACGTCCATCGCCTTGAGCGACGACCGCCGCAAGGTGCTGGCCAAGGTCGAGCTGGACCAGTCTGCCGAACCCTTCACCGCCGACGACTCGATGTTCTGGGTGGTCCGGCCGAGGATCGGCGCCAACGGTATTTCCGGGGTCGACACCTTGCTGTCGGGGGCTTTTATCGGCGCCGACGCGGGCAAGTCGGAAAAGCGCAAAGACAGCTTCAAGGGCCTGGAAACCCCACCACCCATCACCTATGGGCAGAAGGGCAAGCGCTTCACCCTGCACACCGATGACCTGGGATCACTGGACATCGGTTCGCCGATCTATTACCGGCGCATCGAGGTGGGGCAGGTGGTCTCCTACCAGTTGGCCAACAGCGGCAAGGGCGTGGATGTGAAGATCTTCGTCAATGCGCCCAATGATAAATACGTGACCACCGATACACGCTTCTGGAATGCCAGCGGGGTGGATGTGACCCTTGGTGCCAACGGCCTCAAGGTCAATACCGAGTCGGTGTCCTCGATCCTTTCCGGGGGGATTGCCTTCGTCGAGCCCAAGTACAGCCCCGATGCCAAGTCGGCCGAGGAGAACGCCGAATACACCCTGTTCGGCGACCAGGACACCGCGCTGGCCCCGCCCGATGGCGCGCCGTACTACATCCGCATGCGCTTCGACCAGGCCCTGCGTGGCCTGGCCGTCAATGCCCCGGTGGAGTTCCTCGGAGTGAACATCGGCAAGGTGGTGTCCATGGACCTGGACTATGACGAGCAGCGCAAATATTTCCCGACCCTGGTGGGCGCGGTGATCTATCCCGAACGCCTGGGCAAGGCCCATGAAAAACTGCTGAAGCAGACCGGCGGCGAAGACGAGGCCCGCGGTGCGCAACTGATCGGCACCTTTGTCAAGAGCGGTCTGCGGGCCCAGCCCCGCAGCGGCAACCTGCTGACCGGACAGTTGTACATCTCCCTGGATTTTGTCAGCAACGCCAAACCGGTGGCCTATGACCCTACCGTGCGGCCGCTGGAGATTCCCACCGTGCCGGGCAGCATGGACAAGCTGCAGGAGCAACTGCAGGCCGTGGTGGACAAGATCAGCAAGCTGCCGATCGACAGCATTGCCGCCAACCTCAATGGCAGCCTGGTGGAGATGCAGAAGACCTTGAAGCAGGTCAACGGCGAAGTGTTGCCGCAGATGCGCGACACCCTGGAGCAGTCGAAGAAGACCCTGGCCAGCGCCAACGAGAGTTTCTCCGAGGATTCGCCACAGCGTCAAAAACTCAGCCAGGCCATGGAGGAAGTGCAACGCACGGCACGCTCGGTGCGGGTGCTCAGCGACTTCCTCGGTCGTCATCCTGAAGCGCTGATTCGCGGGCGCATCAAAGACCACCAACCGGATGCCTATCAGTCGCCATCCTCCTCTGTTCGCGAATCCGTACCGGAAGCCCAGCCATGAAAACCCGTGCCTTGTTGTTGAGCCTGACCCTGGGACTTGCCGCTTGCAGCTCCGCGCCCACCCATTACTACACCCTGCTGCCGCCGGTGACTGAAGGCAGTGGCGGTGCTCGGGCCGGGGCCATGCAGTTCGAGATGTCCACCGTGCGCATCCCGGTCCAGGTCGACCAGCCACAACTGGTGGTACGCCAGGACAGTGGCTCCCTGGCGATCCTGGAAACCCAACGCTGGAGCGCACCGTTGGTGGATGAATTCCACGACGCCCTGGCCAGCCAGATGGAGCAGCAGCTGGGTACACGCAACCTCGAAGGCTTGCCGAAACAGCCTGGGCGTCCGGTGCTGTCGCTGCAGACCGATGTTCGGCGTTTCGAGTCCCTGCCTGGACGCTATGCCTTGATTGACGTGGTCTGGAGCCTGCGTGTGCGAGGCGATGGCGGCTCACCCCGCAGCCTGACCTGTAGCAGCCAGATTCGCCAGCCGGCAGGTGTCGAGCTGAGCAGTCTGGTACAGGCTCACCAACAGGCCATTGCGCAGTTGGCCAGGCAGATTGCCGCCACCGCGCAACACTGGAGCTGTCCCTGAAAGTGATTTCGTCGGCGTTGCCTCAGCGGCGGGTGGAGAGCTGCTGAGGGGCAAGGAACGCGTCGTGGAAGTAGTCGCGCAAGGCCTGCATCGCCGGGGTAAAGGCTCGTTCGCGGTGCCAGGCCAGGCCGACGCTCATCGGCGTGACCGAGTCGCTGACGCTGAGGGTCTCGATGCGTTTGCCCTCCAGGGACCAGGGCCGGTGCACCAGGTCCGAGAGGATCGCCACGCCGCTGCCGTTGGCCACCATGCTGCGCACCGCCTCCACCGAACTGGTACGCACCCGCACCCTGGGCTGTTGCCCCGCCTGTTCCCAATAACGCATGGCGCTCTGTTCGGCCTCATCGACGGTCAGCAGGATGAACGGCTCCTCGGCCACGTCCGCCAGGCTGACACTGGCTCGTTCGCACAAGTGATGATGGGCCGGTAGCCACAGCCGGCGCTCGGAGTTGAACAGGGTTTCCGAGACGATATCCGGGTGCGTCAGGTTGGCCGTGAGCACCACGGCCATGTCGAAACGTCCGGCCAGCAACCCTTGCTCGATGGCCTGGCGTTCCTGTTCGTGGAGTTCGATGGTGACATCCGGGTGCCAGTGTTCCAGGCGCTGCAGGTGGTGCGGCAGGAAGTAGCCGATCACGGTGTAGCTGGCTGCCAGGTGCAGCACACCGCTGGCCCGATAGTCCGGCAGTGGGCTGTTCAGCGCATCGTCGACGCTGCGCAGGATCACGTAGGCGCGGTTGAGAAAGTGCCGCCCGGCATCGGTCAGGCTCATGCCCTGGGCCGAGCGTACGAACAGCTGCACGGCCAGCATCGCTTCCAGCTCCTTGATCGCCGTGGTCACTGCCGACTGGGAGATATTCAAGTGGATCGCCGCTTGGGAGATCTGGCCGATCTCGGCGGTAGCAACGAAGTAGCGCACCTGGCGCAACGTCAGCGACATCGAAAAATCCTCAGGTTGCACACTGCGATTGAAAGGCGAAACGGACCTTTTAGTAGGCGCAGCCTACGCCAGCGCTTACCGATAGTGTTATCTGTTTTTCAGAAGAAGCTCTATCTGATAATAGATCTTCCCAAGGGGTTAAGGCCGTTCTAATTTCCATTGCACGAAGTCACGTAAGTTGGAGCAACAGTGATGCAGGCAGTGGATTTCAATTCGGACATGGGCGAAAGCTTCGGCCCCTGGACCATCGGCGATGGCGTTGATAACGAACTGATGGGCTTCATCAGTTCGGCCAATATCGCCACCGGCTTTCACGCCGGCGACCCCGGCACCATGCGTCGCACCATCGAGCAGGCCAAGCGCCTGGGCGTGGCCATCGGCGCCCATCCGGGATTCCGCGACCTGGTGGGATTCGGTCGTCGGCACATCAATGCCCCAGCCCAGGAGCTGGTGGATGACATGCTCTACCAACTCGGCGCCCTGCGTGAGCTGGCTCGGGTCCAGGGCCTCAAGTTGCAGCACATCAAGCCCCACGGCGCGCTCTATATGCATCTGGCCCGGGACGAGGAAGCTGCGCGATTACTGGTGGAAAACCTGCGCAAGCTGGAGCCGGAACTGCTGCTGTATTGCATGCCCAACTCGGTGATCTGGCACGTTGCCCAGGAGTTGGGGCACCCGGTAATCCGCGAGTTCTACGCCGACCGCGACTACGACCTCAGTGGTTCCATCGTCTTCACCCGCCAGGTGCGTGCCCTGGATCCGGCCGTGGTCGCGGCCAAGGTGCTGCGGGCCTGCCAGACCGGCCTGGTGCGCACGGTTGAAGGCGAGGATTTGTTCATCGAGTTCGACTCCATCTGCCTGCACAGCGACACCCCAGGTGCCCTGGATCTGGTGGAAGCCACCCGCACAGCGCTGGATCAGGCCGGCATCGAGGTCCGCCCACCGCGTTGAACTACGCCATTCCGACACATCGCGCACAGACGCGGGTTGCACCCGGGTTTTGAATTTTTGCCTGCCTTTCTACAACTATTCCAAGAGGAACAGACATGGCCGAACACAGTGTTATCACCCCATTGCCGGGCACGTTCTATCGCAAGGCTACCCCTGAGTCGGCGCCTTTTGTCGAGGTTGGCGCCAGCGTCAGCGCCGATACCGTGATCGGCCTGATCGAAGTCATGAAGCAGTTTTCCGAACTGACGGCCGGGAGCGCGGGCCAGGTCAGTGCTTTTCTGGTGGAAGACGGTGATCCGGTGGAACCGGGTCAGGTCGTCGCGACGCTCGAACAGTGAGGGCCGGAACATGACTCAGTCGATCAAGAAATTGCTGGTCGCCAACCGTGGCGAGATCGCCGTGCGCATCATCCGCGCGGCCAAGGCCCTGGGGATTCCCAGCGTCGCTGCCTGCAGCGAGGCGGATGCCGATTCCATGGCGGCGCGGATGGCCGATGAGGTGCAGATCATCGGTCCGGCCCGGGCCGATAAAAGCTACCTGAATGTCGAGGCGCTGCTCGGCGCGCTGCACCACAGTGGCGCCAATGCGGTGCATCCGGGCTATGGCTTTCTTGCGGAGAACGCCGGGTTCGCCGATGCGGTGGTCAAGGCCGGGGCGATCTTCGTCGGCCCCAGCGCCGAGACCATTCGCCGCATGGGCGACAAGGCACAAGCCCGGCGCACTGCGCAGGCTGCCGGGGTGCCAGTGGTGCCCGGTTCTGCCAGTGAACTCTTCGAGCTGGACGCGGCGCTCAAGGCCGCTGAGGCGGTGTGCTATCCGCTGCTGATCAAGGCCAGCGCGGGCGGTGGCGGCCGGGGTATCCGACTGGCCCAGGATGCAGCGCAATTGCGGGAGGAGTTTCCCCGGGCCCAGCGTGAGGCCCAGACCGCCTTCGGCAATGGCGCGGTGTACCTGGAGCGTTTTATCGGCCGGGCCCGGCACATTGAAGTCCAGGTGCTGGGGGACGGCAAACACGCGGTGCATCTGTTCGAGCGCGAGTGTTCGCTGCAGCGGCGCCGGCAGAAGATCTTCGAGGAAGCGCCGTCGCCAGTGCTCAGCGATGCCCAGCGTGAACAACTCTGCAGCAGCGCGGTACGCCTGACCGAGGCCCTGGGTTACCAGGGCGCGGGTACCCTGGAATACCTGTATGACGACAGCACCGGCGAGTTCTTCTTTATCGAGATGAACACGCGGATCCAGGTGGAGCACCCCATCAGCGAGCTGATCACTGGCATCGATCTGGTCCAGGCCATGCTGCGCATCGCCGGGGGCGAACCCCTGGGCCTGCGCCAGAGTGATATCCAGCTCAACGGCGCGGCCTTGCAGATGCGCTTGAACGCTGAAGACCCAGCGCGGGATTTCTTCCCCAGTCCAGGCAAGGTCGAACAGTTGATCTGGCCACAAGGGGTCGGAGTGCGGGTCGATAGTCATCTGTACCCGGGGTATTGTGTGCCGCCTTACTACGACTCGCTGCTGGCCAAGTTGATTGTCCACGGGCGTGACCGTGGCGAGGCGTTGGCCCGGGCGCGGATTGCCGTGGATCAGACCACTTTGACCGGCATGGCCAGTACCTTGTCGTTGCACCGCGAGCTGTTGGCCGAACCCTGGCTGCAGCGTGCCGACTTCCATACCGGGACCCTGGAAACCTGGCTGGCCGAGCGCCGCGCCGGAGGTGTTGCATGAGTCAGCCAATCCGTTACAGCTTCGGTGCCGATGAGCACTTGTTCGCCGAAGTCAGCGACAGCATGTCCCTGGAGGCGTTCTTCAAGGGCATGGCGGTGACCCGCGCGGTGGAGCGCCTGGCGTTGGATGGGGTGCTGGATGTGTGCCTGGCCAATGCCTCGTTCCAGATCCGTTTCGACCCGGATCGCATTGCTCCACACACTTTGTTGGAGGCGGTCCAGCAGGCCGAGGCGGGGGCAGTGGCCGAACGCAGCCTGCACACTCGGATCATCGAAATTCCGGTGCTCTACAACGACCCGTGGACCCATGAAACCCTGATGCGTTTTCGCGACCGGCACCAGGACCCCAGCGCCACTGACCTTGAGTACGCGGCACGGATCAACGGCCTGGCGGACGTCGAGGCGTTTATCGCGGCCCACAGCGGTGCCCCCTGGTTCGTCTCCATGGTGGGCTTTGTCGCCGGCCTGCCGTTCATGTTCCAGATGGTCGAGCGGGAGCGTCAGTTGCAGGTGCCCAAGTACCTGCGACCCCGCACCGACACGCCGAAACTGACCCTGGGCCACGGCGGCTGTTTCGGTTGCATCTACTCGGTGCGCGGTGCCGGTGGCTATCAGATGTTCGGGGTGACCCCGGCACCGATCTACGACCCGCAGCAGCAACTGGCTTATCTCAAGGCGCACATGGTGTTCTTCCGTCCGGGGGACATCGTGCAGTTCAAACCGATCGACCGTGAGGCTTACGACCAGGCAGTGGCCGAAGTGGAGGCCGGGCGCTTCGACCTGCGCATCCGTGAGGTGGAATTTTCCCTGGATGCCTTTCTTGCCGACCCGGTCGGTTATCCCAAGTCGCTGCAGGAGGTGCTGGCATGATCAAGGTCATCAAACCGGGCCTGGCCACATCGGTGCAGGACCTGGGTCGTGAAGGTTTCTATCACCTGGGTATTCCGCCGTCTGGCGCCCTGGATCAGTACGCCCTGAGTGCGGCCAACCAGTTGGTGGGCAACCCGGCGGGTGCTGCGGGGCTGGAATGCACCTTGCTCGGTCCCGAGCTTGAGTTCAGCGAAGATGCCCTGGTAGCGGTTTGCGGCGCGCACATGACGCCCAAGCTCGATGGCGTGGACATGCACCTGGATACCGCCTTCGCGGTCAAGGCCGGGCAAGTGCTGCGCTTCGATTTTCCCAAGGCCGGGGCCCGGGCCTATCTGGCGGTGGCTGGCGGCATTGATGTGCCGCTGGTACTGGGCAGCCGTTCCACCTACGCGCTGGGTGCCCTGGGTGGTTTCCAGGGGCGGCGGCTGGCGGTCGGGGATGAGTTGCCGGTGGGTGTCGACCACGGCAAGAGTCGTCCCGGTGCCAGCCTGCCCATGGCCCTGCGCCAAGCCCTGGGCGGTGAAATCACCCTGCGAGTGGTACCGGGTCTTTACTACGAGCGCCTGAGCGACGTGGCCAAGGCCAGCTTCTTCGCCGAACCCTGGACCGTGGGTTCGGAGGCGGACCGCATCGGCTACCGCTTCAAGGGGGGGAGCGCCTTGAGCTTCCAGCCCCGGGAGCAACCGTTCGGCGCCGGTTCCGATCCGTCGAACATCGTCGACAGCTGCTACCCGATCGGTTCGATCCAGGTGCCCGCCGGGCTCGAGCCGATTGTCCTGCACCGCGATGCGGTGTCCGGTGGCGGTTACGCGATGATTGGCACGGTGATCAGCGCCGACCTCGACCTGATTGGCCAGATGCAACCCAACCAGAAGGCCCGCTTCATTGCGGTGACCCTGGAAGAAGCGCTCGAAGCCCGGCGCTCCTATAAGAAAAAGCTCAGCTGTCTGAGCAAACTGTTTCCTTCCTGACTCTGCCCGCCGCATCGCGCGGGCTCTGCCAAACGGTACGCCAACGCCGCACTTCGGTGCGGTGACGGCTGCCCGCGCTTCAACCCTTGATTGGTTCTGGAGTTCACGCATATGGCAGCTTTATCGCAATCGAAGCAAACCGGGCAGGCCCCGGCCAGCGTTGCCGTGCCGAGTGAGGCACGCATGGGCCGGCTGTCCCTGACCATGGCCTGGTGGGCGGTGTGCAGCGCGATGTTCTACATCGTGGTCGGTGCCTCCCTGGCCCTGTCCTACGGTGCCCGCAACGCGCTGATCGGCATGCTGTTATCGGTCATCAGCTACGGCCTGGTGAACAGTGTGCTGAGCCGCTTCGCGATGCGTAGCGGGCTCTCGGTGGCGCTGTTTTCGCGGCTGTTGTTCGGCAGCAGCGGGGCTTGCCTGGCGACCTTGATCTTCTTCTCCACGGCGATCTACTACGCGGTGTTCGAAGGCTCGGTGATTGCCGTGGCGCTCCATCACCTGTACCCGCAACTGCTGTATCCACTGGCCGCGCTGTTGGTGGTGGCCTACAGCGTGCCGCTGATCCTTGGCAGCGTGCAGCACTGGCTGGACAAGCTCAACGGTGTGCTGCTGCCGGTGTACCTGGGGGGGCTGCTGTTCGCCGTGGGCTTGTCCGTCGCTCGTTACGGCTATCAGCCGCAATGGCTGGATTTCGGTCCGGCGAGTCCCAGTGGCTCAGGCTGGTGGGACTGCTTCGTGGCCTACATGGGGGTATGGATCCTGATGCTCTTTACCTTCGACTACGCGCGTTTCGGCAAGCCTGAGGACGCCGCCTACCATGGCCGCTGGAACTTCGGCATGCCGTTCTACGCGGTGACCTTCTTGCTCAATGGCGCTGCGGGGATCTACCTGGTGAGCAGCATTCCCCATGAAGGTGCACTGAATGAAGTCTCGGTGGTGATGGCCATCCTGCAGTTGATGGGCTTGTGGGGGCTGTTGTTCGTCTGGGCCACCCAGACCCGGATCAATACAGCCAACTACTACCTGGCGACCCTGAACATGCAGGCGTTTTTCGGCCGCTTCGGCGTGCGCGGCTCCTACCTGATGTGGGCGGTGGCGGTGGGGATCATTGTCTACGGCTTGATGCTGGCGGATGTGTTCGCCTATCTGCTCAAGGCCCTGGCGTATCAGGGGATCTTCGTGGTCGCCTGGGTCGGTGTGGCCTTGGCGCAGATCCTGCTGGGGCGCACCCAGGTCGCGGCCATCGACAGTGTCTCGGCGTTCAACCCAGTGGGGCTCACGGCCTGGTTCGGTGGCACGGCCCTGGGATTGATGCTGATGTGGGCGGGAGGCGGCCTGGCGAGCTTCTCGGCGCCGCTGACCGGGATCCTGGCCTTTGCCCTGCAGGCTGGCCTGTCGAGCCGCATTCGCGCAAGGCTGCCGGAGTCGGTGTAGCCACTGGCTCCGGTTGCGATAAGGCCCGGAGGGCCCTGGTTGCTGCTCTGCTGCCGAACCGCGGGCGTCCTTGCTACGGTGGGGCGCAGGCGGCAGCGGTTGCGGAGCCCTTAGAACAGTTGGGTGAATAGCCAGTACAGGCTGCCGGACAACAGGATCGCTGCCGGCAGCGTCAGCACCCAGGCCATGGCCAGGTTGCGGATGGTGCGCATCTGCAACCCGCCGCCGTTGGCCACCATGGTCCCGGCCACCCCCGAGGACAGTACGTGGGTGGTGGACACCGGCAGGCCGAACATGTCCGCCGCGCCGATGGTCAGCATGGCCACGGTTTCTGCCGAGGCGCCCTGGGCGTAGGTCAGGTGGGTCTTGCCGATTTTCTCGCCAACGGTCACCACGATGCGTTTCCAGCCCACCATGGTGCCGAGGCCTAGGGCGATGGCCACGGCGATCTTCACCCACAGCGGGATGAAGCGGGTGGCGTTGTCGATCTGTTGCTTGAACAGCTGCAGCTTGTCCTGGGTGTCCTGGTCAAAGTGGCCGACCTGGTTCTTGTCCATCAGGCGGATGGCTTCGCTGGTCAGGTACATGTCGTTGCGCACGTTGCCCATGGCTTCGGCCGGGACCTTGGCCAGCGAGCCGTAACCCTTCACTTCACTGCCGATGGCTCCGGCCAGGGCGGCCAGGGCCGGGATCAGCTCAGGCGTCGCCTCTTTAGTGCGCATGTATTCGGAGAGCACCGCACGAGGCTCGGCCGGGGCCGCTTGCGGGGCGCTTTTCACCAGGGCCTGCTGGGTGACTTCGGCCACGGCGGCGAACTGCAGTGCCTGGTCGGCGGGCATGGTGCGGTTCAGGGCGTAGGCCATGGGCAGGGTGCCCACCAGGATCAGCATGATCAGGCCCATGCCTTTCTGGCCGTCGTTGGAGCCGTGGGCGAAGGACACCCCGGTGCAGGTCAGGATCAGCAGGCCGCGAATCCACCAGGGGGGCGGGGTATTGCCCTTGGGTGCCTTGTACAGTGCACGGTTCTTGACGAACAGGCGCAGGGCCAACAGCAGTAGGGCAGCGAACAGGAAGCCGATCAGCGGCGAGAACAGCAGGGCGTAGCCGACCTTGGTGGCCTGGCTCCAATCCACGCCGCTGGTGCCGTCGCGGCCATGCATGAGTGCATTGGCCACGCCAACGCCGATGATCGAGCCGATCAGGGTGTGGGACGAGGACGCCGGCAGCCCCAGCCACCAGGTGCCGAGGTTCCACAGAATCGCGGCGATCAGCAGGGCGAAGATCATCGCGAAGCCGGAGGAAGAGCCAACCTGCAGGATCAGCTCCACCGGCAGCAGGGCGATGATGCCAAAGGCCACCGCGCCACTGGACAACAACACCCCGAGAAAATTGAACAGGCCGGACCAGACCACGGCGAACTGCGGCGGTAGCGAGTGGGTGTAGATCACCGTCGCCACGGCGTTGGCGGTGTCATGGAAGCCGTTGACGAACTCGAAGCCCAGGGCGATCAGCAAGGCCACGCCCAACAGCAGGAACGGGGTCCAGGTGGTGACCGTGGCGCCCAGTTCGTGCATGTCGTGCACCAGGCTGTAGGCGGTAAACAGCAAGCCCATGGCGAGTACGGCGAAGAACATCACCAGGGCAAACGGTCCGTTCTTTTTATCCAGATGCGGTTTGACGTCAAGGCTGGGGGATGCGGCAGTCAGGGACGGGGTGGCCATTGCTGGACAATCCTGTTGCTGGAAGGAGTGTCACCCATGATCGTTGCCAAATGTTACAGGGAGACTGCCTCAGGTCAGTGTTTACGCGATTGAGCCGTTCCGTTGATCCATTCGAGCCCGCCGCCATCATGGCGGCCATCGCAATCATCGCGTAGGAGCTGGCTTGCCAGCGAAGAGGCCCTTGAACCAGCCGCCGGCCTTGTGCTCGCCTTCGCCGGCAAGCCGGCTCCTACAGGGGGGAGTTTCAGTAGTCCTGACGCTTGCGGAAGGCCCAGCGTCCGGCAATCACGGTGAAGGTGGCCACCAGCGCCACCAGGATCCAGAAACCCTCCGGGTCGCCGGAGAGGGGAATACCGCCGACGTTCATGCCGAAGAAACCGGCGATGATGTTGATCGGCAAGGCCAGTACCGTGACCACGGTCAGGGTGAACAGGGTACGGTTGGTCTGTTCGTTGAGGTTGGCGGCGATCTCTTCCTGCAGCAGTTTGATCCGCTCTCCGAGGACCGTGAGGTCGTTGATGATCAGAGCGAATTCTTCGGTGGACTTGCGCAGCTCCTTGACGTCTTCCTTCTGCAGCCATTGCGGCGGGCGGTTCAGCAGGCGCAGCAGCGAGCCCGGCTCCAGGGCCAACAGCCGTTGCAGGCGCACCAGCACCCGGCGCATGGCCCCCAGTTCCGCCCGGTTGCTGGAGACCCTTGCCGCCAGCAGTTGGTCTTCGATCTGGTCGACGCTGAGGCTGGTCTTGCGCACGATCTGGGTCAGCACTTCGCCCTGGTCCCGCAGCAGGTGTGCCAGCAGTTCCAGGGGTGAGCGAAAGCGTTCCCCGGCCTTGACCGATGAGCGCAGCTTGTCCACCGAGTGCAGCGGTTGCAGGCGGGCGCTGATGATCAGGTTGCTGCGCACGCAGACCCACAGGGTGGAGATGTCCGAGGAGACCATGCTGCTGAAGTTGAACACCACGTCGTTGACCACTGCCAGCAGAGCCGAGTCGACATGTTCGATACGGGTCGAGCGCGAGCCTTCGTGCAGGGCTTCGAAGAACTCGTCCGGCAGTTGCAGGTGGGCCTTCATCCAGCGTTCGCAGGCAGCGTGGGCCAGGTTCAGGTGCAGCCAGAGGAATTCATTGCTGTCTTGCGGTTGTTGCAGGGCTTGCAGGGCCTTGGCGGAATCCAGTTCACGGCCGCGTTCACCGCTACGAAAGCTGAAACCGTAGAGCAGGCCAAACAGATCGGAATCGCGGTGACTCTGGTCGATGCTGTGATTCATGGGGTCTCGCAGGAGGGACAGTGCCTGGCGCGAATTTCACCGGTTCACTTGGACCCCATCATGGCAAGGCTCTTTGACAGTTTTGTGACGTTTTGAAGTGCACCATGGGCCGTGACATACCGATGGTCGGCGGCGCTCAAGATTATTTCGCGGGTGCCGATCACGCTCACATGCAATACGCAGTCGATCCGCCTCGAATGTGCCTGACAGGGATGTCAGAACCTACGCAAGCCCCATCGGGCCTGCTCTATCCCTGCTATGAGATTTCCTCGATGTTTTTGCAAAAATCCCTGAGAGCGCAAATTCTTGCCCTGCTGAGCGGTAGCCTGTTGGCGATGCTGTTGATCGCCCTGGCGAGCTTTCACTTGCTGTCCGGTGGCGTGCAGAGCTACCGCCAGTTGATCGAGGGCCCGCTGCACAGTTCGCAGTTGATTGATGAGGCCAACCTGCAATTCAAGAGTCAGGTGCAGGAGTGGAAGAACGTGCTGCTGCGGGGCAAGCAGCCCCAGGAGATGAACAAGTACTGGCAGTTGTTCGAAGATCGTCAGCGGGATGTGCAGAACATCCTCGGTCAGCTGGCGCAGACCCCGGGGCTCGATGCAGTCCTCAAGAGCCGGGTACAGCGTCTGGCGGAGGAGCACCGGCTGTTGGCTGCGGCCTATCAGAAGGGGCGTGATGCCTATGTTGCGGGCGGGGCTGATCCGAGTGCCGGCGACGCCGCAGTCAAGGGCGTGGACCGGGCTGCCAGCGAGCAGATGAGTGAGCTGGTGACCGAGTTGCGCAAGCACGGCGAACAGCAATCGCAAGAGATCAGCGCAGCGGCCGACCGTACGGTGTGGCTGGGCATCCTGGTGATGCTCGCTTCTGGCCTGCTGATCGGTCTGCTCAGCCTGTGGCTGGTCAACCGCAGCCTGGTGCAGCCGATCCGCGAGTTGATCGATTATGTTGCGCAGCTCAGCCGTGGGCAGTTCTCCCAGCGGGTGGCCAGCGAGCGCCAGGATGAGTTGGGCAAGCTGGCGATGGCCGCCAATACCTTGCGCGATTTCCTCGCCCAGACCTTCAGCAGCCTGCAGCGCAGCGCTTCGGACCTAGACAGCTCCAGTGGCGAGCTCAACTCCATCGCCACCTTGATGTCCCAGGGCACCAACGAGCAGTTCAGCCGCACCGATCAGGTGGCCACGGCGATGAACGAGATGTCCGCCACCGCCCAGGAAGTGGCGCGCCATGCTGCCGATGCTGCACGCGCAGCGGACGATGCCGACCAGTCGGCGCAGCAGGGTGAGCAGGTGATGCAGAGCACCATCCACACCATCACCCAGATGCGTGGCGAGATCGCCAACACCGCCTCGGTGATCCGTCGTCTGGAAGCCGACAGTGGGCGTATCGGCAAGGTGCTGGAAGTGATTCAGGGGATCGCCGAACAGACCAACCTGCTGGCCCTCAACGCCGCCATCGAAGCCGCCCGGGCCGGAGAGGCCGGGCGTGGTTTTGCGGTGGTCGCCGATGAGGTACGCAGCCTGGCCCAGCGCACTGCCGCCTCGATTACCGAGATCAACCAGATCATCCAGACCGTGCAGACCGGGGCGGTGGACGCGGCCCAGGCCATCGAGAGTGGCCAGTCCCGCAGCGAGCAGAGTGTGCAGCAGGTGACCCAGGCCGGGGCCATGCTGGAACGCATCACCGAGGCGGTGGAAGCGATTCGCGACATGAATCGGCAGATCGCGACCGCTGCCGAGGAACAGACCTCGGTGGCCGAGGATATTTCCCGCAACCTCACCGAGATCACCTCCATTGCCAGTACCAATCTCGACAACGTTCAGCGCACTGAAGCGGCAAGCCGCAATCTGCATGGCCTGTCGGCACAACTGAACGAGGTGACGGCGCGTTTGAGCGCCTGAGGCCAGTCTTCCTGTATCGGCCTGCTTACCAGGCCGATACACGATCACTCTCAAGTGGCCGGGGCGTTTGTCGATGATCGGGTATCTTCCCGTATCAGGACACATGCCATGGTCAGCATCACTTCGATCTCGATCAACCAGACCCAGGTCAGCCCGACCAAGACCAGTATCGCCGGCAGCGGCAGCGCTACCAGCGAGACCTCCGCTACCACCACTGGCAGCACGACCACCGCCAGCGCTAGCGGCAAGGCGCCGGCGGCAGGGGGCGCGGCTGCGGGCGGCAGTGCCAGCAGCGAGGATTCGAGCAGCGATTCGGTGAAGGCGTTGCGCAAGCAGGTCGCCGAGCTGCAAAAGCAACTGCAGGAGCAGCAACAGCAGTTGCAGGCGGCCCAAGGCAAGCAGCAAAGCGCCGATGCCAAGGCCGCTGCAGTGGCGGCCGCGCAGTCTCAGGTGGCCAGCACCAGTGCGTCTTTGCAGACCGCTACAGCGGCCTTGCTCCAGGCACTGCAGGACTCCAGTGGCAGCACTTCGGGATCCTTGGTCAGTACCAGGGCTTAAGCCTTCAGGCTCAGTGGCAGGCTGAAACTGAACACGGTGCCTTGCTGCGGGTTGGAGACCACTTCCAATTGTCCCCCGTGGGCTTGGGCGATCTGCTGGGCAATGTACAACCCCAGGCCAAGTCCGGCCTGGGGCGTGTCGCTGACCGGGCGTGAGTAGGGCTGAAACAACCGGGGCAGGACTTGCTCGGGGATCAGTCCCTGGTTTTTCACTCGCAGCACCAACTGTTCAGACTGCTGTTCTGCCTCGACCTCTACCACGCCCTGCGCCGTACCATGGCAGATGGCGTTGGCCACCAGGTTGGAGAGCAACTGGGCGATACGTTGGCGATCGCAGTGAATACCCTGCAGGTCGTCGATCCGGCACTGGATGGTGCGCTGTGGGTGCACGTTCTGCACTTCGGCGATCACATGGCGCAGCACCTGTTCCAGGTCGGGGCAGGGCGCCAGGTCCAGGGTAATGCCCGGCCCCAGGCGGCCTCTGGCGAAGTCCAGGACATCCTCCACCAACTGCGCGGCACGGTTGCTGCAGGCCAGGATATGCTGCACCAGGGGATCGGTGTCGGGGCTCTGGTGTTTGCGCAACAGGCGTTCGGCCCCGACGTTGATGGCGAACAGCGGGTTGCGCAGGTCGTGGCCGAGCACGGCGATGAACTGCTCGCGCAACTCGGCGGTATGCCGCTCCTGTTGCAAGGCCGCTTCGGTCTGTTGCTGGCTTTCCTCGGCCTCGATCTGCAGCGACAGCAAGCGCGCGAAGGACTCCATGGTGCTCTGGATAGCGCTGGCCTTGAGGGGCAGGGGACTCGGGTCGAGGGCACAGATGGTGCCGAAAAAACGTCCATCGGTGCGAAACACCGGAACCGAAATATAGCTTTCGAAGCCGTACAGGCGCGGGGTGTGATGGTTGTGGTAAAGCGGGTCTTCACTGGCCTTGTCGATCACCACCGAAACATGGGCCGCACGGATTTCGTGGCACAGGGTGGTCACCACATCCAGTTCGCCGCCGACCTTGAGGCCGAAGTCCAACTGATCGAGTACGGCACAGACGTGCCAGGAGTGCTCGGTGACCCGGGCCACGGCGGCGAAGCGCAAACCGGTCATTTCCCGGATGACCTGGAGCATCGCCGGGACTGCACTGATCCGGCCGATGGTGGCGATGTCGACTGCTATAAGGCCCATTTCTGTCTCTGCATGGAATCTCGACGCCCTGCTGCGTCGACGGCCTGGATGATTCTAGCGAGCCGGGCGCGACAGGGGGCAGATACCTGGGGCCTGGCGAGAAATTTGTTGCTGGCGGCGATTTTCCAGCGGCCTAAAAAAACCGCCGCGTCCCCTGTAACAGGGACGCGGCCGTTGTGCCGGGGGGCTTACTTGTCTTGCTTGTTGCTCAGGACCTTGCCGGTCTTGGCGTCCAGGTCCACGTCCCACTCGATGCCTTTGCTGTCACGCAGTTCCACTTGATAGACGTAGGCGCCGGTGGCGGTCTGCTCCAGCTCGGTGTCGGTAATGCTGGCAGCAGTGGTGCCGGGGTGCTGGGCCAGGGCGGTCTGGTTGAGCTTTTCCAGATCCATGATGGCGCCGGACTTGATCAGGCCCGGGATCAGGTCCGGACGCACATCGGCCTGGGCCAGGCCGGCAGTCAGGGTTAGGGCGGCAGCGGCAAACAGAGCGGAGAACTTGGTCATGGGTTGCTTCCTTGAGGTGATGGGTTTCGATGGGCACAGGTTAGTCGCTGCAACTTAATTCACCCTTAATTCAGGTCACGCTTTGCGCCGTTTGTTCAAGCCAGGAAGCCGGGGCCAGCCGCAAGCTGGCGTCTCCCTCTACAGGAGACAACGTGGATGAAACGAATGCTTGCGTGGTTGTACGCCCCCTTGTTCTTTGGCGGGTTCATCGGCACGGGTCTGTGGTTGATGAGTGGGGGCAAGACCTTCCCTGGCGGGTTGTTGCTGTTGTTCATAGTGGCGCTTGGAGTGTCATTCCTGGCTGAGTGGGGCTTGCCTTACGAGCCTGTCTGGAACCGCTCCCAGGGCGATCGGCTGCGGGACATTCTGCATGCCCTGGTCAATGAGAGCCTGAACGTCGTGGGCCTGCTGGCGCTGCCGGGGCTGGTGGCGCTGCTTGGTCATGAGGGGTTGTGGCCCCAGGATTGGCCGCTCTGGGGGCAGTTGCTGCTGGCGATAGTGATCGCCGATTGCGGTATTACTCTGGCTCATTACGCCAGCCATCGCTGGGCCTGGCTCTGGCGCTTGCATGCGGTGCATCACAGTGTGCCGCGCATGTACGGCTTCAACGGTTTGCTCAAGCATCCCCTGCACCAGCTACTGGAGGCTTCGGCGGGATTGCTGCCGCTGCTGGTGCTGGGCATTCCACTGCCGGTGGCACAATTGCTGGCCCTGGCCATCGCCATTCAATTGCTGTTGCAGCATTCCAATGTCGATATGCGCCTGGGGCCTCTGCGGTGGGTGTTCGCCTGGGCGCCGCTGCATCGTTTCCACCATATGAAGTACGGACGCGCCGGGGATGTGAATTTCGGCCTGTTCTTCAATCTCTGGGACTGGTTGTTGGGCACCGCGTTCTATCGGGACGACTACTCGATGCGCCAGGGTGACCTGGGCATCGGCAGCCGTGCGGATTATCCCGTCGATTACTGGCCGCAGTTACTGGAGCCGTTCAAGACCCCGCGCTACACGCCAGAACCCAAGGTGCCCGAAGCGCTGCGTCGCCGGGTCAATCCAGCAGGCGGGGCCTGAGGGTTTTCAACGCCTGGCTGGCCGTGACGCCGAACAGTGCCTTCAAGGTACGGCAGAAATGCGCGGTGTCGGCGAACCCGGCACCGTGAGCCGCCTGGGTAATGGCTTGGCCCCCCAGCAACAGGGCCATGGCCAGGCGCAAGCGCCTCCATAGCACCAGGCGCCGTACCGGTAGGCCGACATCACGGGCGAACAGCCTTTCCAGCTGGCTCAGGGACACATTCGCCTGGACGGCCAGTTGCGTGGCCGCAACCTTGTCGCCCGGTGCGGTGTCCAGCACCATCAGCGCCCTGGCGACACGGCGGTCGGCAATGGGCTGGCGTGGGCAGCGGCGCAACGCCGCTTCCAGGCCGGGCAATGAGGGGGCCGCGTCGCGGACAGCCATCTGCAAGCTTTCGGCAGTCAGCAGCAGTGGCTCGGCATAGACCGTGAAGACCCGGTCGGGGGCCTGGATGATCGCGTGGCGGTGCAAGGCTTCGATAAACAGGTAATGGCCGGTTTGCCGGGTGCCATCGAGCTCCAGCGTGACCGGCTGCTCGGGCGCGATGATCAGTTGATGGGCGTAGTGGGCATGGGGTGCAGTGCACCCCATGGTTCCGTGGATCAGGCCAAAGTCATGGCCCAACCAGAGCTCGCCGCTCCAGGGTGAGAGGGACATTCAGTAACCGCTGGCCTCCAGCAGTTGGGCAACGCTGGCTGTGGCCGGGCGCTTGAAGTACTTGAGCAGTTCGGCGCTGCGGTTGGTGAAGACGCCATCGACCCCGGCGTCCATGACTGTCTGGAAGTCCACTGGCTCGTCGATGGTGTAGACGTGCACCAGCAGGCCCTGGTCGTGGGTGTATCGATTCATCCAGGGTTGCACCAGGTCCGAGTAGCTCTGGTCGCCTCCTGCTGCCAGGGCTGCAGAGGGGCCAGTGCCAATGGCGCCCTGGGCCTTGGCGTAGTCGACCCAGCGCTTGAACTCGGCCTGGTCCTTGGGTTGCTGCTTGGCGTAGAACACGGCCTTGTCGGTTTCGCCGCTGTTGGCGAAGGTCTGGCCGGAGGCCGGTTCGATGCTGCCGGCGCCCACCCACAGCAGCAGGACTTTTGGCACCTTGGGCATTTCCTTGTGCAGCAACTCCAGGCTGTGTTTGTCGAAGGTCTGCAACACCACCTTGCCTTTGCCCTGGCCCACCGCCAGTTCGCTTTTCGCCAACTTGGAACCGGCCGGGCTCAGCCAGCCGCGGTCCTGGAGTTTTTCCTTGAGTTCGTGCTCGATGCCGGGGAACAGCTGGGGCTCCTTGGTTTCGATGTAGAGCCCGGGCTTGTGCTGCGGATTACCCTGGGCGATGTCGATGATTTCATCCAGGGTGAGGATCTTCAGGCCGGCAAAACCTGGCCGGGCACGATCCGGGTGGGCGTGGTTGAACCAACTGCCGGCGTCGAGGGTTTTCAGCTCGGCCATGGTGAAGGCGGTGGCCGGGCTGTCCTTGCGCTCGGGGAATTTTTGCGCCACATCGGTGGTGCGTTGCAGGTTGTTGTCGTGCAGGGCGAAGAGCACGCCGTCTTTGCTGCGCTGCAGGTCCATCTCAAGGTAGTCGGCGCCCAGATCGCGGGCCAGGCGGTAGGAAGCCGCAGTGGATTCGGGGGCGTCGAAGGAGGCTCCACGGTGGGCGATCACGGCCGGCTGCGGGATCCCCTGGCGGGCCGCGAGAGCATCTGGATCAGGCTGTTCAGAGGCCTGGGCCAGGCCGCAACCGAGCATCAGGCCCAGTATCAGGGCACAAGGGGTGAAGGTTGCTGGCATGCTCGAAATCCTTTCGTGGAGGCAAGTACAAGGAGATATCTTTTAGCAACTCAATGACGCTTGTGCTATCTGCGCAGCGATATAAATCCCTCTCATTTACAGGTTTGAGGGTTTTTTCCGGTGCTTTGCAGTACTCTTGGGCGCTGCAGTTTCCCCATCAGAGGGAAGCCTGAAAAGAGCTTTTTCCTTGCCTCGCGTGTAGACCATCGATCACCAGTCCTGCGGGACTCACAGTGAGGTTTACCATGAGCATCACCTCCGAACTCATCTGCCAGGCTGCCGATCAGCTCAAGGGCTTTGTCGGCTTCAATCGCAAGAGCGGGCGCTACATCGTGCGTTTCAGCGAAGACTCCTTCGGCATGGATGTGGCCGACGACGCCATAGTGCCGGCCAACGAATTTGTCTGGGCGCCGGTTTCCGATCAGGCCATGAGCCTCAAGCGCGAGCAGATCCAGTTGCTGCTGGATCAGAATATCGACGACCGGATCAATATCAGCGAACCGTTGCGGGTGTACATGCGCCGCAGCGACCTGCCGGAAATCCAGGCCGTGCGCAATCTGTTGTCGACCGCCGAGGGCTGACGCCATTCTTGACCCTGAACCGCTGTCTCCGGTGGCTCAGGGTCTTGCCTTACACGCCGAAGCTGTAGGCGCGTTCGACCTTGCTCACCCGGGTATGAAAATAGGTGTACCAGTCGACGCGACCACGCTCGCGGGTGGTGCTGTGTTCGGCGTGATGTTTCCAGGCACGGATTGCCGCTTCACTGTCCCAGTAGGACACCGTGATACCGAAACCATCCTCGCCCCGTGCCGATTCGACTCCGAGAAACCCCGGTTGCTGGCGGGCCAGCTCGACCATGCGTGCGGCTGCCTGGTCGTAGGCGGAATCCGCTTCGCGGCGCTGGGAGCTGAAGATCACCGCGTAGTAGGGCGGGGCGGGTGTCTGGCCGATCACGTGCGCGCCTCCAGGCAGGCGGTGAGCAAGGCGGTGGTCAGGGGCGGCGTGCACCCCTGGAGGGCGGCGCGCTCGGGTTGGAACAGGGTGGCGATGAAGAACGGATGGCCATCCAGTTCCACGGCCCGCAAGTCACCGGCCTGATCATGGCCACTGGGGCGCAGGGCGCCGCTGAGCAAGGGCCCGGCGAAGTCCGGGTTGACCCCGTAGCGGCAGCGATAACCCTCCTCGATGTCTTGGGTGCCGTAGGCCCTGGCGATGCGGCTGCCGGCTTGCAGTCGAATCTGCTCGTGGGCCTCCACCAGGGCGCAGCTCAAGGGAGTAAGCAGCACTCGCTCGGCGTCGGGCGCGATCTCGCCGTGTTCGGCATCGGCCCAGCCCAGCACATTGCGAGCGTATTCCAGAACCGCGTGTTGAAAGCCGCCGCAGGTGCCAAGGAAGGGGCGTTGCTGTTCCCGCGCCATGCGGATCGCCAGCAGTGTCCCATGGATATTCAGATAGGGGCTGCCAGGTACGCACCAGATGCCATCGAAGCCTTCCAGCTGTTCTGCGTGGGTCAGCGCCTGGGTGGCCAGCCACTGGTAATCCACACGAATCCCGATGTCGGCAGCAGCCCGATCGAGTGCCAGGGGAATCGCCTGGTGCGCGGTGATCTGCGGATCATAATCCCCCACCAAGGCGATACGGATGGTTGGTGTCGGTACGCGTGCGTGCATGGGGCTCTCCCGTTATGGCGCTGACTTGTCGATTGCCTGAGGCCACTATAGATTGGCGCTTACGCAATCAATATTGGCGTTTACCCAAGTGATCAATGCAGCCACGCACTATCAATTGGACTATCCCGACCTGTCGCTGATTCTCGCCCTGGTCCGTGGCGGCTCCCTGGCCCGGGCTGCAGCCCTGCTCAAGGTCGATGTCTCGACGGTGTTTCGTGCCGTGCGCCGGCTTGAAGCCGGGCTCGGTCAGCAACTGTTCGACAAGAGTCGCGCTGGCTATCTGCCCAGCAGCCTGGCCCAGGCCTTGGCGCAGCAGGCCGAGCAGGCAGAACAGGCCCTGGATGCAGCGCGGATCGGTGTGGCCCAGGGCGGTGAGGTGATCAGCGGTACAGTACGCCTGACCTGTACCGACTCGGTGTTGCAAGGCCTGTTGCTACCGGCCCTGGCGCAGTTCATGCCGCAGTATCCGGCGCTGGTTATCGAGCTGTGTACCTCCAACGATTTCGCCAATCTCAACCGGCGCGATGCGGATATTGCCGTGCGCCTGACCGCGACACCGCCCGAGCATCTGGTGGGGCGCTGCCTGGGCGCGGTGTCATATCGCGTGTGCGCCAGCCCGGCGTACCGGCAACGGGTCGATTGCAGCGATCTGTCACACGTGGCGTGGATAGCGCCGGATGACTTTCTTCCCGATCACCCCACCGTGGCCTGGCGTCGCCAGCAGTGGCCCGGCGTACAGCCCAGCTACCGTTGCAACAGCATGTTGTCGGTAACCGAGCTGGTGCGTGCCGGCCTGGGGGTTGCCGCGCTGCCGGACTTTCTGGTTGGCAGCGGCGGACTGGAAGCGTTGGGCGAGCCAGTGGGTCATGAAACAGCCCTGTGGCTGCTGACCCGTCCGGACTGTCGGGCCCTGCGCTCGGTGGTGACGCTGTTCGATGAGCTGGGGCGCCACTTGCGTTGGGCCTGAAATCCTCAGGCCTGCGGTGGATCCTTGCGCACGAAGTGCTCGTGCATTTCGCTGGTGAGGGTCTCGATGCGTTCGGTCAGTTCTTTGGTCATTTCCGTCAGGCGGGTGTTCTGTTCCAGCAGAGCCATCAGTTGTGTGGTGGTCTGTGCGGCCTGGGCCTGGCGCTCGCTGTTGGCAACGGCCAGGGCTTCACGGTGTTGCGCATCCGCGTCAGCTTGGGCCTTGTCCCGGGCTGCCTGGCGAGTCTGGGCCAGGAGAATCAGCGGGGCGGCGTAGGCCGCTTGCAGGCTGAAAGCCAGGTTCAGGAGGATGAAGGGATAGACGTCGAACTGGGTGACTCCAGCCAGGTTCAGGGCGATCCAGACCACCACGATCAGGGTTTGCGCGCCGAGAAAGGTCGGGGTGCCGAAGAACCGTGCAAAGGCTTCGGCCTTCAAGGCAAAGCTGTCGTTGCCGAAGGTCGATGCCAGGTGGGCGTGGGCGCGGTGAAAGCGCAGATGGTCGATGACCGGGTCGGTTTTTTCCGGGGTGTCGCTGGAACTCATGATGGCCTCCGCCAGGCTCTGGGACGTCGGGTCACTATAGCCCCGAGGCTCGGCCCGGGGGCACTGTCGACCTGCGCAAAAGTGATCCTCAGGGTGTGCTGCGCGCGCCGGCGAACATGCTCACAGCCTGCACCGCATCACTGGCTCCATCGCGAATCTGCAGGATCACCGTACCGGCCTGATCCGCCAACTGGACACCCTTGGCCGCCCGCTCACGGGTGCCATCCATGCTCTTGATGGCTTGCAGCGTTTCGTTCTGGATCATCTCGATCATGCTGGAGATTTCCGCCGTCGAGCCACTGGTGCGTGAGGCCAGTTGCCGGACTTCATCGGCCACCACGGCAAAGCCGCGACCCTGCTCCCCGGCCCGGGCGGCCTCGATGGCAGCGTTGAGGGCCAGCAGGTTGGTCTGGTCGGCAATCGCGCGGATGGTGTTGACGATCGCGGTGATCTGCTCGGAGCGTTCACCGAGTTTGGCGATCAGCGATGAGGAGTCTTCGATGTTATCGGCGATCTGGCGCATTTCGCTGGCGGCCTGCTGGATCACCTCGGTGCCTTGCTCGGCGACTTTACGGGTTTCGACCGAGATGTGATAAGCCTGGCTCGCGCTTTGGGCGTCCTGCTCGTGTTTTTCCACCTGCTGGGTAACGTCGGCAGCGTACTTGACCACCTTGTACAGGCGCCCGCTGGCGTCGTAGACCGGGTTGTAGTTGGCTTCCAGCCACAGTGTGCGTCTGTGCTTGTCGATCCGTTCGAACTGGCCGTTGAAGAACTCGCCCTTGTTCAGGCGGCTCCAGAAGTCCTGGTAGGCGCTGCTGTTGACCAGGTCGGGTTTGCAGAACATCCGGTGATGTTTGCCCAGGATTTCGTTCAGGCTGTAGCCCGTGCGGCTGAGGAAGTTGGCGTTGGCGCTGATGATGCTGCCGTCGAGGTTGAATTCGATTACCGCCATCGCCCGGTCAATGGCTTCCAGTTTGCTCCGGGCCTCGACTTCCGCTTGCACCTTGGCGGTGACGTCGAGTGCGTATTTGACTACTTTGTATACCGCGCCGGATTCGTCCCGAATGGGGTTGTAGCTGGCTTCCAGCCACAGGCTCTGCCCGGTGCTGCCGAGGCGCTCAAAGGTCCCCGATTCGAAGCGGCCGTCTTTCAGGCGCGCCCACAGTTGCTGATAGTCACTGCTGCGGGCGTATTCCGGGGTGCAGAACAGGCGATGGGGCTGGCCGATCACTTGATCTTCTCGATAACCCAGGGTCTTGAGGAAGTTGTCGTTGGCGCGCAGTACGTTGCCCTGCAGATCGAACTCGATCACGGCCATGGAGCGGTCGATAGCGTCCAGCATGCGCGCTTGTTCGGTGATGGTTTGGCGCTGGGAATCGATGGTCTTGTTGTGACGGTTGAATAACATGTTGGCTGCTCTATGGGAGAAACGTTGCGTCGATCCCTATTGAGTGCGCCGGTATGCCGAAAGCTCCCTGGCGTTCGGCACTATCTGCTCAATGCCAGCGCTCCATGACTGACAGACAAATTCGCAGCGATGCAACGGGCGACGCTTCGGGCGAGCGCCGCTGGCCGTATCAAGAGGTGAGTTAACGGCTGCGAATCGATTGGGTTGGGTGGATTGGCTATGGCAGCAATCCTCCATAGGAGGTTGTTACGCCGCAGCAAAGTGGCGGCATTATGATGGCGGAGGCGCTGAAAAATCCAAATAAACTTGTACAAAAATATTTTTTGCTTCTTTTTTGTACAAGTTAATAGGGCGCTTATGCCATTTGTGTCTGCTCGAAATGGGACTTGCCAGCATTGTTGGCGGTCTGGTTGCGCCCACCGTTCTTCGCCAGATACAGGGCTTTGTCCGCAGCATTGAGCCAGCTGGAAGGGTCCTGGAAGTCAGGGCTGAAAGCGGCCAGGCCGATGCTCAGGCTGACCTTCAGCTCGGGTACTTGGGGGTGTCGGTACTGGCTGAAGATCTGGCGCAGGCGTTCCATGACATCAAGCGCCTGCGACTGGCTCATGCGCGGCAGGATCACGCAGAACTCATCGCCACCGTAGCGCCCGGCGAGGTCGTCATGACGCAGATTGCGCCGCAGTTCGCTGCTCAAATGGCGCAGCACCGTATCGCCGATGATGTGGCCGTAGGTGTCATTGATTGCCTTGAAGTGGTCGATGTCGATCAGCGCGATGCTGGCTTCCATCTGCCGTTGTTGGCACTTGTGGAACTTGATGTGCAGCAGGTCTTTCCAGGAGCCGTGATTGAGCAGGCCGGTGAGGCTGTCGGTGCGGCTCAGGGCACTCAGGGCACGCTTGTGTTCGGACAGCTTGATTGCCAGCCGGTAGCAGACTATGCCCACTGCCAGCGGGTAGAGGGTCAGCATCGGCAGGCAGGCATAGATCTGCAGCGCGGTGATCTGGGTATTGAAGCTGGCGCCGAACAGCGCCCAGGACAACAGCACTCCGGCAAACTGGCTGAGACTGCCACGGATGAACAGGCGCAAGCCGCCCGCGGCCACGTTGTTCATGGCCATCATCGACAGGATGGTCACCGCCGGCAGGGGGTTGAACTGCATGGTGGCGGTCCAGAATCCGCCCATCAGCGAGTCATACAGCAGGTTGCGGCGTTCCGCCTGGTAGGGAAAGGCCGAACGGGTGGAAAGTTGATAGGCCAGATGAGGCCAGACCAGGCCATTGAACACAAGCAAGGCCCATGTCCAGTTGGGCAGATCCAGGGGATAGAGGGTGGCGAAGACGCTGATGGCGCCAATTCCCAGGCCGATAATCCTTGGCCGATAAATGCGCCGGGCAAATGAAAGCCCTTTGCCGCGTTGATTTTCCATAAATTCCTGCACTGGATTTTGTACTGAAACACCTGGTGGTGTTTTTACGGCATGGCCGCTTGTCGGATCACTCTGGTGAATATTGTCATTTATTCCAATGAGAATAATCAGTGTCCTTCGAAGCCATTTCACAGTGGCCAGGAACGTGATCCGGCCGGATGTACCCAGATTCAGGCCTGGTAATGGGCGAGGAACATGTCCAGAGCCGACTCAATGACCTGAGTCTGCATATCCGCTGCGAGGGGAGGCTGGCCTAGAGTGATCTGAGGCCAGAAGGCAAAGCTTTTGAGCAGTCCGTGCATTTGCAAAGCAGCGAATTCCGGGTCCACTGGCTTGAGGCGGCCGTCGGCCAGGGCGGCGCGAATCCACAGGGTCAGGCCTTCTTCCCGTTCGCCCAGGCGCGCCACCATGTTTTGCGCCCGTTCCGGTGAGTGGATGGCTGCAGCGATGGCCACGCGGGCCAGATCGAGGAAGTTGTCGTCCGCCAGCAGCTGTAGCTTGGCCCGCAGTAGTTTCTCCAGCTGCCCGCGCAGGGGCAGGTCGCTGCGGTAGGCGATTTCCGATTGCGCGCTGATGCTGGCCCAGAGCTTATGCAGAATTTCAGCAAACAGCTCTTCCTTGCTGGGGAAGTGGTTGTACACCGTGCGCTTGGAAACCCCGGCCGTCGCGGCAATCTTGTCCATGCTGGTGACTTCGAAACCGCTGGCGCGGAATTCGTTGATCGCCGCCTGGATGATGGCCTGGCGTTTGAGGTCGGTGAGGCGCTTCGGGGCTGTCATAAGTTGGGTTCGGTGAGGGTGGATGGTGAAAACACTCGGCAGTCTACTTCGTCTTAATTCTGTTGCAATGTAGAAACTACACTGTGTAGTGTAGTTTTCTTGAAAACACTGATTGGCGGCTGATGCTTGCGTGCCTTGGCCAGTAGATCGTCCCGCAGAGCAACCTCGGAACCTTGTTGCGTTCCATGGAGTTATTTCAGTCATGGCCACTCTCTCGTCCAGCATCACCCGTGCTCCCCGTCAGGAAACCTCGCGCCAGGAGCAGGGTGCCTTTCGTAATCACGCGCCGGTGCGTCGTGCCAGCTTCGGTAAAACCCTGCAGATTTTCTGGAACATGCTGTTCCACAAACCCAGCAATACCCGTCCGGCCGGAGTCATACCGGTGCAGCCATTGACCCGCGAGCAACTGCAGGCGGCGCCTAATCACAGTGTCTTTCGCCTTGGGCACTCCACGGTGTTGCTGAAAATGCGCGACAAGTTCTGGATCACCGACCCGGTGTTTGCCGAACGTGCCTCACCGGTGCAGTGGGCCGGTCCGAAGCGCTTCCACCAGCCGCCCATCAGCCTGGATGCGCTGCCGGAGATAGAGGCGGTGATTCTTTCCCACGATCATTACGATCACCTGGACCACCAGACGGTGCTGACCCTGGCGAACAAGACCCGGCACTTTCTGACCCCGCTGGGGGTTGGAGATACCTTGATCAAATGGGGCGTGCCGGCGGCCAAGGTCCGACAGTTGGACTGGTGGCAGGGCTGTGAAGTCGACGGCATCCGATTTGTTGCCACGCCGTCGCAACATTTCTCCGGGCGCGGCCTGTTCGATGGCAATCACACCTTGTGGGCATCCTGGGTGATGATCGACGGACCGACGCGGATTTTCTTCAGTGGCGACACCGGTTACTTCGACGGCTTCAAACGCATTGGCCAGCAATACGGTCCGTTTGACCTGACACTGATGGAAACCGGGGCCTACAACGTCGAATGGCCACACGTACATATGCAACCGGAGCAAACCCTGCAAGCTCATATCGATCTGCAGGGCCGTTGGCTGCTGCCGATTCACAACGGCACCTTCGATCTGGCCATGCACGCCTGGCACGAGCCCTTCGACCGCATCCTGGCCTTGGCTTGGGAGCGCAGCATCAGCATTACCACGCCGCTGATGGGCGAAGCCTTCAGCCTGGCACAACCCCAGCGGGGAGGAGCCTGGTGGCTCGAGGTGGAAGGTGCCCAGGAGCAGGTGAGCGTCGAGTCTGCTTGATCCGGGCCTGGCGCCGATGTGGCAGGGCGAAGACAGGCGAGGTTGTAGTAGCCTGCTGGATGTCCGCCGCAAAGGAGTGGCGTCATGGCCAACAGAATCCACATTTTCGGCGCGTCCGGCTCCGGGACCACGACTCTGGGGCGGGAGCTGGCCGAGCATCTGCGCTGCAAGCACTTCGACTCCGATGATTTCTACTGGCAACCCAGTGCCAAGCCCTTCAGTTGCCGGCGCCCTCGTGAGGAGCGGATCCATAAGCTGCAAGCCCAGGTACTGGCGGAGCCGGACTGGGTCCTGTCCGGCTCGCTCTGTGGTTGGGGGGATGTGCTGATTCCCAGTTTCACCCTGGCGGTGCTGGTGCAACTGGACCCTGAGGTCCGCCTGCAACGATTGCGTGCGCGGGAGTTCCTGCGTTACGGCGAGCAGATCTTCGAAGGTGGCGAGCGCTACGCCGCGACCGAAACCTTCCTTGCCTGGGCTGCTGGTTACGACGACGGTGGCCACGGAACCCGCAGTCTGCGTCGTCATGAAACCTGGATCCAAAACCTGGCCTGTCCAGTCATGCGCCTGGACTCGACCCACCTGTCAGCGCCGGCCTTGCGTGATCAACTGTTCAAGGCGCTGGCTCATTCGAGCATGGCGTAGTCAGGGCGCTCCATGGGGTTGGGGGTGGCACCCTTGATGTTCATGCCGCGGCCGGGAGTAAAGCCCGGGAAGAACACCAGGCCCTGGGCTTCAAGACAGAACGCCAGAGCCAGGCGGGTTACGTCACGCACCTCGTAACCGGCCTCGAAGCGCTGGATGGCTTGCACCGAGACTGCGGACTCGCTGGACAGTTGGTCCATGTCCCAATCCAGCATGTCCCGGGCTTGGGCACAGTGCTGCGGGGTGAATTGATAGAGGGCGATACGTTCCAGGGTGATTTTCATCGCTAGAGAGGCCATGGTTTTCTCCGGGAGATTAGGCAGTACGTTGGCTTTATACTGGTTATTTGTACAGTTGTTTTGTTCCCGGATCAAATCCAATTTTCGCCACTGCGCGAGCCTTTGGTCACAAGGTTTTTCCCGGGTCCAGTTGCCCTGGGTTCAGGTAGCTGGTGGGAGATTGCCCCAGCACCCGGCGGAACATGGTGGAGAACGCGCCGGGGCTGTCATAGCCCAGCTCCAGGGCTATGCGCGTCACTGGCTCTGCCGCTGCCAGCCGTGCCAGGGCCTGGATTACGCAGGCCTGTTGGCGCCATTGCACGAAGCTC
Source organism: Pseudomonas sp. Fl5BN2 (assembly GCF_009908205.1). Taxonomy (NCBI): domain Bacteria; kingdom Pseudomonadati; phylum Pseudomonadota; class Gammaproteobacteria; order Pseudomonadales; family Pseudomonadaceae; genus Pseudomonas; species Pseudomonas sp. Fl5BN2. Next base: position 176,023 of record NZ_JAAARL010000006.1, on the reverse strand, counting down.
ATGCCGGTCTGTTGGCGGAACCAGCGATTGAAGGTCCGCAGGCTGACATGCAACTGGCCTGCCCAGTGCGTGGGGGGTTGGTGGATATCGGGCTGTGCAAGGAAGGCCTGGCACAGCGCCAACAAGCGGCCATCAGCCGGCAAGGGAATGTGCAGCGGCAATGCGGGGCAGCGCTGCACTTCGTACAGCATAAGGTTGACCAACAGCCCATCACGTCCGTCTGGATCGTACTCCAGGGGCATTTCCACCGACTCCAGGAGCAGTTGGCGCAACAGCGGCGAAATATTGATGACCTGGCAGCTGCTGTTATCCAGAGGCGCGGCGGCAGGTTCGATGTACAGGCTGCGGGTGCTGACCCCGAGCATCAGTACCTCATGCTCCACCCCCGGTGGAATCCACACTGCACGTTGGGGCGGTACGACCCAATTACCCTGGTCGGTACTCACTTGCATGACCCCGGTGGCGCCATACAACAGTTGCGCGCGTCGGTGGCGGTGGCGCGGCAGGCGTTGTCCATCGGCATAGTCTGTGCCGATGGACAGCACCGGGCGTGGCGTTTGATCCAGTTGCTCGATGGAGATGTTGCGCATGCCGACCCACTCCGTGCTTGGCGTAAACGCAAACATTATTGGCTGACTTGCTGAAGCCGGCCAAGTCGCAGCGTTCTATTGTCCAGGGCTTCTTCCTCTGACGGACGCTGCTCGATGTTCTACCTACTGCTGGCACTCTTTGGTTGCTTGACCGGCATCAGCTCCGTGCTGTTCGGCTTTGGCGGCGGGTTTGTGGTGGTGCCCCTGCTGTACTGGATGTTGTTGGGCAGCCAGGGCGCCGACTCCGTAGCAGGGCAGTCGGCGATGCATATCGCGGTGGCCACCTCGACCTGCGTGATGATCGTCAATGCCCTGGTTGCCAGCCGTCGGCATCAGCGCGCCGGCAATCTCATCCGTCATTACCTGTGGCCCCTGGGGGGCTACATCGGTTTGGGGGCAATGTTCGGCGCGGCCGGGGCCATGTGGGTCAGCGGCGAGCTGATTCGCTATGCCTTTATTGTCTACCTGGGAGTCACCGTCGCCGATTGCCTGCTGCGTCGCGGTTTTCTTGAGCAATCGAAACGACAGCAGTTGCGTCGCCTGGGAGCCGGCGAAACCCTCTTCGGCGGTGTAGGAATAGGCATCATCGCCACCTTTCTCGGTGTAGGCGGCAGCGTAATGACTGTCCCTTTATTGCGTCGGTGCGGTCTGAGCATGACCCAGGCCACTTCCATGGCCAATCCCCTGAGCGTGCCTGTGGCATTGGCAGGCACCACTACCTATATGGCCTTGGCAGGTTTCAGTCGGTTTGACCTTGGCCCCTGGTTTGTCGGTTATGTCGACCTGCTGGCGTTTCTGGTGTTGACCCTTGGCTCGCTGCTGGGGATTCGTCTGGCCGCGCCCTGGATCGGCCGGATCCCCGACCGCGTGCATGCCCGGGTGTACGTAGGCCTGTTGTTGCTGGTGCTGTTCTGCATGTGCTTGCAGTGATAGCAACCTCACGCTTGGTGGCTCGATTGTTCTGGGCCTGTGGCTCATTATCGCCTTGCACTCAGTTCAACAGGGAGTACAGCCTGGGGTTACTGCGTCTCCAACCCCGGTGCCTCACGAATAATGAAGTGATCCAGGTTTTCGAGATTGGCGCTGAACACTCCGAAGCTCGCTTCGGGATTTTTCTTGCTCGGCACCTGCTTTAACTCCGGGGTGACGCCATAGAAGAAGCAATACAGCTCTTTGTCGCTGTCGATGGCGTGCTTGATCTCCTCGAGGAAAGCGCTGCGCTTGCGGTAGTTCTCCACCAGTTTCTTGCTCAGGTAGACGTTGACCGAATAAGGCTTCTTCTTGCTCTCGCCGTCTTCCTTGAACCAGACCTTCTGTTCGAAGTCGATGCGAAAACTCTGGGTGTAATCCTTGATCTGCTTGATCTTGCCCCAGTAGATCAGTCCCTTGTTGTCCTGCAGGTACTCGATCTTCTTGAAGAACGAGGCATAGGACGCGCTGTGCTCGCCGATCTTCAGCGGCATGCGCTTGAGTAGCTCCTTGTCGTCGATGTTCGACACAAAGCATTCCACTGGATGGGCGAAGACACTGGTCTTGTCCGGAGTGCTGTCGCGCCCGGTGTGCTGTGTGCGAGCGTTGCTCGGGATGGCTTGCGGATTGTCTCGCGGCGTATCCACCGTGACTGTCGGGCTGGTGGGCTGGCGTACGTAGACGCGGCGGGCCAGTAGCAACTCGCAAGGAAAGTGTTCCTCTCGATCATCTTCGGCCGCTACCCCCTCCATGCTGCCGGTACCTTTGCTGACACCGTAAGGACAGCCTTCTATATGAAGCGTGGCGGGCAGGTTCTTGAAGTGCGGGGTGCGGATGTAATTGACGTTCTTGGCATTGAAAGTGCCCAACTCATTGGCGGCATCGAACGCTGCGCGGCACTCATCGTGGGGGCACTGAAAGCTTTCCTTGGCCGAATCGAAAGCCATGGTTTCATCGAAATTCAGATCCCGCACGTCATAGATCGACAGCTTGTCGTCGAGGCTGATGCAGTAGGCGGTATCGAATTTCATGCGCGCTTGGATCCTTAAGCAGGGGAGGGCTCTTTATAGCGGCAGGCCTTGAGGTCTGCACGAACTTTGTCTTTTCAGTCTCACGAGGTTGGCCGTGTGGCCCATGCAAGCACCAAGAATTTTATCTGCTTCGCAGACGAGGTGAACAGTACGGCTATGAGTCGCCTGCTCGTCCTGTGATTCGGTTGGGATATGATGTGCCCCTCCATACTCCGAATAAACCTTCAGGTCCCCATGCCCCACAACGCCCTCTATACCGACCTTTCGGGTTATTACGATCTCATGTGCGCCGATATCGATTATCTGGCGCAAAGCCAGTGTGTTCTGCGGTTGCAGCAGCTATTTGGTAATGGGGGTAAGCGGCACCTTGATCTGGCTTGCGGGACTGGGCCGCATGTCCGTCATTTCATTGATGCCGGTTACCAGAGCGCTGGGCTCGATATCAATCAGCCGATGCTCGATAGAGCTACCCTGCGCTGCCCAGAAGCGCAGTTCTCGCTGCAGGATATGTGTGGTTTTACAGTGACTGAGCCGCAGGATCTGATTACCTGCTTTTTGTATTCCATTCATTACAGTGCTGGCATCGAACGGCTTGAGGCCTTGATCGCGAGCGTGCATCGCGCATTGGAAGACGACGGTGTGTTCTGCTTCAACGCAGTGGACAAGAACATGATCGACAACAATTCGTTCGTCTCTCATTCCGCCCTGCACGATGACGGTCTTTTCAGTTTCAGCTCCGCTTGGAACTACCCGGGTGTTGGCGAACAGCAATCGTTGAAGTTGCGTATCGAAAGAACGATGGCTGATGAAACCCAGGTTTGGCATGACGAGCATCCCATGGTAGCGGTGAGCTTCGACGAGATAAAAACGCTGTTGCGGCCCTACTTTGAGGTTCATGTACTTGAGCATGATTACGAAAAGCTCACTCCTTGGAGCACAACATCCGGGAATGCGATATTTGCCTGCGTAAAAATCTGAGGCGGGTTCGCTGCTGCACATCCGGGTGGATTGGCTCTGGCAGCCGTGAGTTCGCGGCGTGAGCCGAGTCGCTGGGTGGGGCGGGGGCGAGTCCGAAATACCTTCACCGACTTTTCGCGCATATCGACAGCCTGACCAGCAGTCGTATCGGATAGGAGGCAAGGGACGTAGCTCCTAGTCAGGTTTCTTTCGAACAAAAAAGGGCTGCCATTTGGCAGCCCTTTTTTTGGTGCATCGGTTTCGCGTTTAGGGAAACGGTTTCACGATACAACGATCTTGAGCAATCAATCCCAGCTCAATGCGCCGCCAGTCTGATACTCGATTACCCGAGTCTCGAAGAAGTTCTTCTCTTTCTTCAAGTCCATGATCTCGCTCATCCATGGGAACGGGTTGGTGGTACCTGGGTACTCTTCCTTCAGGCCGATCTGCGACAGGCGACGGTTGGCGATGAACTTGAGGTAGTCCTCCATCATTGCCGCGTTCATGCCCAGTACGCCGCGCGGCATGGTGTCGCGAGCGTATTCGATTTCCAGTTGGGTGCCCTGGAGAATCATCTGGGTGGCTTCTTCCTTCATGTCGGCATCCCACAGGTGCGGGTTTTCGATCTTGATCTGGTTGATCACGTCGATACCGAAGTTCAGGTGCATGGATTCGTCACGCAGGATGTACTGGAACTGCTCGGCGACACCGGTCATTTTGTTGCGACGGCCCATGGACAGGATCTGGGTAAAGCCGCAGTAGAAGAAGATGCCTTCCAGAACGCAGTAGTAGGCGATCAGGTTGCGCAGCAGTTCCTTGTCGGTGTCGACAGTGCCGGTTTCGAACTTCGGATCGGAGATCGAACGGGTGTACTTCAGGCCCCAGGCGGCTTTCTTCGCGACCGATGGAATCTCGTGGTACATGTTGAAGATCTCGCCTTCATCCATGGCCAACGATTCGATGCAGTACTGGTAGGCGTGGGTGTGGATCGCCTCTTCGAACGCCTGGCGCAGGATGTACTGGCGGCACTCCGGGTTGGTGATCAGGCGGTACACGGCCAGCACCAGGTTGTTGGCAACCAGGGAGTCGGCGGTGGAGAAGAAGCCCAGGTTGCGCATGACGATGCGACGCTCGTCGTCGGTCAGGCCTTCCGGGTCTTTCCAGAGGGCGATGTCGGCGGTCATGTTGACTTCTTGCGGCATCCAGTGGTTCGCGCAGCCGTCCAGGTACTTCTGCCAGGCCCAGTCATATTTGAATGGCACCAGTTGGTTGAGGTCGGCGCGGCAGTTGATCATGCGCTTTTCATCAACGGCGACACGGGCGGAAGAACCTTCCAGCTCGGCCAGGCCTTCGGCGATGTCGAGTTTGTCCAGGGCGGCCTTGGCGCGGGCAACGCCAGCGGAGTCGTTGGCGGTCACGGCGCGGGCTTCGAGAGCGGCGGCACCTCCGGCGCTGTCGAGGCGGTCCATGTTGGCTTCAGAAGCGTGGCCGGCGTTGGCGCCTTTGACCGCGACTTCGCCTTCTTCTTTGTCGAATTCGTCCCAGCTCAGCATGACGTGTCGTCTCCTGCTTGAGGGCCAGATGCCCGTGTGAAAACAAAAGGGTTGGCTTTTCACACGGCGCTACTGGCCGCGTTAAATCATAAGAAATCGTTGGTTGCAGCATGAACGCAGGCAATAAACGAGGAATTCGTGTCCGGGTGCTCTGCGGCTGCTGTCGGGCGGAGCTGAGGGTGTCGGCTCTTGCGCGGGATTCAGCAGGTGGTTTTCATCCGGTAAGGGAATGTTGCAGGCCCGTTTTGAAGACGCATTATAAGGAAATTTTCAGGGTCGTGGGGCGACCGATGGGCGCAGGCGAGCTCGAGAAGGGCGGGGACTGAGGGCAGAGTGCGGGTTTACAAGGCTTTGGCCGCTGAAGATTTTTTTTTGCCCTTGAAAAAAATATCAGCAAGTGGCCAAAAAATAGCCAATTTTACTAGATGTTGTGTTTTTGCAAGCCGTTTTCCTGTTTTTGACACAACTGAAATCGATCTGAATCGAGTGTTGAAATCGTCAACATGGCTCGCTTGAGGTTGCTTGAATGGCGACGATCGGAGCCCTGGGTGGCGATGCTTGCATGGCGGGTATCACCTTCATCTGCTGCGGTGAGCATCCTGGGTCAGAGCGCGTGCGATTGCCGTGCTCGCACGTCGAGGAGGCGATGCCTTTGAGCGTCCCGGCGCGGGGCGGCTATCGGGGCATCTTTGCCGCAAGAGGGATTTCTTGCGGCCGGCAGTCTCAAGGTCGGTGCAATGAACTTGGCAATTAGCCGTTAGAACAACCGTTGCCCATTACGCGGTATTGAAGAATATGCCGTTGACCTTTCGAGTCTTCATATTCCATACGCGCTGGTACAACTTCGCATACTTCTGGAACTTCGCTCATGGAGATAACTTTGGCGATGTCCAGATCGGTGGAGTAAGTGTATTCCTCTACCGGTACTTGCTGGTTGGCGACATCAGTCGGGATCTCATCAGCCATCGCGGTAGCGCACAGACTGCTGAGGGCCAGAACTAATAAAGCTTTCATTTGCGTTTTACCTTTCTAAGGTCGTGTGGGGTCACGCAGTCTTTGTAGGGCTGCGTGTGGAACTGGAGTAGAAGTTTGATTAACTGCCTTCGTGGGGGCTGCAACTTGGTTAATCAGATTGCCTGTTTGGCGAGGCTGATTTTAGGCCTGAGATCAGCGGCCATATAGGCGTACTTTTGATAAACACTTTTGACAGTTTTTGTAACAATCGCCGAAAAACCCCTGTTCGAGGATCGATTTCAACTTTTTTGCTTGGCACGAATGGCGCTGTAAGCAGCGCTTTTGAAGGGCTGCGGAAAATATCGGGGTATTTCGCAGGGGGTTGTTACTACCATCGTCGAATGGTTCTATAGGCGCCCCCCGGCTACAACGGGGTCATACAAAAACAACTATGTCACCGAGGTAAGAAAGATGAGTGCGGCTTCTCTGTATCCCGTTCGTCCCGAGGTTTTGGCCAATACGCTGACTGACGAGGCGACCTACAAGGCCATGTACCAGCAGTCGGTTGTGAACCCGGACGGTTTTTGGCGCGAGCAGGCCAAGCGCCTCGACTGGATCAAGCCTTTTACCACGGTGAAGCAGACGTCCTTTGACGACCATCATGTCGATATCAAGTGGTTCGCCGACGGCACCTTGAACGTCTCCTACAACTGCCTGGATCGCCATCTCGCCGAACGTGGCGATCAGCTCGCGATCATCTGGGAAGGTGACGATCCTTCCGAAAGCCGCAACATCACCTACCGCGAACTGCATGAAGAAGTCTGCAAGTTCGCCAACGCCCTGCGTGGCCAGGACGTGCACCGCGGCGACGTGGTAACTATCTATATGCCGATGATCCCCGAGGCGGTGGTGGCCATGCTGGCCTGTACCCGTATCGGCGCGATCCACTCGGTGGTGTTCGGCGGCTTCTCGCCGGAAGCCCTGGCCGGTCGCATCATCGACTGCCGCTCGAAAGTGGTGATCACCGCCGACGAAGGCATTCGTGCCGGCAAGAAGGTCCCGCTCAAGGCCAATGTCGACGACGCCCTGACCAACCCGGAAACCAGCAGCATCCAGAAGGTCATCGTGTGCAAGCGCACTGGTGGCGACATCAAATGGAACCAGCATCGCGACATCTGGTACGAAGACCTGATGAAGGTGGCCGGTAGCGTATGTGCACCTAAAGAGATGGGGGCCGAAGAGGCGCTGTTCATCCTTTACACCTCCGGTTCCACTGGCAAGCCCAAGGGCGTGCAGCACACCACCGGCGGTTACCTGCTCTATGCATCGCTGACCCACGAGCGGGTCTTCGACTACCGTCCGGGCGAAGTCTACTGGTGCACCGCCGACGTCGGCTGGGTCACGGGTCACACCTATATTGTCTATGGCCCGCTGGCCAACGGTGCCACCACCGTTTTGTTCGAAGGTGTGCCGAACTATCCGGACGTGACCCGGGTAGCGAAGATCGTCGACAAGCACCAGGTCAACATCCTCTACACCGCACCGACTGCGATCCGCGCCATGATGGCCTCGGGCACCGCCGCTTGCGAAGGTGCCGATGGCAGCAGCCTGCGTCTGCTGGGGTCGGTGGGTGAGCCGATTAATCCGGAAGCCTGGGACTGGTACTACAAGAACGTCGGTCAATCCCGTTGCCCGATCGTTGACACCTGGTGGCAGACCGAGACCGGCGCCACCCTGATGAGCCCGCTGCCGGGAGCGCATGCCTTGAAGCCGGGTTCTGCAGCGCGTCCGTTCTTCGGCGTGGTCCCGGCCTTGGTGGATAACCTGGGCAACATCATCGAAGGCGCTGCCGAGGGCAACCTGGTGATCCTGGATTCCTGGCCGGGCCAGGCGCGGACCCTGTACCGCGACCATGACCGCTTCGTCGATACCTACTTCAAGACCTTCCGTGGCATGTACTTCACCGGTGACGGTGCTCGTCGCGATGAAGACGGCTACTACTGGATCACCGGTCGCGTGGATGACGTGCTCAACGTTTCCGGGCACCGCATGGGCACCGCCGAAATCGAAAGCGCGATGGTGGCTCACCCGAAAGTTGCTGAAGCAGCGGTAGTGGGTGTGCCTCACGACATCAAGGGGCAGGGTATCTATGTCTATGTGACCCTCAACGGTGGCGAAGAGCCGAGCGAATCCCTGCGTCTGGAACTGAAGAACTGGGTGCGCAAGGAGATCGGTCCGATTGCCTCGCCGGATGTCATCCAGTGGGCGCCGGGCCTGCCGAAAACTCGCTCCGGGAAGATCATGCGGCGGATTCTGCGCAAGATCGCCACGGCGGAGTACGACGGATTGGGAGATATCTCCACCTTGGCTGACCCGGGCGTGGTGCAGCATTTGATCGATACCCACAAGACCATGAACGTCGCCTGAGGCGGTTCCTGAGTCATCCAGCCCCGCCCGGCCTTGCGCCGGGCGGGGCTTTTTCATGGCTGTCGTGTTGGGCGTGATTTACCGCTAAGGCGATGTCTACGCGGGTGCGTGCGCTGTTTGTAGGTGCGGGCTTGCAAGCGAAGAGGTGCGAATAAATATCGGTTTTATCCGGCCGACGTATCCGAATGTTACCTGGACCGATAAAGGTGTAACCCAGCGCCCGTTTTCGGGGCAATGGGAAACGCCAGGCCCCGTTTCAGGGCTGTTTATATCCATATAAAAAATAAGTCATCACGCTGCGCTTGCCGGAATAGAAGGCTTTGCCAATAATAGGCCCGCAATTTGCAGCATAGATCGGTTCCCCGCCTCTCGCTCTTGCATAGATTTGAAGAGCTGTCAATGCGCTGTCCCGGCATTCTCGATGCTTCTGTAATTTGTTGTCGCATTGAGGAAATATCGGCTTCCAGCCTGTCGTTAGAATGCCGGTCACTCGCTCGTCGTTGCCTGTGTGTGAGTCCTCTCTGGGCTCCCCGGGACGCAGCGCCGCAATTGCTGTTCCACCCATTCGCATATTGGGCTGTCGCTCACTCTGCCGTTTTCGCCCTTTACCGATGGAGTTCTAAGATGAAGAAACTCGTGCTTCTTGGCGCCCTGGCACTGTCCGTGCTCTCCCTGCCGACTTTCGCTGATGAAAAGCCCCTGAAAATTGGTATCGAAGCGGCTTACCCTCCGTTTGCCTCCAAGGCACCGGACGGCAGCATCGTCGGTTTTGACTACGACATCGGCAACGCCCTGTGCGAAGAGATGAAGGTCAAGTGCGTGTGGGTCGAGCAAGAGTTCGATGGCCTGATCCCGGCACTGAAAGTGCGCAAGATCGACGCTATCCTCTCGTCCATGTCGATCACCGACGATCGCAAGAAGTCTGTGGATTTCACCAACAAGTACTACAACACCCCGGCACGTCTGGTCATGAAGGCCGGTACCCAGGTCAGTGATGGCCTGACCGAGCTCAAGGGCAAGAACATCGGTGTGCAGCGCGGCTCGATCCATGAGCGTTTCGCTCGTGAAGTCCTGGCGCCGCTGGGTGCCCAGATCAAGCCTTACGGCTCGCAGAACGAAATCTACCTGGACGTGGCAGCCGGTCGCCTCGACGGCACTGTGGCGGACGCTACGCTGTTGAATGACGGTTTCTTGAAAACTGATTCGGGCAAGGGCTTCGCCTTCGTGGGTCCAGCCTTTACCGACGTCAAATACTTCGGCGACGGCGTAGGGATCGCTGTGCGCAAGGGTGACAAGGCCGATCTGGACAAGATCAACGCCGCCATCGCTGCCCTTCGTGAGAATGGCAAGTACAAGCAAATCCAGGACAAGTACTTCGACTTCGACATTTACGGTCAGTAATACCGTCGAGACAGTCAGTCCGAGATGGCGCAAGCAGCAGAATCTCTGAAGTTTGCGCCATTTTTTCATCCCAATTTTCGAGGACCTGAATCATGTTGAAAGGCTACGGGGCTGTCATCCTCGATGGCGCTTGGCTGACGCTTCAGCTCGCCTTGTCGTCCATGGCCTTGGCCATTGTTCTAGGTCTGATCGGGGTCGCGTTGCGTCTCTCGCCGGTGCGCTGGCTGGCCTGGCTGGGCGATCTGTATTCCACGGTGATCCGCGGGATTCCCGACCTGGTGCTGATCCTGCTGATCTTCTACGGCGGCCAGGACCTGCTCAATCGCGTTGCTCCGTTGCTGGGTTTCGACGACTACATCGATCTCAATCCGCTGGCGGCGGGCATCGGCACCCTCGGCTTTATCTTCGGTGCGTACCTTTCCGAAACCTTCCGTGGCGCCTTCATGGCGATTCCCAAGGGTCAGGCAGAAGCCGGCATGGCGTACGGCATGAGCAGTTTTCAGGTGTTCTTCCGGGTATTGGTGCCGCAGATGATTCGCCTGGCGATTCCGGGCTTCACCAACAACTGGCTGGTATTGACCAAGGCCACCGCACTGATTTCGGTGGTGGGGCTGCAAGACATGATGTTCAAGGCCAAGCAGGCGGCTGATGCCACCCGCGAGCCTTTCACCTTCTTCCTCGCAGTGGCGGCGATGTACCTGGTGCTCACCAGTGTCTCGTTGCTGGCGCTGCGTCACCTTGAGAAGCGCTACTCGGTAGGCGTAAGGGCGGCTGATCTATGATCTTCGACTACAACGTCATTTGGGAGGCGATGCCGCTGTACCTTGGCGGGCTGCTGACCACCCTGAAACTGCTGGCTATCTCGTTGTTCTTCGGCCTGCTGCTGGCGCTGCCGCTGGGGCTGATGCGGGTCTCCAAGCAGCCGCTGGTGAACATCACTGCCTGGCTGTATACCTATGTGATTCGCGGCACGCCGATGCTGGTGCAGCTGTTCTTGATCTACTACGGCCTGGCGCAGTTCGAAGCTGTGCGCAATAGCTTCATGTGGCCGTGGCTGTCGAGCGCGACCTTCTGTGCGTGCCTGGCCTTTGCCGTCAATACCAGCGCCTACACCGCTGAAATCATTGCTGGCAGCCTCAAGGCCACGCCGAATGGTGAGATCGAGGCGGCCAAGGCCATGGGCATGTCGCGCTATAAAATGTACAGCCGCATCCTGCTGCCGTCGGCTCTGCGCCGGGCGCTACCGCAGTACAGCAATGAAGTGATCATGATGCTGCAGACCACCAGTCTGGCGTCCATCGTGACCTTGATCGATATCACGGGTGCGGCGCGTACCGTCAACGCGCAGTACTACCTGCCGTTCGAGGCGTACATCACCGCAGGTGTGTTCTACCTGTGCCTGACCTTCATCCTGGTGCGTATGTTCAAGCTGGCCGAGCGGCGCTGGCTGGTCTATCTCGCGCCGCGGAAGCACTGATATGGAACGTATCGATCATGCATTGCCGTGGAGCCATCTGGGCAGCGAACGCCAGATTTCGGTGTTTCGTTTCGGCAGCGGCGAGCGCAAGGCTTATATCCAGGCCAGCTTGCACGCTGACGAACTGCCGGGCATGCGCACCGCCTGGGAGCTGAAAAAGCGCCTGAGCGAACTCGAGGCCCAAGGCGCCCTCAGCGGAGTGATCGAGCTGGTGCCGGTGGCCAATCCGATGGGCCTGGGCCAGCTGCTGCAAGGCAATCACCAGGGGCGCTTCGAGGTCGGCAGCGGCAAGAATTTCAACCGCGACTTCGTCGAGCTGAGCGCGCCGGTCGCGGCGCTGCTCGAAGGTCGCCTGGGTGATGATCCGCATGCCAACATCCGTCTGATTCGTCAGGCCATGAGTGAGGTGCTGGCGGCGTTGCCGGCGCCGGCGAGCCAGTTGCAGGGCATGCAGCGGGTGCTGCTGAGTCATGCCTGCAGCGCTGATGTGGTGCTTGACCTGCACTGTGATGCCGAGGCAGCGCTGCACATGTACGCCTTGCCGCAACACTGGCCGCAATGGCGTTCGCTGGCGGCGCACCTGAATGTGCGCGTGGGCTTGCTGGCAGAGGATTCCGGCGGCAGCTCCTTTGATGAAGCCTGCTCCCTGCCGTGGCTGCGCTTGTCGCGCTTGTTCCCGCAGGCGCAGATTCCGCTGGCATGCCTGGCGACCACCCTGGAGCTGGGTGGCCAGGCCGACACTGGCCGGTCGCAGGCTGAAACGCATGCCGAAGGCATTCTGGCGTTTCTCGCCGAGCAGGGTTTGATCGGCGGTGAGTGGCCAAAAGCCCAGCACGAAGCCTGCGAAGCGATGCCGTTCGAAGGCACCGAATTGTTGTTTGCGCCGCATCCTGGCGTGGTGAGCTATTTGCGTCCGGCGGGTTGCTGGGTGGAAGCGGGCGAGCCGGTTTTTGAAGTGATTGATCCTCTATCCGATCGGGTCAGCACGGTGTGTGCTGGCACCAGCGGCGTGTTGTTCGCCGTTGAGCGGCTGCGTTATGCCCAACCCGGTTTCTGGCTGGCCAAGGTGGCGGGGCGCGAAGCGCTGCGTCACGGGCGCTTGCTCAACGACTGACTGTTTTTGTGAGAACCGACCGCATGTACAAACTTGAAGTCCAAGACCTGCATAAGCGCTATGGCAGTCACGAAGTGCTCAAGGGCGTGTCCCTGAAGGCCGCGGCTGGCGATGTCATCAGCATCATCGGCTCCAGTGGCTCGGGCAAAAGTACCTTTTTGCGCTGTATCAACCTGCTGGAACAGCCCCACGCCGGCAAGATCCTGCTGAACAACGAAGAGTTGAAGCTGGTGGCCAATAAGGACGGTGCGCTGAAGGCTGCCGATCCCAAGCAACTGCAACGCATGCGTTCGCGCCTGTCGATGGTGTTCCAGCACTTCAACCTGTGGTCGCACATGACCGCGATTGAAAACATCATGGAAGCGCCGGTGCATGTGCTCGGCATGTCCAAGGCCGAGGCTCGCGAGAAGGCTGAGCTCTATCTGGCCAAGGTCGGCGTGGCTCACCGCAAGGATGCTTATCCGGGGCATATGTCCGGTGGTGAGCAGCAGCGCGTGGCCATTGCCCGGGCACTGGCCATGGAGCCGGAGGTCATGCTGTTTGATGAGCCGACCTCGGCCCTCGACCCGGAGTTGGTGGGCGATGTGCTGAAGGTCATGCAGGCTCTGGCGCAGGAAGGCCGGACCATGGTGGTGGTGACTCACGAAATGGGTTTTGCTCGTGAGGTTTCCAACCAGTTGGTGTTCTTGCACAAGGGCGTGGTGGAAGAGAGCGGCAACCCGCGGGAAGTGCTGGTTAACCCGCAATCAGAACGTTTGCAACAATTCCTCTCGGGCAGTCTCAAGTAATAACTGCCGTTATGCACCAAATTAGGTCATGCTGCGCACCGCGCGCCAGATGGTCTAACTTGGTGCTGCTGCCCTTGGCTTCTCACACTGTTTTCGTTTCGGATTGCCCGCCATGACTGCCCATCGAATTGGTTTCCTGATTTGGCCCAGCACTAAAGCCTTGACGCTGGCGCTGGCCGAGGAGGCCTTGCGTGTTGCCCAGCGGGTGCATCCGGAAGTGGTTTATGAGCTGGTTTTCCTCCAGGCCGAAGCGCCGACGGAAGGGGCCTGGCAACTGCCGGGAGAGCCTTGGGCGGGCAAGCTTGAGGGCTGTCAGAAACTGTTCCTGCTGGCGGATGAGCCGCCAGCGCCGATGAGCTCCGGGCTGAGCAGTGCTCTCAAGCAACTGGTGCGTGCCGGTTGCGTGATTGGTGGCCTGTCTGCCGGGGTTTATCCGTTGGCCCAGTTGGGTTTGCTCGATGGTTATCGAGCGGCCGTGCATTGGCGCTGGCAGGATGATTTTGCCGAGCGGTTTCCCAAGGTCATCGCGACCAGCCATTTGTTCGATTGGGATCGTGATCGCCTGACGGCCTGTGGTGGCATGTCGGTGCTGGATCTGTTGCTGGCGGTGCTGGCTCGCGATCATGGCGCTGAATTGGCCGGCGCGGTGTCCGAGGAGCTGGTGGTGGAGCGCATCCGCGAGGGAGGCGAGCGCCAGCGTATTCCGCTGCAGAATCGCTTGGGCTCCAGTCATCCGAAGCTGACCCAGGCGGTGCTGCTGATGGAGGCCAATATCGAAGAGCCGTTGACCACCGACGAGATCGCCCAGCACGTGTGTGTGTCGCGTCGTCAGTTGGAGCGGATCTTCAAGCAGTATCTGAATCGGGTACCGAGCCAGTATTACCTGGAACTGCGCTTGAACAAGGCGCGGCAGATGCTGATGCAGACCAGCAAGTCGATCATCCAGATTGGCCTGTCCTGCGGTTTCTCTTCCGGGCCGCATTTCTCCAGCGCCTACCGCAATTTCTTTGGCGCCACTCCGCGTGAAGACCGTAATCAGCGGCGCAGCAGCAGCCCGTTCGAGCTCTCTTCGGTGCCTGCCGAACGCGGTTGATCGTTTGCAAGCTGCGGTCAAGGTTCTCTGCGTTTTGCCCTGCACTCCCTCTGCATGATCTCGGCGGTCCTTGCCGCCGACTGCGCCCAATGTGCGTTGTCGCCCGGCTGGGCAGACGCGGTCTTCGGCTATTCGCAGGTCCCTGCACTTCTTGCCACGCAGGCGCGGCGCGAGCCTTCAGTGATGATCGGCGCGTGAGGCGTACCCTTTGCCGCAGTGCATAACTATCCAGATCATTCATACAATCAAATTCCCGGCAAACCTGCCGCTGGAGCGGTGCGCAGTTTAAACTGCGCCTTTGCGACGCTATTTGTCGCATTGCCATAAACCCGCCTAAAACCGGGGTTGGCGCTATAAGAAGTTGTCGCTTGGCGGCAAGGCCGGGCACAAAACTGTCCTTACAATCCCTCCATCGCTCGCCAGTTTCAGGCGGGTGTTCCTCTTCAGGAGACTCCGATGTCCGTTGAGCAAGCTCCGGTGCAACGCGCCGATTTCGACCAGGTGATGGTTCCCAACTACGCACCTGCGGCTTTCATTCCTGTGCGTGGCGCGGGGTCCCGAGTCTGGGACCAGTCGGGACGGGAGCTGATCGATTTCGCCGGCGGCATCGCGGTCAATGTACTGGGGCACGCCCATCCGGCGCTGGTGGGTGCTCTGACCGAGCAGGCCAACAAGCTGTGGCATGTGTCCAACGTCTTCACCAACGAGCCGGCCCTGCGCCTGGCCCACAAGCTGATCGACGCCACCTTCGCTGAGCGCGCGTTCTTCTGTAACTCCGGTGCAGAAGCCAACGAGGCTGCCTTCAAGCTGGCCCGTCGTGTGGCTCATGATCGTTTCGGTGCCGAGAAGTACGAAATCATTGCGGCCCTGAACAGCTTCCACGGCCGTACCCTGTTCACCGTGAACGTTGGTGGCCAGTCGAAGTACTCCGATGGCTTCGGTCCGAAAATCACCGGTATCACCCATGTACCGTTCAACGATCTGGCCGCGCTGAAAGCGGCGATTTCCGACAAGACCTGTGCCGTGGTGCTGGAGCCGATCCAGGGTGAAGGCGGCGTGCTGCCGGCCGATCTGGCCTACCTGCAAGGCGCTCGCGAGCTGTGCGACAAGCACAATGCACTGCTGGTGTTCGACGAAGTGCAAACCGGCATGGGCCGCTGCGGCGAGCTGTTTGCCTACCAGTATTTCGGCGTGACCCCGGACATCCTCACCAGTGCCAAGAGCCTGGGCGGCGGCTTCCCGATCGCGGCGATGCTGACCACTGAGGCGTTGGCCAAGCACCTGGTCGTCGGCACCCACGGCACTACTTACGGCGGTAACCCACTGGCCTGTGCGGTGGCCGAGGCGGTGATCGATGTGATCAATACGCCAGAAGTGCTGAACGGAGTTAAAGCCAAGCACGATCGTTTCAAGACCCGCCTGTTGCAGATCGGTGAGAAGTACCAGCTGTTCAGCGAAGTCCGTGGTCTGGGCCTGTTGCTTGGTTGTGTGCTCAGCGACGCTTGGAAAGGCAAGGCCAAGGACGTGTTCAACGCGGCCGAGAGAGAAGGCCTGATGATTCTGCAAGCCGGTCCGGACGTGGTGCGTTTCGCGCCGAGCCTGGTAGTCGAGGATGCTGACATCGAGCAGGGCCTGGACCGCTTCGAGCGCGCCGTGGCAAAACTGACTCAAGCCTGATCCAGGCGGCGGTGCTGCTTGACGCCGGCCTTTAAGGCCGGCGTCGAACCTAATTCCTGTGCCGGGTTGTCCCGGCATTTTTTTCCCTGAGTCGGACGGTTTCCGACCTGTTTTAGAGTAAGGAGTGACACCATGCTGGTGATGCGCCCCGCGCAAATGGCTGATCTGGGCGAGGTACAGCGTCTGGCTGCAGACAGCCCGATCGGTGTCACCTCCTTGCCGGATGATGTAGACCGCCTGAGCGACAAGATCGCCGCAAGCGAAGCGTCGTTTGCTGCTGAAGTGAGCTTCAACGGCGAAGAGAGCTATTTCTTCGTCCTTGAGGACGCCGCCAACGGCAAGTTGGTGGGCTGTTCGGCCATCGTTGCCTCGGCCGGTTATTCCGAGCCGTTCTACAGCTTCCGCAATGAAACCTTCGTCCACGCTTCCCGCGAGCTGAAGATCCACAACAAGATTCACGTCTTGTCCCAGTGCCACGACCTCACCGGCAACAGCCTGCTGACCAGCTTCTATGTGGTCCCGGAGTTGGTGGGTTCGGCCTGGTCGGAGCTGAACTCCCGGGGTCGCCTGCTGTTCGTCGCCAGCCACCCGGAGCGTTTCGCCGATTCGGTGGTGACCGAGATTGTCGGTTACAGCGACGAACATGGTGACTCGCCGTTCTGGGACGCCATTGGGCGCAACTTCTTTGACCTCAACTACGCCGAGGCCGAGCGTCTGTGTGGCCTGAAAAGCCGGACCTTCCTCGCCGAACTGATGCCGCATTACCCGATCTACGTGCCGCTGCTGCCCGACGCCGCCCAGGAAGCCATGGGCCAGGTGCACCCACGGGCGCAGATCACCTTCGACATTCTGATGCGCGAAGGTTTTGAAACCGATCACTACATCGACATCTTCGACGGTGGCCCGACCTTGCATGCGCGGGTCTCGGGAATCCGCTCGATTGCCCAGAGCCGCGTGGTGCCGGTGAAGATCGGTGACGCAGCCAAGGGCGGCGGCCGCCAGTACCTGGTGTCCAACGGCCAGTTGCAGGATTACCGCGCGGTGCTGCTGGAGCTGGATTACGCCCCGGGCAAACCGGTGACCCTGGATCTGCAAGCGGCCGAAGCCTTGGGCGTCGGCGAAGGTGCCAGCGTGCGCCTGGTCGCGGTTTAACGCCTGCTTTCACTACCTGGAAAGCAAGCCTGCAAAGCAGCGAGTTTCGCGAAGGCCGTCAGCGGCCTTCGCCTGAGGAGATAGCATGATCGTTCGTCCCGTACGCAGCAGCGATTTACCCGCGCTGATCGACCTGGCCCGCAGCACCGGCACCGGCCTCACCACCTTGCCGGCCAACGAAGAGCGCCTGACCCATCGGGTCGGCTGGGCGGAAAAGACCTTTCGCGGTGAAGCCGAGCGTGGCGATGCGGACTACCTGTTCGTGCTGGAAGACGACAATGGCCGGGTGGTGGGGATTTCTGCCATCGCCGGGGCTGTCGGCCTGCGTGAGCCCTGGTACAACTTCCGGGTCGGCCTGACGGTCAGCGCCTCCCAGGAGCTGAACATCTATCGTGAGATTCCTACGCTGTTCCTGGCCAACGACCTGACCGGTAAATCCGAGCTGTGCTCGTTGTTCCTGCATGCCGACTACCGCACCGGCCTCAATGGCCGCATGCTGGCCAAGGCGCGGATGCTGTTCATCGCCGAGTTCCCGCAGCTGTTCGGCAACAAGATCATTGCCGAAATGCGCGGCATGTCCGATGAACACGGTCGCTCGCCGTTCTGGGAAAGCCTGGGCCGGCATTTCTTCAAGATGGAGTTCAGCCAGGCGGACTACCTGACCGGGGTTGGCAACAAGGCGTTCATCGCCGAGTTGATGCCCAAGTTCCCGCTCTATACCTGTTTTTTGTCCGAGGATGCACGCGACGTCATCGCTAAGGTCCACACCGACACCGAGCCGGCGCTGGCCATGCTCAAGAGCGAAGGCTTCAGCTATCAAGGCTACGTCGATATCTTTGACGCCGGCCCGGCAGTGGAGTGCGAGACCAGCAAGATCCGCGCTGTGCGCGACAGCCAGCCGTTGGTGCTGGCCATCGGCACCCCGGGCGACGACGCCACGCCGTTCCTGATCCATAACCGTAAACGCGAGGACTGCCGCATTACTGCAGCGCCTGCACGCTTCGCCGCGGGCACCCTGGTGGTTGATCCCTTGACCGCCAAGCGCCTGCAACTCAACGCCGGCGACCAGGTCCGCGCGGTTCCGCTGTCTGCTTCTCGGGAGTCGAAATAATGAGCACGCTGTACATCGCCGGCCAATGGCTGGCTGGCCAGGGTGAAGCCTTCACCTCCCTTAATCCGGTGACCCAGGCGGTTGTCTGGTCGGGCAATGGTGCTACCGTCGCGCAGGTGGACAGTGCGGTACAGGCCGCTCGCCAGGCGTTTCCGGCCTGGGCCAAATGCTCCCTGGAAGAACGTATCAGCGTGCTGGAAGCCTTTGCTGCCAGCCTCAAAAGCCGTGCCGACGAATTGGCCCGCTGCATTGGTGAGGAAACCGGCAAGCCCCTATGGGAAGCTGCTACCGAAGTCACCAGCATGGTCAACAAGATCGCCATTTCGGTGCAGAGCTACCGTGAGCGTACCGGCGAGAAGAGCGGTCCGTTGGGCGACGCCACCGCTGTGCTGCGGCACAAGCCTCACGGCGTGGTAGCGGTGTTCGGTCCCTACAACTTCCCGGGGCATCTGCCCAACGGACATATTGTCCCTGCACTGTTGGCGGGGAACAGTGTGCTGTTCAAACCCAGCGAACTGACCCCAAAAGTCGCCGAGCTGACGGTCCAGTGCTGGATCGATGCCGGTCTGCCATCCGGCGTTCTGAACCTGCTGCAGGGCGCTCGGGAAACCGGCATCGCCCTGGCCGCCAATCCGGGCATCGACGGCCTGTTCTTCACCGGCTCCAGCCGCACCGGCAACCATTTGCACCAGCAGTTCGCTGGGCGCCCGGACAAGATTCTGGCCCTGGAGATGGGCGGCAACAATCCGCTGCTGGTTGAGCAAGTCGCAGATCTGGATGCGGCGGTATACACCATCATTCAGTCGGCCTTTATCTCTGCCGGCCAGCGCTGCACCTGCGCCCGTCGCCTGCTGGTGCCGGAAGGGGCCTGGGGGGATACGCTGCTGGCGCGACTGGTGGCGGTCAGCGCGACCCTCGATGTCGGTGCTTACGATCAACAGCCCGCGCCGTTCATGGGCTCGGTGATTTCTCTCGGTGCCGCTCGTGCACTGATGGACGCCCAGCAGCAGTTGTTGGCCAAGGGTGGCGTGGCGTTGTTGGAAATGACCCAGCCCCAGGCTCAGGCGGCGTTGCTGACCCCGGGCATCCTCGACGTCACGGCGGTGGCCGAGCGTCCTGATGAGGAATTGTTCGGGCCGTTGCTGCAGGTGATTCGCTACGCGGATTTCGATGGCGCGATTGCCGAGGCCAACCGCACTCAATACGGTCTGGCTGCCGGTTTGTTGTCTGATTCTGCCGAGCGTTACCAGCAGTTCTGGCTGGAGAGCCGTGCCGGGATCGTCAACTGGAACAAGCAACTGACCGGTGCCGCCAGCAGCGCGCCGTTCGGTGGCGTGGGCGCTTCGGGCAACCATCGGGCCAGTGCCTATTACGCGGCAGATTACTGCGCGTACCCGGTGGCTTCCCTGGAAACCCCGAGCCTGGTGCTGCCAAGCACGCTGACGCCGGGTGTGCGCCTGTCCTGATTCGAGAGGCCTTCATGCAAGCCTGCTCCTGCATCGACCGTAGGAGCCGGCTTGCCGGCGAACGAGCGCACTGCGTTCGTCATGTGTAGATACCGATGCCTATAACAACAGATTCGTGGAGCCTCGCTGATGAAATCCTATGAAGTCAATTTTGACGGTCTAGTGGGGCCGACCCATAACTACGGTGGTTTGTCCTACGGCAACGTCGCCTCCCAGAGCAACAGCCAGCAGGGCTCCAACCCCAAGGAAGCAGCGCTGCAGGGCCTGGCGAAAATGAAAGCGCTGATGGAGATGGGCTTTCAGCAAGGCGTGCTCGCGCCTCAAGAACGCCCGGACGTCGCCGCCTTGCGCAGCCTGGGGTTTGCCGGGACCGATGCCCAAGTCATTCAACAGGCCGCCAAGCAGGCGATGCCGTTGCTGGTAGCCAGTTGCTCCGCTTCGAGCATGTGGGTGGCCAACGCCGCCACTGTGAGTCCGAGTGCTGATACCGCTGACGCTCGGGTGCATTTCACTGCCGCCAACCTCAATTGCAAGTACCATCGCAGCATCGAGCACCCGACCACCAGTCGCGTGCTGGGGGCGATGTTCGCTGACCAGAAACACTTCGCGCACCATGCGGCCTTGCCGGCGGTGGCGCAGTTCGGTGATGAAGGTGCGGCCAACCACACTCGCTTCTGCCGCGAATATGGCCAGGCCGGTGTCGAGTTCTTTGTTTTCGGTCGCAGCGCTTTCGACACCCGCTATCCGGCGCCGCAGAAGTATCCGGCGCGCCAGACTCTGGAGGCCTCCCAGGCTGTGGCTCGGTTGCACGGCCTGAGCGAGGAGGGCGTGGTCTATGCCCAGCAGAATCCATCGGTGATCGACCAGGGCGTGTTCCATAACGATGTAATCGCCGTGGGCAACGGCGAAGTGCTGTTCTATCACGAAGACGCCTTCCTCGAGACCGAGAAGATGCTCGCTGAACTGCAGGACAAGCTGGGCAAGCGCGGTGGCAACTTCCAGTCGATCTGTGTGCCGCGCTCGCAAGTCACGGTGGAGGACGCGGTGCGTTCCTACCTGTTCAACAGCCAACTGTTGTCCCGTGCCGATGGCTCCATGCTGCTGATCGTGCCGGAAGAGTGCCGGAGCAACGAGCGGGTCTGGCAGTACCTGCAAAACCTCACCCGCTCCGGCAGCCTGATCCGTGAGGTGAAGGTCTTTGACCTCAAGCAGAGCATGCAGAATGGCGGTGGCCCGGCTTGTCTGCGCTTGCGTGTGGCGCTCAATGAAACTGAGCTGGCGGCGGTCAATCCTGGGGTTATCATGACCGCGCCGTTGTACGACACCCTGACCCAATGGGTCGGCAAGCACTACCGCGACCGCCTCAGCGAAAGTGATCTGGTGGACCCGCAGTTGCTGCTTGAGTGCCGGACGGCACTGGATGAACTGACGCAAATCCTTAAACTGGGCGCGGTTTACCCCTTCCAGATCAATTGAAAGCCCGCGCCTGGTGCTTGCAACCGGGCGCGCCGCTTCACCCCCAGATGAGAGCTAACACCATGAGCGATACCCTGCAGCTGATCCTTGAAGACACCGATGGCACTCAACTGGAAACCTCCTGCACCCGCGTCGCGGTAATGTGGCAAGGCAAGGAACTGTGGATTCAACAAGACGGCCGTGGCCAGTTGTTGATTGGCGTGGACGTAGAAGAGGGCGATGCGGAATACGCCAACCTGCTGCTGCGTCCGTTGGCGACCAACCTGGTCAGCCTGCAACTGGAAATGGAACCGGCCGATGCTGGTGATGATGATCACGTGCACGGCCCTGACTGCGGCCACGATCACTAAGGAAGCCGCTCTATGCTCGCCCTCGGCAAACTGCTTGAACTGACCCTCGCCGGCCGCGAACCGGCAGAGAAGACTCAACTGACTGTCGACGGCGTGCGCATGCGCTGGCTGAGCGAGGGTGCGCTGGAAGTGCGGCCGCCCGAAGCGCGCGATAACGGTCTGGACCTGCTGCTGTCAGCGGGTATCCACGGCAACGAGACAGCTCCCATCGAGCTGCTTGACCGTCTGTTGCATGACATTGCCCGGGGCGATCTCAAGCCCCGCGCACGTATTCTGTTCCTGTTCGGCAACCCCGAGGCCATGCGTCGCGGTGAGCGTTTCGTCGAGCAGGACGTCAACCGGCTGTTCAACGGCCGACATGAATTGAGCAGCGGCTTTGAAGCCCTGCGTGCCTGCGAACTGGAGCGCCTGGCGGCGAGCTTTTTCAGCCTGCCGCAGCGTCAGCGCTTGCACTACGATCTGCACACGGCGATCCGTGGGTCGAAGATCGAGCAATTCGCACTGTATCCCTGGAAGGATGGGCGCCAGCATTCGCGCCGTGAACTGGCGCGCCTGCGAGCGGCGGGCATGGAAGCGGTGCTGCTGCAGAACAAGCCTTCGATTGTCTTCAGCGCCTACACCTACGATCAGTTGGGGGCCGAGTCATTTACCCTGGAGCTGGGCAAGGCACGGCCATTCGGGCAGAACCAGGGAGTGAATGTCGAGCGCCTGGAAACCCGCCTCAAGCACATCATCGAAGGCGCCGAGCCGCCGGCCGAGCAGGACAGCCTCGACGGTTTGAAGCTGTTCAGCGTGGCTCGGGAAATCATCAAGCACAGCGACAGCTTCCACCTGCACCTGCCGGCGGACATCGAAAACTTTTCCGAGTTGCAAGTGGGTTACCTGCTGGCCGAGGACATTGCTCAGACTCGCTGGGTCATCGAGGAAGAGGGGGCGCGGATCATTTTCCCCAATCCCAAGGTGAAGAATGGTTTGCGTGCGGGAATTCTGATTGTGCCGACCACGGCCGACAGCCTGGCCTGAAATAATTCGCCGGCGAGCCGGCTCCTACAGAGTGGTGTAGGAGCCGGCTCGCCGGCGATGTTCCTTCTAGCGGTTAAACCGCTACTGCGCGCTGCTCGTTACGACGCAGGGCACGAACCTTCTGCAGGGTGTCGGCGCAGGTTTTTGCCGCTTCCTGGCCTTTATGCACGAAGTGCTCGAAGAAGAACTTCTGATGTTCGTCGCCCGCGTGGAAATGATGCGGGGTCAGCACCACGGAGAACACCGGCACTTCGGTTTCCAATTGCACCTGCATCAGGCCGCTGATCACCGACTGGGCAACGAACTCGTGGCGGTAGATGCCGCCATCCACCACCAGGCCCGCGGCGACTATCCCGGTATAGCGACCGGATTTGGCCAGCAGCTTGGCGTGCAGGGGGATTTCGAAGGCCCCACCGACTTCGAAGAAGTCGATATCGCTTTCCTGATAACCCTGGGCGAGCATTTCCGTGACGAATCCCTGGCGGCTCTGGTCGACGATTTCCTTGTGCCAGCAGGCCTGGATAAAGGCGACGCGTTCATTGGCGTGGTGTTTGCTTTTGCTATCGATTGCGGTGGGTTGCATGTTCTGACTCCTGTTTGTATGAAAAACAGGGCATATATGAATCGAATGGGATTTAAGGGTGCGCGCAGAACCGACGTGGATTCCCCACGCCTGCCAGCAACGGCCCTTTGGTGCCAATCCCGTTCTCTCTTCATCCGGACTATGACCGTCGGCCCCGGAATCACACCGGGTCTGCTGTCCTTGTCGTCACCTGTGGCCGAGCCAGAGGAATCGCCAAGCGCTCGCGGGCTATGCGCATTGCGCGCAATTACCGCCGGTGGGGAATTGCACCCCGCCCTGAGAACGTTTGCCCGCGGACTTTTCGCGGGCGGTGATTTTTTAACACAGATCGGCCGGAGACGCATTGCGCCTTTTGGATAATTCCCATCGGTTTTTTCGCAGCCAGGCTCAGGGGGTTCTACAGTTGCTGCTTGATTAATTGTGCGGGCGACGGCAGTAATCCGTTTCGAAAGGGAGTTTTCCCTGTTTGAGGCGGACCTTGCCGGTCCCATAGTCGAGGCCAGATGTGATGAGCGTGATCGATCTTCGTAGTGACACCGTGACCCAGCCAACCCCGGGAATGCTCGAAGCCATGGCCAGGGCCCGTACCGGGGACGACGTGTATGGCGAAGATCCGACGGTCAATCAGTTGGAAGCCGAGTTGGCACGGCGTCTCGGGTTTGCCGCAGCACTGTTCGTGCCTTCCGGCACCATGAGCAATCTGCTGGCGCTGATGGCCCATTGCGGTCGTGGCGATGAGTACATCGTTGGGCAGCAGGCCCACACCTATAAATATGAAGGCGGTGGTGCGGCCGTGCTTGGTTCCATTCAGCCGCAGCCGTTGGAGGTCCAGGCCGACGGTTCGCTGGACCTTGCCCAGGTGGCGGAGGCGATCAAGCCGAATGATTTCCACTTCGCCCAGACTCGTTTGCTGGCCCTGGAAAACACCATGCAAGGCAAGGTGCTGCCGTTGTCCTATCTGGCTCAGGCCCGAGCGTTTACCCGAGAGCGGGGCCTGGCGCTGCATCTGGACGGTGCGCGGTTGTACAACGCGGCAGTCAAGCTGGGCGTAGATGCTCGGGTGATCACCGAGCACTTCGACTCGGTCTCGGTGTGCCTGTCCAAGGGGCTTGGCGCGCCGGTGGGGTCGGTGTTGTGTGGTTCCGTAGAGCTGATCGGCAAGGCGCGGCGCCTGCGCAAGATGGTTGGTGGCGGCATGCGCCAAGCAGGCGGGCTGGCGGCGGCCGGTTTGTATGCGCTGGAGCACCAGGTGCAGCGCTTGGCGGATGATCATGCCAATGCGCAGTTACTGGCTGAGGGGTTGCGTCAGGCGGGTTACTCTGTCGAGCCAGTGCAGACCAACATGGCGTACGTACAGGTCGGCGAGCGTGCCGAGGCAGTCAAGGCGTTCGCCGCGGAGCGCGGCATTCGGCTCAGCGCTGCGCCAAGGTTGCGACTGGTGACGCATCTGGACGTCAATCGAGAGCAAATCGGGCAAGTGGTCAGCACTTTTGCCGAGTTTTCACGTAACTGACAGTGTTCTCCGTCCAATTGACTGTTTGTATCGTACAAACACGCTGTACCAAGTGATTAACGCCGATATAATGCGGCCCTTTGCCGTCGTTTCGTCTGTTGACGTTGCGCACAGGCCTTTGGCCGCAGTCTCCGTGGAAGAACCTAATGAAAAGCGCAGAAATCCGTGAAGCCTTCCTTCGCTTCTTCGAAGAGCAAGGCCACACCCGTGTAGCCTCCAGCTCCTTGATCCCAGGCAACGACCCAACCCTGCTGTTCACCAACGCGGGGATGAACCAGTTCAAGGACTGCTTCCTGGGCCAGGAAAAGCGCGCCTATACCCGCGCTGTCAGCAGCCAGAAGTGCGTTCGCGCCGGCGGCAAGCACAACGACCTGGAAAACGTCGGTTATACCGCTCGTCACCACACGTTCTTCGAAATGCTGGGCAACTTCAGCTTTGGCGATTACTTCAAGCGTGATGCCATCACCTTCGCCTGGAACTTCCTGACCTCTGACAAGTGGTTGAACTTGCCGAAGGAAAAGCTCTGGGTCACGGTCTACGCCAGCGACGACGAGGCTTACGACATCTGGACCAAGGAAGTGGGTGTTCCCGCCGAGCGCATGGTGCGCATCGGTGACAACAAGGGCGCGCCTTACGCCTCCGACAACTTCTGGACCATGGGCGATACCGGTCCGTGTGGCCCTTGCACCGAGATTTTCTATGATCACGGCGCCGACATCTGGGGCGGCCCTCCCGGCTCGCCGGAAGAGGACGGTGATCGCTATATCGAGATCTGGAACAACGTGTTCATGCAGTTCAATCGCACCGCCGATGGCGTGTTGCACCCGTTGCCAGCGCCGTCGGTGGATACCGGCATGGGCCTGGAGCGGATCAGCGCGGTGTTGCAGCACGTGCATTCGAACTATGAAATCGATCTGTTCCAGAGCCTGCTGAGCGCGGCGGCCAAGGCCATTGGTTGCACCAATGATGCCCAGGCATCACTGAAAGTGGTGGCTGACCACATCCGTTCCTGCGGTTTCCTGATTGCAGATGGCGTTCTGCCGTCCAACGAAGGCCGTGGTTATGTGCTGCGCCGGATCATTCGTCGCGCTTGCCGTCACGGCAACAAGCTGGGCGCCAAGGGCAGTTTCTTCTACCAGATCGTGGCTGCCCTGGTGGCCGAGATGGGCGAAGCCTTCCCTGAATTGAAGTCCCAGCAGGCACATATCGAGCGCGTGCTCAAAGCTGAAGAAGAGCAATTCGCCAAGACCCTGGAGCAGGGCCTGAAGATCCTCGAGCAGGATCTGGCCGAACTCAAGGGTTCAGTCGTGCCGGGCGACGTGGTGTTCAAGCTTTACGACACCTATGGGTTCCCGATGGACCTGACCGGTGACATCGCCCGTGAACGCAGCCTGACCCTCGACGAGGAAGGCTTTGAGCGCGAGATGGAAGCCCAGCGTGTGCGTGCCCGTTCTGCCAGCTCCTTCGGCATGGACTACAACAGCCTGGTCAAGGTTGATGTGGCCACCGAGTTCACTGGTTATCACGCCACCAGCGGTTCGGCCAAAGTGGTTGGCCTCTATAAGGGCGGGCAATCGGTCGACGTGTTGAGCGAAGGTGAAGACGGGGTGGTGATTCTCGACCAGACCCCGTTCTACGCTGAGTCTGGTGGTCAGATTGGTGACTGCGGGTTCTTGATCGCCGGCAACGCGCGCTTTGACGTGCGCGACACCACCAAGACCGGTGGCGCTTTCCTGCACCACGGCGTGCTGGCCAAGGGCAGCCTGACCGTTGGTGCTCCGGTTGAAGCCCAGGTTGATGCTGAAGTGCGTCATGCCACTTCGCTGAATCACTCGGCTACCCACTTGCTGAACGCAGCATTGCGCCAGGTATTGGGCGAGCACGTGCAGCAGAAAGGTTCGTTGGTGGACAGTCAGCGTCTGCGTTTCGACTTCAGTCACTTTGAAGCGATCAAGCCTGAGCAGATCAAGGCACTGGAAGATATCGTCAACGCTGAGATCCGCAAGAACACTGCGGTGGAAACCGAAGAAACCGACATCGATACCGCCAAGAAGAAGGGCGCCATGGCGCTGTTCGGCGAGAAGTACGGCGACAGCGTGCGCGTGCTGAGCATGGGCGGCGATTTCTCCGTGGAACTGTGCGGCGGTATCCACGCCAACCGCACCGGCGACATTGGCCTGCTGAAAATCACCAGCGAAGGCGGTGTGGCTTCCGGCGTGCGGCGTATCGAGGCGGTGACCGGTGCTGCGGCCCTGGCGTACCTGAACGCTGCGGAAGAACAACTCAAGGAAGCGGCGACCCTGGTCAAGGGCAGCCGCGACAACCTGATCGACAAGCTGTCGGCAGTGCTGGAGCGCAACCGCTTGCTGGAGAAGCAGCTCGAACAGTTGCAAGCCAAGGCTGCCAGCGCGGCGGGCGACGATCTGTCCGCTCAGGCGGCAGACGTCAAGGGCGTGAAAGTGCTGACTGCCCGTCTCGACGGCCAGGACGGCAAGGCGCTGCTGGCGCTGGTGGATCAGTTGAAAAACAAACTCGGTCGCGCAGTGATCCTGCTCGGCAGTGTCCATGAGGAAAAGGTCGTACTGGTTGCAGGTGTAACCAAGGACCTGACTGGCCAACTCAAAGCCGGTGATTTGATGAAGCAAGCCGCTGCGGCAGTGGGCGGGAAGGGCGGTGGTCGTCCAGATATGGCTCAAGGCGGTGGTGTTGATGCCGCTGCACTGGATGCCGCTCTCGCCCTGACCGTGCCATTTGTCGAGCAGGGTATTTAAGGCGCCGAGCCGGGCCCGTCGTCGAGTGGCGGGTCCTTGCGCTGTGCAGTTTGATTGTTAACGGGCGCCCCTTTACGGGCTGAGGCGGCTTAGAAAATGGCTTTGATCGTACAGAAATTTGGAGGCACTTCGGTCGGCTCTGTCGAGCGGATCGAGCAGGTCGCCGACAAGGTGAAGAAGTTCCGCGAAGCCGGCGATGACCTGGTGATCGTGCTGTCGGCGATGAGCGGCGAAACCAATCGCCTGATCGATCTGGCCAAGCAGATCAGTGGCGAAGCCAAACCGGTTCCCCGTGAGCTGGATGTGATCGTTTCCACCGGCGAGCAAGTGACTATCGCTTTGCTGGCCATGGCGTTGATCAAGCGCGGTGTTCCGGCGGTTTCCTACACCGGTAACCAGGTGCGGATTCTCACCGATAGCGCTCACAATAAAGCGCGAATTCTACAGATTGATGATCAGAGGATTCGCGGCGATCTGCAGGCCGGTCGTGTGGTTGTAGTTGCTGGCTTCCAGGGCGTTGACGAGCACGGCAATATCACCACTCTGGGACGTGGCGGTTCCGACACCACCGGTGTGGCGCTGGCGGCGGCCCTGAAGGCCGACGAGTGCCAGATCTACACCGATGTCGACGGCGTCTACACCACTGATCCACGCGTGGTACCCAAGGCTCAGCGCCTGGACAAGATCACCTTCGAAGAGATGCTGGAAATGGCCAGCCTCGGTTCCAAGGTGTTGCAGATCCGCGCGGTGGAGTTTGCTGGCAAGTACAACGTTCCGCTGCGCGTGTTGCACAGCTTTCAGGAGGGTCCGGGCACCCTCATTACTATTGATGAAGAGGAATCCATGGAACAGCCGATCATTTCCGGCATCGCCTTTAACCGCGATGAAGCCAAGCTGACTATCCGTGGCGTGCCAGACAACCCTGGCGTGGCCTTCAAGATTCTCGGCCCGATCAGTGCGGCGAATATTGAAGTCGACATGATCGTGCAGAACGTTTCGCACGATAACACCACCGACTTCACCTTCACTGTGCACCGCAACGACTACCTGGCGGCCCAGACCGTACTGGAAAACACTGCGCGGGAAATCAGCGCACGTGAAGTCGTTGGCGATACAGATATCGCCAAGGTCTCGATCGTTGGTGTCGGCATGCGGTCCCACGCGGGCGTGGCCAGCCGTATGTTCGAAGCGTTGGCAAAGGAAAGCATCAATATCCAGATGATCTCCACTTCTGAAATCAAGGTTTCGGTGGTGATTGAAGAGAAGTACCTGGAGTTGGCGGTGCGTGCGTTGCACACTGCTTTCGAGCTTGACGCTCCGGCCCGACAGGGCGAGTGATAGGTGTTTGAAAGGGGCGCGGTCTGACCGCGCCCTTTGTGTTTTTGATCGGCGCGGGAGAAAACTGTTCTTTTGCCCGTGCTAGTCAATACTTAGGCGTGTAGGACTACAGCCGACCCGGTTGTGGGCCGACACCCTTTTTTTTGCAGACTGTAGTCCCTGAAAATGTAATGCGTGAGGAGAAAGGTATGCTGATTCTGACTCGTCGGTGTGCAGAAAGCCTGATCATTGGTGATGGAGAAATCACTGTGACCGTGCTCGGCGTCAAAGGTAATCAAGTGCGTATTGGTGTCAACGCCCCCAAAGAAGTGGCGGTTCACCGTGAGGAAATTTACCTGCGAATAAAGAAAGAGAAGGACGAAGAACCAAGCCATTAATTTTTATCGTTTTTTTTGTTTGCAAACGGGGAGAAAGCTGGTTAATATACGCCCCGTGTTGCGGAGAGCTGGCCGAGTGGCCGAAGGCGCTCCCCTGCTAAGGGAGTACACCTCAAAAGGGTGTCGGGGGTTCGAATCCCCCGTTCTCCGCCATTATTTGTTTAGTACGTTGTAATCTGGCTTCTTCTGTAAGTTGTTGAAATTACTAGAAAAAGAGCTTTACAAAAAGATTTAACGGCCTATAATGCGCGGCAACAAATGCACTCGTAGCTCAGCTGGATAGAGTACTCGGCTACGAACCGAGCGGTCACAGGTTCGAATCCTGTCGAGTGCACCATTTAAGAGTTAGTTGCAGTGATGTAGTTAACTTTGCTTCAGCCAGTTGTGGTCTGGTCTAAAAACACAAAATGCACTCGTAGCTCAGCTGGATAGAGTACTCGGCTACGAACCGAGCGGTCACAGGTTCGAATCCTGTCGAGTGCACCATACATCAGAAAGCCCGCATCGTAAGATGCGGGCTTTTTGTTTTCTGCGTTGTATATTTCTGCCTCTCCTCTCTTCTGATTCATTTCTCTGGAACGGTGTCGTCCTGGCGAAGTCGAATTCAGTGTCCATATGCCTGCACGCGGACTTTTTTCTCCAGGTGTGTGTTTTCTTTTTGCACCTGTGCGTCGCAGTTTTATAGATTCGGTTACTGCTCAGGTTTATGCCGCAAGCGCTTGTTCTTGCCGCGATTTTTAGCGTTTAAAACCGCCAGGCGGTGTATGATTGCGCCCGTCAGCCCCGCCGGGGCTTGTGGAATACCTCCATGGACTTACCCAGTAGTTGCTCAGTATCCCGTTTTTACAATCATGAACTGACTGATTGATCCTTCCGGCGTGCTCCTCTGCTGGGAGTGGAGTTCGCCTATGACCGAAGTAGAAGTAAAGAAGACGCAAGAAAGCCTGCAGGACCGCCTCGCTCAAGTCGTTGAGCTGTTACAGCGCCAGCGGGTGGTCGAAGACCTGACGCACCGTCAGGAAGGCCATCATCAAGACCGGGTCGAGAACCTGGTCCATCGGCAGAACCTTGTCGAGCTGCAACGCAAGCTCGATGACCTGCACTCCGCCGACGTTGCCTACATCCTTGAAGCCTTGCCTCTGGACGAGCGTCTGACCGTCTGGCAGTTGGTCAAGGCCGAGCGTGACGGCGACATCCTTCTCGAAGTATCCGATTCCGTACGTGAAACCCTGATCGCCGACATGGACGATCATGAGCTCCTGGCTGCCGCCAAGGAGATGGACGCTGACGAACTTGCTGACCTGGCTCCCGAGCTTCCGCGAGACGTTGTCCATGAGCTGATGGAGACCCTCGACGGCCAACAGCGTGAGCGCGTTCGCTCCGCGTTGTCCTATGACGAGGAGCAGGTCGGCGCACTGATGGACTTCGAGATGGTGACCATCCGCGAGGACGTCAGCCTAGAAGTGGTTCTGCGGTACCTGCGCCGCCTCAAAGAATTGCCAGGCCACACCGACAAGCTGTTCGTGGTGGATTACGACGGCGTGCTCAAGGGGGTGCTGCCGATCAAGCGCCTCTTGGTCAATGATCCGGACAAGCAAGTGGCAGAAGTCATGGCCAGTGACCCGGTGAGCTTTCATCCGGATGAAGATGCCTATGATGCGGCCCAGGCATTTGAGCGTTATGACCTGATTTCGGCCCCGGTAGTCGACAAGAATGGCAAGCTGATCGGCCGTTTGACCATTGACGAAATGGTCGACCTGATTCGTGAGGAAAGTGAGACCGAAGTCCTCAATATGGCTGGTCTGCGCGAGGAGGAGGATATCTTCGCTTCGGTGTGGAAGTCCCTGCGCAACCGTTGGGCTTGGTTGGCAATCAATCTGATTACCGCCTTCGTCGCGTCGCGAGTGATTGGCTTGTTCGAGGGCTCCATCGAAAAGCTGGTGGCGCTGGCCGCCCTGATGCCGATCGTTGCGGGTATCGGCGGTAATTCGGGTAATCAGACCATCACCATGATTGTGCGGGCAATGGCCCTGGATCAGGTAAGCACCGGCAATACCTCGCGCCTGATGCGCAAGGAGTTGGCGGTCTCCTTGATCAACGGCCTGGTCTGGGGTGGGGTGATCGGCATTGTCGCCTACCTGCTCTACGGGAGTTGGTCGCTGGGAGTGGTAATGACGGCTGCCATGACCTTGAACCTGCTGCTGGCGGCCCTGATGGGGGTCTTGATCCCCATGACCTTGGTACGACTTGGGCGCGATCCAGCGATGGGGGCGAGTGTGATGATCACTGCGATGACGGACAGTGGTGGTTTTTTCATCTTTCTCGGCCTGGCGACGATCTTCCTGCTCTGACTCGTCCCTTGCATAGGTTTTGCCCGCGAAGCGCCTTTATGGCGCTTCGTTGCTTATTCGGCGGGCAAAAAAAAGCCAGCAACTAGGCTGGCTTGAGCATTCTGGGTCGAATCAGGTGGCGTCTGCGGCCATTTCAGCGTCATGGGCGATCAGCGAAACCAAAGCGTTTTGCTGGCGATGTGAAAGTTGGCGGAAACGCTGAAGCAGTTCGCGTTCATGCAAGGACAGCTCGGGGCTGTCCAGGCGCATGCTCAACTCTTCACCCAAGGCGCCTTCCTGAATAAGACTTTGTTCCAGGCGCGCGATGATTTCGGAGTTCATGCTGCGGTGATGATTGCGAGCCACCTCGGCAATGCGTTCACGCATCCCGTCTGGTAGACGTACGACGAACTTGTCAGCCGTACGGCTGGAATAAATTGCCTGTTTCAATGGGCGCATATATTTAACCGGTTAGTTCAGGGGAGCGGTTCTCGGAATTGGCCGCGGGCTGTCTTTTAGGACAAGCCTGATTGCCAAATGTTCAACCTGAATTGTTAAGAGGCCCGCATCATGCCTCAAAATTGCCAGATCATTGGCGTCAATTCTGTGACAAATATTGAACTGGATAAAGGCGTTATGCCAGCACCAATTATCAGAAATGCGGACTGGTTTGAAAAGATCGCTGATCCGCGTTATTGACCGCATTCTCCCTCCTGGTGGGAGTGTCAGTGCACTAGCGAAGGTGCATGCTATGCGTGTGAGCTACGTAATCCCTACCTGTTAGAGGATAGTGGCAAATGGCCGATTTACTAGTTGTGCTGTCTGGGGCAGCGACCTATGCCAGGTAGACTGATTTACATGATGGGGCCTTCAGGGGCCGGCAAGGATAGCCTGATTGATGCAGCCAGGCAGCCTTTAAGTGTTTTGCGTTGTAAGGTCGCAAGGCGGGTGATCACGCGCTCTGCGGAGTCTGTGGGCGAGGAGGCCCTCGAGGTCTCTGAGCTGGAGTTTGAGCGGCAGGTGGAGCGGGGTGATTTCGCCTTGTTCTGGCGGGCCAATGGCCTTGGGTATGGCATTCCCGTGGAGATTGATCGTTGGTTGGCGCAGGGCTGTTATGTGCTGGTCAACGGTTCCAGGGGCTATTTGTCCCTGGCCCGAGAGCGTTATCCCGATTTGATTCCGATAGTTCTGACTGTGGATACGGAAGTATTACGCCGTCGTTTGCTGCGTAGGGCTCGGGAAAGTCTGTCGGAGATCGAAAGCCGTCTGCAGCGTAATGAGCTATTCGCCAGTGCTGCCTGGCTCGACGAAGAGTCGGTTGTGCGTCTAGACAACTCGGGAGAGTTGCAGGTTACTTTGCAGCGGTTGCTGGAAATACTGTGTCAGCGGGGCGTTAGCGCAGCACCGGGTCGAACTTGATCTTGCGTCCGGCGATCAGTGCCAGCAGGAGCAGGCTGAAAAATGAGCCGCAGGCGATCAGCAAAGCACTGCCGAGAGTCTCTTCAGGCAACAAAGCTGCAGCGAATCCGCTGAGCAGCGTCAGAATAAGCAGGCTTTTGGCTGCAGTGGACATGTGTAGCTCCTGATGTTTTGATCTCAAAATACCCAGTTTTCAGCTTGTGTATTGGCTGACCGCTGCGGGTTTTGTCCCTCGGTAACCCGGGTTGCGACTCCAGGCTGGATCTGGGTGTTCATGACTGCCAGTTGTGGTGCCTGGCTTTGGGGGTGACGGGCAGTTGCACTCCCAGTCAGTTCAGCGTTGTCTGCCGGCTGAAAGTGAAAGGCCATCAGTATGGCGATGGCTATCGCGTTCAAGAGAAACAGGGCGCTGCTCATGGGCGTGATCTCCGCGGTGTTTTATCCGTTGATAAAGCAGGCCACATGCCAAGAGTCTACATGCCATTAAATCCTTTAAAAACAACTAGTTGTGTTGTTCAAAAAAGCAAAGGCAATTGCATTTTGCAATGATGGCATTTTGCAGTGATGCAATTTGCACGAAGTTGTTGCCGGTCTGCTGACGGCTCTTGGTGTCTCGTGCAAAAAGCCCTATGGATGACATGACAAATGCGGCCTTGGCCGTTAACATGCACGCCGTCATTCGCGCCGTGTCAGGCGCTCGCCGTTCAGTCTCAGTAGCTCAATTGGATAGAGCATCCCCCTCCTAAGGGGAAGGTTGGCAGTTCGAACCTGCCCTGGGACACCACTCCATTCTCCTTCGTCGCCTCACTGCGCCACTGGACAGAACGCCGGTAACCCTTGCCAGGCAACGCCTGCCCAAACGCCGCTACCAGGGGCAAGTAGCCGGTTCAGGCTCGCCTCATCGAATGCTTCTCCCAGGGAGTCGGCCCTGAATGCTGCCACCCACTGCTGACGTCCGAGCATGTAGGCCTTGCCGAAATCCTCCCAGCTGTTGAAGCAGTCCCGGGCTCGTTGAGCATTGAGCAGCATGATGCGCCATCCGGTCTCGGGCTCGATCCAGTTCATCAGCATGGCGCAGCGAATAAAGAAGGCGCTTCGCACGCAGGCGAAGGCCATTGCTGCGCGTGGGTCATCGGTCGCACTCAGGCCATGCAGGTCAACCCCAAACCAGCGCCGTTCCAACGTACCGTTCAGGTGCTCGCTGACTTCGTTGTCGGTGGCGTTGCTGCGAAAACCGATCTGGTGCAGCAGTGGAGCCCTGAGTGAGGTTTTCGCCTGGTCCATGAAGTGGGTGGTGTCGGGGTCGAAGAAGCCGGTCATCCCCCTGGCGTCGACCATGGGTTGTGCCAGTGTCAGTGCCCAACGTTTGCGTGGGGTGAACATCAGCAGGGAGATGGGCGGCTGGCGGCGAAAGTAGCGCCAGACCAGCCAGGCGCCGAATAGCAGCGCAATTATCGTCATCATGGTCGTTTCACCGGGTTCTGGTTTGCCAGGCTGCGATTTCCTCGGCCAGGGCGGGGGACATGTCGGTCCAGGGCACGCCTTCGGTCTGGTACCGCGGATCGTCGGCCTGACGTGGTGGCCAAGGGGTTTTCTTGAAAATGTGGCGGGTGGCGTACTTCACCGATGGTGCTTGAGGAGAAACCTCCAGCAGTAAGTCGGACTGACGGGCTGCCACCAGCCATTCGACCATGGCTGAAGGCGCGTCCAGTCGATAGAACAGCTGCGGATAGCGAGCGACCAGGCGGGTCTGAGCCTCAGGGTCGCTGACGTCCTCAATGCGCAGCCAGCCCGACTCGGTGCGCACGATGCCGATGGCAATGCAGTCGGCCGGGGTTTGCTGG
Organism: Pseudomonas sp. Fl5BN2; assembly: GCF_009908205.1. NCBI lineage: Bacteria > Pseudomonadati > Pseudomonadota > Gammaproteobacteria > Pseudomonadales > Pseudomonadaceae > Pseudomonas > Pseudomonas sp. Fl5BN2. Next base: position 141,239 of record NZ_JAAARL010000006.1, on the reverse strand, counting down.
TCGGTGCCTATGGCGTTGAGGAACAGCAGCAGATCCTGGAAGTAGCGTTCTACCGGTGGGCGGTTCTGCTTGCCTTTGACTTGCTCCACGGTGAGTGCGCCGTTGTCCTGGATGATCAGGCTGACGGTTATGTGAGGCTGGCCCTGAGCATCGCGTAGGCTGAATACACGCATGCCCTGTTGCTCCACGGCTTCGGCGTAGCGTTCGCCGTAGCCGCCGGTCAAGGCACGACGATTGGCGAACTGGCCCAGGCAGTGGCGCATCACGTAGCTTTCAAAGGCCATCTCGGCCCGTAGCAGCGAGCTGTCCGGGCGTAACTCCACCCAGCTGTGCTCGGCGCAGGTCACCGTCGTAGTCAGGGCTTCGATCGAGCTCTGGCGCCAGCCCTGGTCGACCCGGGCGGACATCTGCGCATGTTCTTTTTCCCACAACGCCAGCGCCTGCGGGCAGGTGATGCGATCAAGCTTGCCTTCCAGTGCCGTGCCTTTGCGCGAGGTCAGGAACTCCACCAGCAAGGCCTCCTGGTGGAGCAGTTGTGGATCCAGTGGGTCGATCCAGACCAGCGTGGCCAAGGGTTCCGAGGATGTCTCTGTGGGTGTTTTGGCTGTGGCACTAAAATACCCGGCGACCCAGTTCGGCAAGGCTTCAGTGCCCAGGGTTACACCGGCTTCTTCCAGGGTCTGGATCCGTCGTGCGGGTTCGAAGTTGCCTACCAGATGCCGATAGAAGTGATTCAGTAGCCAGCTTTGCACTGGCACTTCATCGTCACGCCCCTGGCTCCGCTGGCGGATGCCGTCTTTGAGTTGCTCGGCATTCAACAGGTTGCGTGGGGCGTAGCTGGAGGCGCGTTTGTCGACGCTTACTTCCATATCTGCCACCAGCTTTTCTTGCCGGAGGGTTGTTCCGGCGCCTGAAGCTCTGCCAGGAGCTGCTCGGTCCGGGCCCGGCACTCCACGTCGTAGTCATCGTGCGGGGTGCATAGCGCCAGAGTCCGTGCGCAGTAGTCGATGGCCTCGGCGGTGCGTCCACGCGCCTTGAGGAAATCTACCGAGCAGGACATGACCGAAACCTCGTTCATGGCCAGTACCAGCGGCTCGTAACGTTGCCAGAGGCTATCGGCGTTATCCGGATGAGCGTGGGCCAGGTAGCGCGCCACCCTGATCCGGGCGAACAGTGCCGAGCTGTCCAGTTGCTGGTCGTTGACTCCTTGCTCTTCTTGCCACTTGAGCAGGCGTTCGAGCCAGATGAGGATTTCACTGTCACGGTCCAGCGAGTACAGAGCGTATGCCAACGGGCCCATGTAGTCATTCGGATCATGGCGGCTGTAGCCGAACTCCATCGAGTAGTGCCACAGCTGTTCTGCGGCTTCGATGATGCCGGGTTGGTCGTTCATGCCGATGCGGGCACTGAGCAGGCCATTGTAGTGCTCAGCGAACGAGCTGGCGGCGATGCCGCGCAGGTGCAGGTCGATGGCTTCCTGGTAGCGCTTCTGTTCGTTGTAGCAGCGGTAGTTGATTGCCAGGTTGTTGCAGAGCATGGAATAGAGGTGCGCGCAGGCATCGAACGGATGGCCGTTACCTGTGGCGAAGTAGCGCTCCATATGCGCCTGGCCTTGCTCGTAGGCGTCTTTCTGCGCCTCGCGCAGCAGCGAGTAGGCTTCGTTTCGGGCGTCTGTCGGCAGCTTGTCCGCTTCAGCTTCTGTCAGGTCGTCGATGGTCAGCGCGTAGTTGTAGGCGTATCTGCCGCTGGCCAGGATCGGCTTTGGCAGTTTCAGTGTTTCGATCACTCCCAAGCTTTTGACCCGCGCGGCAAACAGCGAATAGGCGCTGCGATTGTCCTGCAGGCGGCCGGCCTGAATGGCGTTTTGCAGCAGGCTGACTTCTGTGGCAGCGTCGATCAGGCCGCGCTCTCCATCATGCACGGCGGCCAGGCGGTTGATCCAGGGCTGGTCGGGGGCGCGGCGCTGCGCCTCGGCCCGCGCCTCGGCAAACAGCGGGTCGAGCAGCTCTGGGTCATCCATGGCGCCATACAGGGCCGTCAGTAGCGGAGTGGTTGTGGGGTCGATGGATTCGATGGCCGGCAGGGCCGAGAGAAAACTCTGCAGTACCTCTTGGTTGATGCAGGCGCGCATCACGCAGATCGGCCACCAGGCGCTGTGGTCTTCGGGATCTTGCAGGCGATGGAGAACCAGGCGGGCGGTGGCCGGCCACATTTCGGTTTGTCTGTCATACACGTCGATGAAGGCTCGGTGCCCGGCTTCATCGATGCGTCCGGCTTCTATCAGCCAGGGCAGTTCGTACTCGATGAAGTTGGTACCGCCGTCGGAGTCCAGGCTCAGCGCTGCAGCGTTGCAGATTTTCAAGGCTCCGCTCAGATCGTCCTGGGCATACAGGGCGCGGGCGGCCAGGCGTGCAGTACGCACCTCCCATTCGCGGCGCCGGGGCAGGGAGAGGCCGGCGGTCAGTTGGGCGATGGGTTGCTCGAACAGCGCTAGGCGTAGCGGGACGATATCGATCAGTGCGTTGCCCAGCCACAGCCAGTCGCCTTCATCGATGTCCTGTTCGGGGCTGGCAGTACGCACGGCGTTGACTGCATCCAGTGCGGCACTGCGGGCTTCGTCTTCACGCTCGTGGGCGGCCAGCACCCGGGCGCGGCGCCGATGTTGGTCGGCAGCGTCCCAGGCCCGTAATGCAGCGCGCGCAGGATTGACCAGGGTCAGCGCGTAACGCACATCGATGGTTTTCAGTGCGACTTCGGCGCTGCCTTGTTCCAGCTCGTCGAAGATCCGGTAGCGACGGTAGTGCTCAACGTCGAAGTCCAGAGTTTGCGTAGCCATCTGGTTGAGTTGCTCGAGTACCTCGAGAAGGGTCGACTCATCGTCGAGATAACTGGCGATTCGCAGGCGCAGGATGGCCAGGTTCATTTTCAGCTCAGCTTGGGCTGGCTGATGCGTGGCTTGCAGCAAGGCGTCGCCGTCCTGATCGATGACGGTCTTGGCCGCTGCTGAATCACCGGCCTGCATCCAGAGTGTGTGCAGGCGGTCGATGGATGCCAGCGAGTTGGCCTGCAGCGGTTGTGCCTGCAACTGGGCCAGCAAGGCATCGGTTTCCTGCTCCTGCTCTTGCTGTTGGGCCTCAAGGCGGTCCATGAACTGTTCCAGTTCAATGCCGGTTATCGCACTGCTGTTATGCGCCATCGTTAACTCCATTTGATAATGACCTGCGCATCGCTTGATGCACTGCCTGGCAGACCGGCACTTCCTCGTCGATGATACCGCCGTCGGGTGCCATGCCGATCCCTCGACACCCGGGTTGCAAATCTGTACAGCGTGCAGCTGATGGATCATTTGCCCCTTGGCCGATACCGTGCACAGCACTGGCATGGCAGGCAAAAACGATCGAGGTTTTGAGGCGCAGCACGCTATCAGGTGAAGTTTCAGAATCCAAGGTTTCAACAGCGGAGTGAGCAGTTTTCAGAGAGTTTTTTCGGGGGCGGATGGATTCTTGCGAACACCTATAAGGGAATGCCAAAGCCGGCCGATAACTTCAGTGGACAATTGTGTTCCCAAGTCGCGATCTGTATCACAGGGCGACTGGAAAATGGTTGATAGCCCGTGGCCAGCAGCTATTATCTGCGCGCCAAAAACAGGCTGTGAAGCCGGGCGGGTCCTGGTGTCTGTGGATTGATCTTCTTACTTGCCTGGAATCTTCGATGCTGGCGTACCACCAAAAGAGCTTTTTGATCGTCGATGATTTCTCGGACTTCCGCAGTTCGGTGCGTTCGATGTTGCGTGAGCTGGGTGTCAAGGATGTGGATACCGCCGATACTGGCGAACAGGCCCTGCGCATGTGTGCGCAGAAGCGCTACGACTTCATCCTCCAGGATTACCATCTGGGCGACGGTAAGAAAAACGGTCAGCAGGTGCTGGAAGACTTGATGCTGGAAAAGCTCATCAGTCATGAAAGCGTGTTCCTCATGGTCACTGCCGAGAGCAGCCAGGCCATGGTGCTCAGTGCTCTGGAGCACGAGCCTGACGCCTATCTGACCAAGCCTTTCAACCGCTCCGGCCTGGCCCAGCGCCTGGAGCGCCTGCAGCAGCGCAAGACTCTGCTCAAGCCGATTCTTCAAGCCCTTGACCGGGGCAAGCCGGTGGAAGTGCTTAACGCCTGCATCGCGCTCTGCAAGCAGGACCCGCGGTACGCGCCCCTGTGCCTGCGTTACCGGGCGGATGCCCTGCGCGACATGCATCAGAATGAGCCCCTGGAGCGCCTGTACAACAGTATTCTGGCGGACCGGCCTTTGCCTTGGGCCTATGTCGGGCTGGGGCGCTTGCTGTTCAAGCGTGGCCAAGCAGGTGAGGCCAAGGCGGTGTATGAAAAGGCCTTGAAGGCATTTCCGATGATGCCCGGGCTCTACGACGGGTTGGCGGATGTGCTGGTTGCCGAAGGCGATACCAAGCGCGCCCAGAGCGTGCTGGAAGAGGCGGTGCGCCTGTCGCCGCTGGCCGTGCGTCGTCAGGCGTTGCTGGGCAAGCTGGCCATGACCAACGAAGATTTTGACAGCGCCTCCAGAGCCTATCGCCAGGCGGTGTACCAGGGCGCGCAGTCGCGCTTCAAGGACCCGGAAAGCAACCTCGGCCTGGCCCACGCATTGATCAGCAAGGGCAGTGAGAAGGGCTTGGACACTCGCACTCGCCTGGAGATCAACCAGACCCTGAGCGCGGTGGCCAAGGAGAACCCCAGCGATCCGGGCCTGCAGATCCGCGCGCGACTGATGAAGGCCACCAGCCTGTTACTCAATGATGCGGAAACCGCTGAAAAGCTCACCGAGCAAGCATTGATGCGCCTGGACGGCATGGAGCAATTCATGAGTCCCGAAGCGGCGCTGCTGGTGGCCAAGCAACTGCAGATGCTGGGGCAGGCCAGTGCGGGTGCGTCGATGTTGAAGAACTGTGCGGAGATCTACGGCGATGATCCGAAGGTCATGCAGAACATTGCCAAACTGACCGACGACCCGACGATCCTCAGTTCGTCCAATGCGGCGGCCGACATCAACCGTCAGGGCGTACGTAGTTACAAGGGCGGCAATCTGGTCGAGGCCCGGGACTTGTTCCGAAAAGCCCTGGCCATGCAGCCGAAGAACATCAGTATTGCCCTGAACATGGCACAGTCGCTGTTGCACGGCGCGGACGCCAATCCGGATGCGGCACTCCTGGAAGAATGCCAGGCGTGCCTGAAAATGGTCGGCATGATGCCCGATACCGACGCGCGTTTTCTGCGCTATCAGAAGCTGCGAAGCAAGGCGTTTGGCGAATGATCGAAAAGCAACAGGTGCTCGACTTTTCCACGGTGATCGCATCCACCGTACATGACATGAAAAACTCCCTGGCCATGCTGATGCAGGCTCACGCCCAGTGGCTGGCACGCTTGCCCGAGTCGCAGCAGGCGCCCGAGCAAGGAGTGATCGACTACCAGTTTGCGCACCTCAACGGCATGCTGGTGCAGTTGTTGGGGCTGTACAAACTGGGAGTCAACCAGTTGCCGTTGCAGCCGGCCTACCACGAGCTGGATGATTTCATCGAAGCGCAGTTGGTGAGTCATCAGGAGGTCTTCAAGAGCCGTGGTATCTCTGTCGCCTACGAGGTCGATCCGTTGAGTCCCCTGGGCTTTTTCGATCGTGAGCTGATTGCCTCGGTGTTGGCCAACTGCATCAACAATGCGATCCGCCATGCGCGTCATGCGTTGTTGATCACGGTCAGTGATGAAGAGGGGCAGGTAGTGCTGTCGATCAATGACGACGGCGAGGGCTATCCCCAGGTGATGATCGAGCGTCAGGCCGACTATGTTCAGGGCATCAATCAAAGCAGCGGCAGTACCGGGCTGGGGTTGTACTTCGCCGGGCGTATCGCCGAGCTGCATCAGCGCAACGGCGTGTGCGGGCATACCCTGATCAGCAACGGTGGCCCTTTGGGCGGTGGCCTGTTCAAGATTTACTTGCCTTGAGCGCTGGTGTTGCCCAGCTCTTGCCCGGCCAGATCCAGGCATTCGAGAAAGGCGGCCAGCGCCGCTTTGGGTTCCTGTCCCTGGCGAGTGATGCAGTGAAAGCTCGAGCGATAGGCCAGGCGCTGGGGTAGCAGGGCGCGCAGTTGGCCCTTGGCGACCCAGTTGGCGGCGTAGTGGCTGGGCAGATAACCCAGGTAGGTGGTCGAGAAGATCAGCGTTGCGATGGCTTCCATGGTGTAGGCGCTGACGGTCTGGTTGAAGGGCAGGTCGTGAGGTCGTTGATTTTCCGCCATATAGCCTCGACCCACGTAATCGGCGGCGCAGATGTCTTCCATGGTCAATGCTTCATCGCGGCGTAGAAACAATGGATGCCCGTTGGCGCAGTAGAGGTTCTGTTCTTCATCGAACAGGTGCTGGTAGTGCAGCCCCGACAGTTGATGGTGGAAGGCGCCGATAGCCAGGTGCAGGCGCTCGTCGAGCACTGCCTGTTCCAGCTCATCGGGGCGCATCAGGTGCAGGTTCGGGCGCACTTGTGGCAGGCGACGACGCAAATGATTCAGGGCCAAAGGCAGGGGCGCGCAGGGCAGGCTGACCAGGCTGTCGACGCTGCCGATCTGCAGGTGTTCACGGGCTGCCGGACCTAGCCGGTTGGCATGCTGACGAAAGCGCTCGATGTCAGTGAACAGCAGTTGCGTGGCCTCGAACAGTTCCTGGCCCTGATCGGTCAGCTGAAAGCCGCTGCTGCCCCGTCTGCACAATGAGTATCCCAGGCGTTCCTCAAGATCGCGCACTACCACGCTGAGTCGTGACAGGCTGGTGTTGAGCCGTACTTGAGCTGCGGTGAAACCACCGGCTTCAACGATGGCGCAGAAAACCCGCAGCATCCGCAGGTCGATATCGGCAAGGCTTCCCAGCATGCGGGCCTCCATCGGTCAGGCTAGGGCAGGCGGTTGAGCCTACTCCTTTCGCTGAGTGGCTGGATACTGGCTGTGTATCGGCAGTGAACGTGCGGGTTGTTTGCCGATGTGCAGACGGCTGGGGATTTTATTCTCGCCTGCTTGAAATCCTGAGCGGGTGGTGCGTATTTTGTACGGGTCGCCGTTCGCGGCTCGTATAACAACAAGGATTGAGTCATGACAACCGATGGCCACAGTTCACTCGCCGAGCGATTGACGGGCATTGATGAGATTGAATGTGTCACTGCGGATTTGAATGGCGTACCGCGGGGCAAGGTAATGACCGCCGAGGGATTCCTTGAAGGGCGGCGTTTGCAGATGGCACGGGGGGTGCTGCTGCAATGCATCATGGGCGGTTACCCGCCTGCGCGTTTTTACGGCAGCGACGACGGCGACCTGGCGCTCAATGCCGATCCACAGCAGATTCATCGCCTACCCTGGAGCCAGGCTCCACGGGCGCTGGCTATCTGTGATGCGGATGAGCTCAGTGGCGAGAGTTCGCGACTGTCCACCCGTGGTCAACTCAAGCACGTGGTCTCCCGCTATGCGGCCCTGGGGCTGGCGCCGGTGGTGGCTACGGAGCTTGAGTTCTTTGTGTTCGCTCCCAACGACGATCCCGCGGAGGTTTTCCGGCCACCAGTGGGGCTGGATGGTCGGCGGGAGGAGGGCTACTCGGCATTCAGTGTCAGCTCCAACAACGGCCTGCGACCGTTCTTCAAGGAGGTCTACGAGTGCATGGCCGCTCTTGGCCTGCCCCGCGACACCTTCATGCACGAGATGGGCGTCAGCCAGTTCGAGATCAACCTGCTGCACGGCGATCCGCTACTGCTGGCGGACCAGACGTTCCTATTCAAGCACCTGCTCAAGGAAGTGGCGCTCAAGCATGGCCTAATCGTGGTTTGCATGGCCAAGCCACTGGCCCATACACCGGGCAGTTCGATGCATATTCACCAGAGTGTGGTGGAGATCGGTAGCGCTCGTAACGTCTTCAGTGACGAAACTGGGCAGCCGACGGCGATGTTCCGTCATTTCATTGGTGGCCAGCAGGCGGCAATGGCGGATTTCACGGCATTGTTTGCCCCCAACGTGAACTCCTATCAGCGCTTGTGCCATCCTTACGCTTCGCCGAACAATGCCTGCTGGTCCCATGATAATCGGGCGGCTGGGTTGCGAATCCCGGCCAGTTCGCCGGTGGCGCGACGGGTGGAGAACCGCTTGCCGGGCGCGGATGCCAATCCGTACCTGGCGATTGCCGCGAGTCTGGCAGCGGGCTTGCATGGGATCGAGAATGAGCTGGAGCCGACGGCTGCTATCCAGGGTGAATTTACAGTGCCGGACAATTTGTCATTGCCCTGTACCTTGCATGCGGCGCTGGAGCGTCTCAAGCGCAGCCAGTTGGCCAGGGAACTGTTTGGCAACGAGTTCATCGAAGGCTACATCGCTTCGAAGACCATGGAATTGACCAGCTTCTTTGATGAAATTACTCCCTGGGAACGGCGTGTGTTAGCGGCCCAGGCATAACCGAACCGTCGCTGGTCGGGCCCCGTCTTGCCAGGGGTCCGGCACCTCATTCAAGGAGCCGCTCGGAACGCCGATGCGCCAAATCTGGAAATCCTTTCGAGCGCTTTATTTTGCCTCGCTGATGATGCTGATCGGCTCGGGTCTGCTCAGTACTTATCTGGCGTTGCGCCTGGCCGCCGATCATGTCGATAGCCTGTGGGTGGGCGCGCTGATGGCGGCCAACTATTTCGGCCTGGTTCTGGGGGGCAAGCTGGGGCATCGGCTGATTGCCCGGGTCGGGCATATCCGCGCCTACGCCACCTGTGCCGGGATCGTTGGTGCAGCCGTACTCGGGCATGGGTTGGTGGACTGGCTGCCGGCCTGGCTGGTGCTGCGGATGATTGTTGGCCTAGGGATGATGTGCCAGTACATGGTCATCGAAAGCTGGCTCAACGAGCAGGCCGATGCCAAGCAGCGTGGGTTGGTCTTCAGCGGCTACATGATTGCCTCTTATCTGGGGCTGGTTCTGGGGCAGTTGATTCTGGTCATGCATCCATCCCTGGGGCTTGAACTGTTGATGCTGGTAGCCCTGTGTTTTGCCTTGTGCCTGGTGCCGGTGGCCATGACCCGGCGTATTCACCCGGCGCCTTTGCATCCGGCGCCGATGGAGCCGCGGTTCTTTATCAAGCGGGTGCCGCAATCCCTGAGTACGGTGTTGGGTTCTGGGCTGATCGTCGGGTCGTTCTACGGCCTGGCGCCGCTCTACGCGTCGCAGCAGGGCCTGAGTACCGAGCAGGTGGGCCTGTTTATGGGTAGCTGTATTTTTGCTGGCCTGGTGGTGCAGTGGCCGCTGGGCTGGTTGTCCGATCGTTACGATCGGGCGCTGCTGATACGTTGCTTTGCGTTGTTCCTGGCGGTGGCAGCCTTGCCCTTAGCGATATTGCCTGCGGTGCCGCTGGAGGTTTTGTTCGTCCTGGGATTTTTCTGTTCCCTGGTGCAGTTCTGCCTTTATCCGTTGGCGGTAGCCTTCTCCAATGATCATGTCGAGGGAGACCGACGGGTATCGCTGACGGCGATGCTGTTGGTGACCTATGGCGTGGGGGCGAGTATCGGGCCGCTGGCTGCGGGGGTGCTGATGAAGTTGTTCGGCAGTCAGATGCTCTACGCCTTCTTCAGTTTCTTTGCGCTGGTCCTGGTTTGGCGGATCCGGCCAAAGGCTGTGACCAATCTGCATCAGGTGGACGATGCGCCACTGCACCACGTGGCGATGCCGGACAGCATGTCCAGTTCGCCTTTGGTGGCGGCCCTCGATCCGCGAGTGGATGAGCAGGTGGTTCAGGATCAAATGCAGACCACGCCTGCGCCAGACGCGGCACCTGGGGAGCCGGAGTCAGAGGCGCCCGACATGCCAGAAGTGGTGGATGAGGTGCCGCTTGAGGAGTGCGCGCGGGATCATCTCAGTGGGGCCAGGCCTTAGCGCCAAAAAAAACGGGCAGTGCCGCAAGGCACTGCCCGTTTTCATTGATGCCTGGTGATTAGATGTCGTCTTTATCGAAGCGCCGCGCTTCGCGCTGCAGTTGATAGACGAAGCGCTCGACCTGACGCTGTACCAGGCCGCTCATGTTATGAAAGCGCACACCGGCAAAGGTCGTGTTGATGCGTTCCTCATGGTGCAGGTAACGCAATTCAACTGGAGCGGTCATGCTGCCGAAGGGCAGGGCTGCGATAAAGCGCTCATAGACCTGGCCCAGTTGCAGGTGCGAGGAAATGTCGCCGTCGAAGCGCAACTTGCAACCGGTGGCGGAAATGTCCAGCAGTTTACCGTTGAGGGGCGATTTTAGTTTCTCGCCGCTAAGTTCGATATCCACCAGTTGTGCCAACTTCAGTGCGGCACGGAAGGCGTTTCGACGTTGGTGGTAAACCACTTCGTCCGGCAGCGCGGTATGGTAGCAGCGGCCGCCGTTGGATTCATCCAGGGTTGGCAGGCCGTTGCTTTCCCAGGCAATGCGTACACCCTCATGGAAGCCTTCAACGCGAAATGGCTCGCCCGCCAACATGAAGCGTTCGCCGTCGCGGGGAATCATCTCGTCGAGGGCAATCATGTTGCTCTCGCGGTCCACTTCCACCAGATAGCTTTGGAAGCGCTGGCTACGCTCGTGGAAAGTGATGATCAGTGGGTCATGGCTCTCTTGCAGCAACCGCAGGTTGGAGGAAATTTCCAACGCAGTGGTGAGCACCTTAGGTGGCTGCGGAGCATCTTCCGCGTTTGAGGCGTTGAACACGGTTCATCAATCTCCAGACAAAATACAACAACACGCATGAGCTGGCATTTTGCCAGCATGTTTCACGGCTTGGTAGCGCGCGCTCATTTTTGGGGCTTAAGCCTGACTGAGTGGGCGGGGCTTCGCAAGCATTGAGGTAGAGCCGCGGGCGTCATAGAGGGCTGGAGGTTCGCCGCCATTGAGGATTTTCAACTGGTTGGCGGTGGTGGCTTGCTGAATCTGGATCGATCGACCGTTGAGCTCGTTGGTGGCTTGGCAGTCGGCCAGCAGTTGGGTAAGGAGATTGCCCTGCTCAAGCAGTTGCTCACCCAGGCTTGAGTGGCTGGCCAGTTGCTCGAGGCCGGCTCGATTGGTCGGCAGGTTCAGGCTCGCGAGGATCTCTGTGCGTTTGCGGCCATGCTGTTCCAGCAAAATGACCAGGGCTTGCTTCTGCGCCAGAATATTTTCCAACAGCGGCATGTCGCGGCCGTGCAGGGCTACGGATTCGGCTTTCAGCAGCTCCAGCAAGTGTTGAGCTGGAGCAAAGTCATCGTTGATCAGTTGCAGTAGATTGGTGTCGTGCATGGCTGGCCTTGGGGGTTAAGCGTCCAAAAGCCTAGCGCAAGCCTGTGGCTAGCGCAGGGCTTCGAAATTAAGCAGTTTGCTGGCTATACGGTTGCTATCGACCTTATAGCTGCCATCGGCAATGGCTTGCTTCAACTCGGCCACCCGGGCTTTGTCGACAGCAGGCTGATCGCGCAGCTTGTCAGTGATTTTCTGCAACTGTTGAGCCTCATTGCTGAGGTGTACTGATTCTCCGCTTTTGCTGGTCTCGGCCGAAGTCGTCAGCGGCGTGGATTTACCGGCATCGCCGGTTTCCTTGCTGGCGCTAGTACGCGTACTGCCTGTCAGTGAAGGGGAGCTGTTTAAACGGCTGAAGTCGATGACCATGATGGAGAAAACCTCTGGGTATTTGGACGCTTGCCATGTTTTCGGCCAAACCCTGAAAAACTTTAGGCCAAATCTCGACAAGCCAGCGCAGGTATCTGCGACCCGTTATCGACCACAGTTTAGGGAACGAGTGGGCCTAGCGCCAGTCACTACATAGCCACTTCCACTTGTCCGGGGGCGGTGACGCGCGCCTTGATCACTCGCTGCGAGTTCAAGTTCTTGACCCGGATCTGCTCGCTCATGCCGCCGTTGGACAGCGCCTCGCCCGGCATTCGTACATTCAAGGTGCCGCTGCGTGCCGAAATCACCACCTGGTCGCCTTTGCGCACCACTTCGGCCTGCTCCAGGTGAGCCAGGGTGATGAGTTGGTCGGCTACCATTGGTCGGACAAGTTTCTGCCCAATGGCTTGGTCCACCGAGGTCAAGTAGCCCTGATTGTTCTGGCTGATATCCCGCTCGCGCAATACCACATCGTCCGGTTCGATGATTCCAGTACGTTTAAGGGCGCGCGAGCTGGTAACAACTTCGCGAAACAGTTTGACCTGCGCCGGTACAAACACCGTCCAGGGCGAGGCGCCTTCGCAGCGTACCTTGACCGTGACCCGTCCTAGTGGCTGCGCCGGACTTTCCAGGCTTGCTGTCAATTCCTTGTCGCAAGCGGGCATGTGCATGCGCGGGTCCAGTTGGTTAACCTGGATTTCGTAGCGTCCTTCCGTTTGACTGGTGGCCAGATAGTCTTCTACCGTGAATTCAAGAAACCCTTGAGTGACGCCGATAAGAAGATCAGGCAGGGTGAGCGAGTCAGCAACGGCAGGGCTGCCAGGGTTTAAAATGCACAGCGCCGACAACCCGCAAAGCAATTTGCGGTAGTGTGATGTCAGGCGTCGGAAAAATGTCGTTTTGGCGTTCATAACAGTTAAAAAGCAAGCCCCGTGCCGTTTAGTAATGAGCGTGCGTCGGATCTTAAAGCTTTGGGGAGTCTGGGCATGGCTGGTGTAATGGATTCGGTGAACCAGCGCACGCAATTGGTTGGGCAGAATCGCCTGGAGCTGTTGCTTTTCCGTCTTGATGGGGGGCAGCTCTACGGGATCAACGTATTCAAGGTTCGCGAGGTGCTGCAATGCCCCAAGCTGACCGTGATGCCCAAATCCAGTCCTGTGGTGTGCGGTGTCGCGAATATTCGAGGGGCGACCATTCCGATCCTGGATCTGGCAATGGCCACTGGCTCTGGCGGATTGAAAGATCAGAGCAATCCGTTCGTCATCATCACTGAGTACAACACCAAGACCCAGGGGTTTCTGGTGCGCTCAGTGGAACGCATCGTCAATATGAACTGGGAAGAGATTCATCCGCCGCCCAAGGGTACCGGGCGTGATCACTACCTGACGGCGGTGACCCGGGTGGATAACCAACTGGTCGAGATCATCGACGTGGAGAAGGTGCTCGCGGAAGTCGCACCTACTTCCGAAGCGATTTCGGTCGGTGTGGTGGATGTCGAGACCCAGCACAAGGCAGTTTCCCTGCGGGTGCTAACCGTCGACGACTCGTCGGTGGCGCGCAAGCAGGTCACTCGTTGCCTGCAGACTGTGGGTGTTGAAGTGGTGGCCTTGAATGATGGTCGGCAGGCACTGGACTATCTGCGCAAGTTGGTGGATGAGGGCAAGAAGCCGGAAGATGAGTTCCTCATGATGATTTCCGACATCGAGATGCCTGAAATGGACGGCTACACCCTCACGGCCGAGATACGCAACGATCCACGCATGCAAAAGCTGCATATCATCCTGCATACTTCGTTGTCAGGCGTATTCAATCAGGCGATGGTGAAGAAGGTCGGTGCCGATGACTTCCTTGCCAAGTTCCGCCCTGATGACCTGGCATCCCGGGTAGTCGACCGGATCAAAGCAGCAGACCATAGCTGAGGGCACCAGCCCTTGGCGGACATAGATTTAAGAGGCGGCAGCATTGTCTACGGGTAATTTGGATTTTGAACAGTTCCGGGTCTTCCTGGAAAAAGCCTGTGGTATTTTGCTCGGGGAAAACAAGCAATATCTCGTCTCGAGCCGTCTCAACAAACTGATGGAACAGCAAGGCATAAAAACCTTGGGTGAGTTGGTTCAGCGTATCCAGACCCAACCTCGCAGCGGATTGCGCGAGATGGTCGTGGACGCCATGACGACCAACGAAACCTTATGGTTTCGTGACACCTATCCGTTCGAGGTATTGAAGAACAAGGTGCTTCCCGAGGCGATCAAGGCCAGCCCCAACCAGCGCCTGCGGATCTGGTCGGCCGCCTGCTCGTCGGGGCAGGAGCCCTACTCGCTGTCGATGTCCATCGATGAGTTCGAGCGCAGCAATATGGGACAGTTGAAGATGGGGGTGCAGGTCGTGGCCACCGATCTGTCCGGAACCATGCTCAATAACTGCAAGACCGGCGAGTACGACAGTCTGGCGATTGGTCGTGGCTTGTCGGCCGAGCGTCTGCAGCGCTTTTTCGATCCCAAGGGGCCGGGGCGCTGGGTGATCAAGGCGCCGATCAAGAGTCGGGTGGAATTTCGCTCGTTCAACCTGCTGGACAGTTATGCCAGTCTCGGCAAGTTCGATATCGTATTTTGCCGTAACGTGCTGATCTACTTCTCGGCCGAGGTCAAGAAGGACATCCTGATGCGCATTCACAGTACTCTGAAGCCGGGTGGTTACCTGTTTCTGGGGGCTTCCGAAGCGCTCAATGGCTTGCCAGACCATTATCAGATGGTGCAATGCAGCCCGGGGATCATCTACCAGGCGAAGTAAGCAGCGATTGCGCAATGAAAAAGGAGGCCTATGGGCCTCCTTTTTTATGCGCGTCATTTGAGCTGTACAGGCTGAAAGCGGCAGAGCGATTGCCGCTTTGCCGGCGTTTCGCGGAAAGTCATTGCCGCTTTTCTGGCATTGCCGCGGCATCTGCGCCAGCAATCCCTTGATTTACGGGGCTTGCGGACTTGGCACGCAGCTTGCTACATCCAGGTTACGAAAAATCAGGTCACCCAAAGGTTTCCGACATGAGCATCAGCTTCGATAAAGCGCTCGGTATCCACGAACAGGCTCTTGGCTTTCGCGCCAAGCGTGCCGAAGTACTGGCCAACAACATCGCCAACGCCGATACCCCGAACTACAAGGCTCGGGATCTGGACTTCTCCGCGGTGCTCGCCGAGCAGAACGACAAGGTTAAGAACGGCGCTTTCGCGTTGAACATGACCAACAACCGGCATATCGAAGCGCAAGGCTTGAGCGGTGGCGATGAGTCCCTGCTGTATCGCACGCCGATGCAACCCTCGATCGACCAGAACACCGTGGATGCCCAGCTTGAACAGTCGAGCTATGCGCAGAACTCAGTGGATTTCCAGGCCAGCTTCACGCTGCTTAATAGTAAGTTCAAAGGGCTGGTTGCAGCCCTGCGCGGAGAGTAATCCATGTCCCTTGCCAGTGTTTTCAATATTGCCGGTAGTGGCATGAGCGCTCAGACCACCCGTCTGAACACCGTCGCCAGTAACATCGCCAACGCCGAGAGCGTGTCGTCAAGCATCGATCAGACCTATCGCGCTCGTCATCCGGTATTCGCCACCATGTTCCAGGGCGCGCAGAGCGGTGGCACTGATTCGCTGTTCCAGAATCAGGATGCTGCAGGCCAGGGCGTACAGGTGCTGGGCGTGGTCGAAGACCAGAGCAATCTTGAGGCCCGCTACGAACCTAATCATCCAGCCGCCGACGCCAAGGGTTATGTCTACTACCCCAACGTCAACGTGGTGGAAGAGATGGCCGACATGATCTCCGCCAGCCGTTCGTTCCAGACCAATGCGGAAATGATGAACACCGCCAAAACCATGATGCAGAAGGTCCTGACCCTGGGTCAGTGATAAGGGGCGAATCCAATGAGCGTTACTGATACCACCAACGCCCCATCCCTCAAGGATGTGCTGGCCAATTCGTCGAAAAAAACCACGACCACCAGCGCCGATGGCCTGGCGGCGGCCACTAACAGTGCGACCGGCAAGCAGTCCCTGGGCAAGGATGCGTTCCTCAAGCTGTTGGTGACTCAGCTGAACAACCAGAACCCACTCGATCCTCAGGACAACAGTGCGTTCGTTGCCCAGTTGGCGCAGTTCTCCACCCTCGAGGGCATTACTACCCTCAATACTTCGGTGAACTCGATCACAGGCAACTACAAATCGTCCCAGGCCTTGCAGGCTTCTTCCCTGGTGGGCCGTTCGGTCATCGTGCAGACCGGTACCACTCAGGTGGATACCAGCAAGAGCATGACCGGCTCGGTGACCGTACCGTCCAGCGTGAGCTCGGTCACCGTGACCGTCACCGACAAGGCTGGCAACACCGTCAAGACTATCGACATGGGCAGTCAGAAAGCCGGCAATGCCAGCTTCGTCTGGGATGGCACCAAGACCGACGGTACCAAGGCAGATCCGGGTAATTATACCTTCAAGGCCAGTACCACCATTGATGGCAAGGGCACTGACTTGGTCACCTACCTGCCGGCAACGGTCAACAGCGTCACTATCAGCCAGACCGGTGGTGAATTGATGTTGAACCTGGCCGGTATGGGCAGCCCGATTGCCCTGTCCAAAGTACAAACCATTGGTATCTAGAGCCGACTAAACCGGCACAAGGAGTGGAATATGTCTTTCAATATCGGCCTTAGCGGTCTCTACGCTGCCAACAAACAGTTGGACGTTACCGGCAACAACATTGCCAACGTCGCGACCACGGGTTTCAAGTCATCTCGTGCAGAGTTCGCCGATGTGTACTCGGCCACCAAACTGGGCAGCGGCACTCAGGTCGTGGGTAACGGTGTGCGCCTGGCCAACGTTTCCCAGCAGTTCACCAACGGTGATATCAGCAACACCGGCAACGTGCTGGACATGGGTATCCAGGGCCAGGGTTTCTTCGTGCTGAGCACCAACGGTTCCCTGACTTATACCCGTGCCGGTACTTTCAAGACCGACAAGGAAGGCTACATCACCAACAGTGATGGCACTGCTCGCCTGCAAGGCTATGCGGTCGACGCCAACGGCAAGATCGTCAACGGTGTGCTGACCGACCTGCGGATCGATACCTCGAACCTCGCACCGAAGCCGACCGACTCGATCTCCTCGACCATCAACCTGGATTCCAACGCAACCCCGATCAATACTGCCGCGACAACTCCGGCGTATGTGTTCAATCCGACCGACAACACCACCTACACCAAGCAGTTCAGCACGCCGGTCTACGACACCCAGGGCAACAAGCACGTCATGGATCAGTACATGATCAAGACGCCGAATGCCAACACTTGGCAGACCTATACCCTGATCGATGGTCGCAATCCGGATGGCTCGGCCTTCAGCATGGCCAACCAAGCACCGATCACCATGACCTTCGACTCGTCGGGTAAGCTGCAGGCTGTGACTCCGCCAACCCCGGCGACTGGCAGCCAGTTCACCGTCGTCGGTAACAACGTTGTCATGTCTGCTGCCGCCTGGACTCCAGGTACCGTTACCAACGGTGTATTCGCCCCCAACGGTGCCAAGGCCGCGCCGAACGGTGTCAGCATCGACATGACCAAGACCGGTTCGGTGTTCGGTGATAGCAACCGTTCGGTGATCGCGCAGAATGGTTACGCCACCGGCCAGATCAGCAGCCTGACCATCGACGGCACTGGCGTCATGCTGGCCAACTTCAGCAACGAGCAGACCAAGCCGATCGGTCAGATCTCCCTGGCAAGCTTCACCAATGAGCAAGGCCTGCAGCCAGTTGGCGGCACCAGCTGGAAAGAAACCTACTCGTCCGGTATTCCAGGTTATGACGCGCCGAAGACTGGCACCCTGGGGGCGATTCAGTCCAACTCCCTGGAAGAGTCCAACGTCAACCTGACCAACGAACTGGTCAACCTGATCAAGGCCCAGAGCAACTATCAGGCGAACGCCAAGACCATCTCCACCCAGAGCACCATCATGCAGACCATCATCCAGATGACCTGATGCCGGTGGGTTGAAGCGCTGTACGAAAAGCCCCTCCTGGAGGGGCTTTTTTGTGCCTGTTCCCTGCAGAATCTACTGCTGTAGGAGCTGGCTTGCCAGCGAAGGCGGCCTCGGAGGCAGTGCCGCCTAGATTCTCTTCGTCGGCAAGCCGACTCCTGTGGGTTTTTCGCAGGCAAAAGAAAACCCCCGATAAGCCGTAGGCGTATCGGGGGTTGTGGCAGGTGCCTGCAGGCACCTGTCAGCTCAGCTTATTGGCAAGCTTCGCAATCCGGCTCGTCGATGGCGCAAGCCTTCGGCACTGGAGCGGGGCCGGCAGGAGCGGCCAAGACCGAGTCGTCACCGTGGTTGCCGCCGCTGGAAACGGCGTTCAGCTTGCCGGTGTTGATGGTCGACTTCTCGGTGCTGGTCGCGGCCAGGGCACGGAGGTAGTAAGTGGTTTTCAGGCCACGGTACCAAGCCATGCGGTAGGTCACGTCGAGCTTCTTGCCCGAAGCGCCGGCGATGTACAGGTTCAGCGACTGAGCCTGGTCGATCCACTTCTGGCGACGGCTGGCGGCGTCGACGATCCACTTGGTGTCCACTTCGAAGGCAGTCGCGTAGAGCTCTTTGAGTTCTTGCGGGATGCGCTCGATCTGCTGCACCGAACCGTCGTAGTACTTCAGGTCGTTGATCATCACCGAATCCCACAGGCCGCGGGCTTTCAGGTCGCGAACCAGGTACGGGTTGATCACGGTGAATTCGCCGGACAGGTTCGATTTCACATACAGGTTCTGGTAGGTCGGTTCGATCGACTGCGATACGCCGGTGATGTTGGCGATAGTCGCGGTCGGTGCGATGGCCATGATGTTGGAGTTACGAATACCTTTCTGCACGCGGGCACGTACTGGCGCCCAGTCCAGGGATTCGTTCAGGTCAACGTCGATGTACTTCTGGCCACGCTGCTCGATCAGGATCTGCTGCGAATCCAGCGGCAGGATGCCTTTGGACCACAAGGAGCCCTGGAATGTCTCGTAGGCACCGCGCTCGTCGGCCAGGTCGCAAGAAGCCTGGATCGCGTAGTAGCTGACCGCTTCCATGGACTTGTCGGCGAACTCTACCGCAGCGTCCGAGCCGTAAGGAATGTGCTGCAGGTACAGCGCGTCCTGGAAGCCCATGATGCCCAGGCCAACCGGGCGGTGCTTGAAGTTGGAGTTCTGCGCCTGTGGTACCGAGTAGTAGTTGATGTCGATCACGTTATCGAGCATGCGCACGGCGGTGTTCACGGTGCGTTGCAGCTTGGCGGTGTCCAGCTTGCCGTTGGTGATGTGGTTCGGCAGGTTGATCGAGCCCAGGTTGCAAACGGCGATCTCGTCCTTGTTGGTGTTCAAGGTGATCTCGGTGCACAGGTTCGAGCTGTGGACCACGCCAACGTGCTGCTGCGGGCTACGCAGGTTGCACGGGTCTTTGAAGGTCAGCCATGGGTGGCCGGTTTCAAACAGCATGGACAGCATCTTGCGCCACAGGTCTTTGGCCTGGATGGTCTTGAACAGCTTGATCTTGCCAGGGTACTGCGACAGGGCTTCGTAGTACTCGTAACGCTCTTCGAAGGCCTTGCCGGTCAGGTCGTGCAGGTCCGGCACTTCGGAAGGCGAGAACAGGGTCCACTGGCCGTCATCGAAGACACGCTTCATGAACAGGTCAGGGATCCAGTTGGCGGTGTTCATGTCGTGGGTACGACGACGGTCATCACCGGTGTTCTTGCGCAGCTCGATGAACTCTTCAATGTCCATGTGCCAAGTTTCCAGGTAGGCACATACAGCGCCTTTGCGCTTGCCGCCCTGGTTGACCGCTACGGCGGTGTCATTGACTACTTTCAGGAACGGTACAACGCCCTGGGACTTGCCGTTGGTGCCCTTGATGTACGAACCCAGTGCACGCACCGGAGTCCAGTCGTTACCCAGGCCACCAGCAAACTTGGACAGCATGGCGTTGTCGTGGATTGCGTGGTAGATGCCCGACAGGTCGTCCGGCACGGTAGTCAGGTAGCAGCTCGACAGCTGTGGACGCAGGGTGCCGGCGTTGAACAGGGTCGGGGTCGACGACATGTAGTCGAAGGACGACAGCAGGTTGTAGAACTCGATGGCACGGTCTTCTTTGTGCTTCTCTTCGATCGCCAGGCCCATGGCCACGCGCATGAAGAAGATCTGCGGCAGTTCGAAGCGGATACCGTCCTTGTGGATGAAGTAACGGTCGTACAGGGTCTGCAGGCCCAGGTAGGTGAACTGCTGGTCGCGCTCGTGGTTGATCGCCTTGCCCAGTTTTTCCAGGTCGAAGGTGGCCAGAACTGGGTTCAACAATTCGAACTCGATACCCTTGGCGATGTAGGCCGGCAGTGCCTTGGCGTATAGGTCGGCCATCTCGTGGTGAGTGGCGCTTTCGGCGACCTGGAGGAAGCCCAGGCCTTCGGCACGCAGGGTGTCCATCAGCAGGCGGGCGGTGACGAACGAATAGTTCGGCTCACGCTCAACCAGGGTACGGGCAGTCATCACCAGGGCGGTGTTGACATCGGTCAGGGCCACGCCGTCGTACAGGTTCTTCAGGGTTTCGCGTTGGATCAGGTCGCCGTCGACTTCTTCCAGGCCTTCGCAGGCTTCGGTGACGATGGTGTTCAAGCGGCCCATGTCCAGCGGCGCCAGGCTGCCATCGGCGCGGGTGATGCGGATCGATGGGTGGGCTTGTACCGGCTCTTCGCTGGTGGAGCGGGTGGCGCGTTCCTTGGCGCGGGAGTCACGGTAGATCACATAGTCACGGGCGACTTTCTGTTCGCCGGCGCGCATCAGGGCCAGTTCGACCTGGTCCTGGATTTCTTCGATGTGGATGGTGCCGCCCGAAGGCATGCGACGTTTGAAGGTTGCGGTGACCTGTTCGGTCAGGCGCGCCACGGTGTCGTGGATTCGCGACGAGGCAGCGGCGGTGCCGCCTTCAACTGCGAGGAACGCTTTGGTGATAGCGACGGTAATCTTGTCATCGGTGTAAGCAACGACAGTGCCGTTACGCTTGATCACGCGCAATTGGCCAGGTGCGGTAGCAGACAGATCCAGGTTGGAATCGGCGGCCTGCGGCGCATTGACCTGCGAGTTCTCGCGAGTTGTGTCGGTTTGCATGGGTGTCTCCACGTTCTCTATGTTTGTTTGGGCACCATTGAGGTGCCCACCGTTCCGTCCTGAAGCACTACAGCCGGCAGAGGCCGGGCATAACGACTTCGGGACAGTTCAGGAAGGGGGCTATGGGCGCCGCTTCCATGCCGAAGTCATGGGTGTCGAGCCAGTGCTCGGCACCTTGTTCCTGATGGGTGACAGTCTCTTGCTGCAACACCCGTACCGTTTTCCCCTGAGTAGGGTGGAAAACGGCGCCATCCGCACACGCGGTCTTGGTCTTCTAAATCAGCGATTGGTTCCACCAAACAGGAGCAAGAAAAGGGCTTGAGTTTCTTGTCTGATTTGTGTTTGGTTTTTTGTGAAAAACCCTAGATATAGGGATTTTTAGCCGCCGGGATACAAGATAATGCGTTTTGGGGACTGATTGCAACGTACTGCCTGTGGATAAGGCTGTGCGTAAATTGTGTATGAATCGGGTAAGACTCATGCAGCCCGCAGTCCCCGTGCATGCAACCGTTTGTCACTGTTTTTTACGTCCAGAAATTACCGTGGGCGGATTTTTGCGGGCGCGAACCCTATCACAAAAAAACGTCCTGACCGAATCGTTTTAGCTGCTTGTGTGGAGCCCCGCACCGGTTGCTACAATCCGCCGCGATCTACTGGGTGTTATCTGCCTTTCTCATGGCAAGTTATCCGCCTTTTTCATGACAAAAAGACGGGTGTCTTCTTTCCGACGGTGTGCTGGCAATAAAAGAGGTCGAGCATGGAGCAAGAAGCCTGGCAGGTACTGATTGTCGAGGATGACCAGCGGCTGGCTGAGTTGACCCGTGAATACCTGGAGAGCAGCGGCCTGCAGGTGGCGATTGAGGGCAATGGAGCACTGGCCGCCGCGCGGATCATTGCCGAGCAACCGGACCTGGTGATTCTCGACTTGATGCTGCCGGGAGAAGACGGCTTGAGCATCTGCCGCAAGGTTCGTGATCGCTATGACGGACCTATCCTCATGCTCACTGCCCGCACCGATGATATGGACCAGGTCATGGGTTTGGACCTGGGTGCCGACGACTATGTCTGCAAGCCGGTACGTCCACGGCTGTTGCTGGCGCGGATCCAGGCCTTGCTGCGCCGCAGTGAAGCGACAGAGCCTGTGGCGGAGAAAACCCGACGCCTGCAATTCGGTCCCCTGGTGGTGGACAACGCCCTGCGTGAGGCGTGGCTGAGCGACGCCGGGATCGAGCTGACCAGCGCCGAGTTCGACCTGCTGTGGCTGCTGGTAGTGAATGCCGGACGGATTCTTTCCCGAGAGGAAATCTTCACCGCGCTGCGCGGTATCGGCTACGACGGGCAAGATCGCTCCATCGATGTGCGGATCTCGCGCATCCGGCCCAAGATCGGTGATGACCCCGAGCACCCGCGACTGATCAAGACCATTCGCAGCAAGGGGTATCTGTTCGTCCCTGAAGCCGCCGCCGATATGTCCCTGTGAACTCGATCTTCCTGCGTATCTATGGCGGCATGTGCGCCGCGCTGATTCTGGTGGCGTTACTTGGGGTGCTGGCCCTGCATTTGCTGAACCAGGTGCGCAGCGAGCAATACCGCGAGCGTCTGGCCCACGGGACCTTCTCGCTGATGGCAGATAACCTTCAGCCGATGAGCGAGATCGAGCGTCGTCGGGCGCTGGCGGTGTGGGAGCGGCTGCTGGGGATTCCCCTGAGCTTGAAGACGTTCAGCCAGACTGACCTGGACAGCAGCCAGCGTGGTCGGGTGCTACGCGGCCAGGCGCTGGTAGAGCAGATCGGGCCATTTGCCGCTCGGGTCTATCGCCTGGTCAGCGAGAAGGAGCAGTTGCTGCTCAGTGCCGAAGTGCAACAGATCAGCGAGCAATTGGCCCGGGCCACCATCTATCTGCTGGCTGACGAACTGGTGCGTTATCCGGTGGCAGAGCAGCCGCAGCGTCTGGCGGCATTGAAGGAAGCCAAGGGCTTCGGTTTCGATATGCACTTGTCCACCCTCGACGCCGCGGACATGGACGAGGATCAGCGCCGGCGGGTGGCCGAGGGCGATACGGTAATGGCCCTGGGCAAGGGCGGCGATTCGATCCGGGTCTTCGCCGGACTGGTGGGCACGCCCTGGGTGCTGGAGATCGGTCCCCTGTATCAGATGAATCCTTATCCTCCCGAATGGCTGGTGCTGATTACCGTGTTGGGCCTGAGCCTGATCGGTTTGATCGTCTATCTATTGGTCCGTCAGTTGGAGCGACGCCTCAGTGGCTTGGAATCCGCAGCCACGCGGATTGCCAAGGGCAGCCTGGAAACCCGGGTGCCGGCCCGTGGTGCGGACTCGGTGGGGCGCCTGGCGGCAGCATTCAACGGCATGGCCGAGCACCTGCAGCGCTTGCTGGCGATCCAGCGTGAACTGGTGCGGGCGGTCTCCCACGAGCTGCGCACACCGGTGGCGCGGCTGCGTTTCGGTCTGGAGATGATTGCTTCGGCGAGCACCGATCAGGCGCGGCAGAAGTACCTG
The DNA here is from genome assembly GCF_009908205.1 of Pseudomonas sp. Fl5BN2. Classification (NCBI taxonomy): domain Bacteria; kingdom Pseudomonadati; phylum Pseudomonadota; class Gammaproteobacteria; order Pseudomonadales; family Pseudomonadaceae; genus Pseudomonas; species Pseudomonas sp. Fl5BN2. The sequence continues at coordinate 117,898 of NZ_JAAARL010000006.1, read as the reverse complement.
GATGGCATGGATAACGATATTCAGGATCTCGACCGACTGGTGGACGAGATGCTCACCTATGCGCGCTTGGAGCAGGGCTCGCCGGCCTTGAACTTCCAGCGTATCGACCTGAATGCCCTGATCAACCAGGTGATCAGCGAGCTGGCGCCGTTGCGGGCCAACCTCAAGGTCCAGCGTGGCTTGTGCCTGTCTGCCGCAGAGTGTGATGGTGCCTGGGTCGAGGCTGAGCCGCGCTATCTTCACCGGGCGCTGCAGAACCTGGTGAGCAATGCCATGCGCCATGCGCGATCCCAGGTGACCGTGAGTTATCAGGTGGGCCAACTGCGTTGCCGAGTGGATGTGGAAGATGACGGTCCTGGTGTGCCGGAAAGCGCCTGGGAGAAGATCTTCACGCCGTTTCTGCGCCTGGATGACAGTCGGACCCGGGCCTCCGGCGGCCATGGGTTGGGGCTGTCGATTGTGCGGCGGATCATCCATTGGCACGAGGGGCGTGCCCTGATCAGCAACAGCAAGAATCTTGGAGGCGCCTGCTTCAGCCTGAGTTGGCCTCGACAGCAGGAGCCCCATTGAGTGTGAAAGGGTCAGGCCTTGATGGCGATCAGGCTTAGCAGTTGATCGCCCTCGACGGCGAATTGGCCCAGTAGCTCGCGTCCGTGGTGCCATTCCTCGGACAAGTCCGTGAGCAGGCGTACCCGCACCTGGCCTTCCGGGCTCCACTCCAGCACTTCGGCGTGTTCGAAGTAGAAGCTTTTGCGCACCAGCGGATACAGGGTCTTGAACAGGCTTTCCTTGATCGAAAAGGTCAGGGTCACCGCCAGGGCCTGCTGCTTGGCTGTCAGTTGGTCCCGGCGTTGCAACTCCGCGGGGGTGAGAATCTGCTCTGCCAGCTTGGCTGCGCGCTCTTCGCTCAGCAGTGTTTCCAGGTCCATCCCCAAGGCTTGCCAGTGTTGCTTGTCGGCGACGATGGCGGCAGCACGCCCGCTGCTGTGGGTGATCGAGCCGCAGATATGCGCAGGCCAGATCGGTGCCCGATCGGTATCGATGGGAGGCACCCAGTCCAGTTGTTGCAACTGGCGCAAGGCGGCCCGGGCACACAGGCGTCCGGCGAGGAATTCAGTCTGGCGCTTGGCCACCGAGCGCTGGATGCTCGGCGGTGCTTCAATTCCACTGCGTTGGAAGTCATCCATGGTCAACTGCCCGGGGTTGAACCGGGTGCTTAGCCAAAGGGTGTGGGGCAAGGCTTGCGGCAATGGCCAGGAAGCGTCCAGTGGGGTGCAGCAGGCTGGTAGGGGAGGGAGAGCATTCATGGTCGCTAGTGTGCCGGGTTGCGCTCATCGAGGGTAGTCGTCCATCGCGCGAGGGGTTGCCGCAGAGCCGTTGCGGCAACTCCATAACGCACGGGTTCGAGACGCTGTCAGCCGAACAGCTTCTTGAAGAAGGCTTGCATGTCCGCCCAGGAATGTTCATCGGCGGCCTTGTTATAGCCGATGTCCAGGCCGCCGTGTTCGCCATGGCTCAAGCGGTCGGCATCGGGATTACTGAAGCCGTGTTTGGCGCCTTGCAGGCTGACAAATTGATAGTCGGCACCGGCCTTGTCCATCTCTGCCTTGAAGGTGGCGACGTTGTCGGCCGTGACCATGCTGTCCTGCGCGCCATGCTCCACCAGGATTTTTGCTTTGACACTGCCAGGCGTCGCCGGTGCTTGTGTGACCAGGGCACCATGAAAACTCACCACGCCGGCCAGTGGGAGGCCCTGGCGGGCAGCGTCGAGGACGACCTTGCCGCCAAAGCAGTAACCAATGGCCGCGAGTTTTTGCGGGTTGGTCTGCGGCTGTTGCTTCAGCAGTTCAAGGCCGGCATCGAAGCGCGCGCTGGCGGCAGCACTGTCCTTGAGTGCGGCCTGCATGAACGCCATGGCGTCTTGCGGGTGTTCGGTGTGCTTGCCTTCGCCATACATGTCGATGGCCAGTGCGCTGTAGCCCAGGGCGGCAAGGTCCCGAGCCCGGCGCTTGGCGTAATCGTTGAGCCCCCACCATTCGTGGACCACGACCACGCCTGGGCGAGGACCCTGTACGGCGTCGTCGTAGGCGTAGTAGCCGATCAGCGGCGTGCCATCGGCACTGCGATAGGGGATTTCCTGGGTCTTGATTGCAGCCTGGCCGAGGCCGCTGAGGGTTAACAGAAAGACAGCCAAGAGCACGCGCATAGGAGGAACTCCGGTTGAAAAGGCGTCAAAACAGCCTAGTCGATCTGGTTCAGGCGAGGTTAAGGGTGTGTTCAGGGGGAGTTCAGGGCGGGCTGTTTACTCTAGCCCCGTACCCAAAAAGCCTATAGTGCAAAGGAAACTTCCTATGACTTTATTGAAAAAAATGCTCCTGGCCTTTACCGTTCTCGGCGCCAGCGCCGCTGTCCAAGCGGCTGATAGCAACTTCGCCAGCCTGACTTTTGGCCAGACCAGCGACAAGGTCAAGAAGTCCAGTCAGCTCAACAGCAACCTCGGCCATCCGAACGCCGATGGTGTGATTGGCAAGGACAACACTTGGGGTGTGCGCTTCGGTCAACAGAATGACCAGGGCCGCTACTACGCCACTTACGATTACGTTTCCGGCTCCCACAATGGCATTAAACTGCGTCAGCAAAATCTGCTGGGCAGTTACGATATGTTCCTGCCGGTGACCAGCAGCACCAAACTCTTTGGCGGCGGCACCGCAGGCCTGACCAAGCTGACTCAGGAATCTCCAGGGTTCAGTCGTGACAGTGATATCGGTTACGCGGTAGGGGTGCAGGCCGGTGTCCTGCAACAGGTTTCGCAAAATACCTCGGTGGAGCTCGGCTACCGTTACCTGCGCAGTAATGCCGGGACCGAGATGAGTGAACGCGGTGGCAGCAAGCAGGGTTCGCTGAGCCTCACCAGCAGTGCCCAGACTTACCTGTCGGCCAACTACGCTTTCTGATAAGCGGTTTGGCCTGACCCGCGCCGGATCGTGCCTTGGGCACGGTCCGGCGTTGTCGCATCAATCATCAGGGCGCAGGGGCGCCCATGGAGATGCTGAATTTTGCCTGGGAGCGCGTTATGAAATTGCTGGTCGTTGAAGATGAAGCGCTGTTGCGCCATCACTTGCAAACCCGCCTCACCGACAGCGGTCATGTGGTTGAGTCCGTGGCGAACGCCGAAGAGGCGTTGTATCAGACCGAGCAGTTCAATCACGATCTGGCGGTGATCGACCTGGGCTTGCCCGGCATGGGTGGGCTGGACCTGATCCGACAGTTGCGCGCCCGTGGCAAGACCTTTCCGATCTTGATCCTCACCGCCCGCGGCAACTGGCAGGACAAGGTTGAGGGCCTGGCCGCCGGTGCTGATGACTATGTGGTCAAGCCGTTTCAGTTCGAAGAGCTGGATGCGCGGCTCAATGCATTGTTGCGGCGCTCCAGCGGGTTCACCCAGTCGACTATCATCGCCGGCCCGTTATTGCTGGACTTGAACCGCAAGCAGGCATCCCTGGATGAAGAGCCCCTGGCCCTGACTGCCTACGAATACCGGATCCTCGAATACCTGATGCGTCATCACCAGCAGGTGGTGGCCAAGGACCGGCTGATGGAGCAGCTGTACCCGGATGATGACGAGCGCGATCCGAACGTTATCGAGGTACTGGTTGGGCGGTTGCGCCGCAAGCTGGAGGGGCCGTCGGGCTTCAAGCCGATCGATACGGTGCGCGGCCTGGGTTATCTGTTCAATGAGCGCTGCCGATGATTCGATCGCTGCGCCTGCGGCTGATGCTGGCGGCCACCACCTTGGCGGTGCTGTTCATGCTGGCGTTGCTGCCGGCCATGCAGGGGGCTTTCAGTCTCGCGCTGCAGGACTCCATCGAGCAGCGTCTGGCCTCCGACGTCACTACCCTGATTTCCGCCGCGCGGATCGAAAACAACCGTCTGCAGATGCCAGCGCAGCTGCCTGACGAGCGCTTCAATCTCGCCGACAGTCGGCTGCTGGGTTACATCTACGACCGTGAAGGGCACCTGGTCTGGCGTTCGCGAGCAACCCAGGAAGAGAACATCAACTACCGGCCGCGGTACGACGGGCGCGGTAATGAGTTCGCCAGGATCCGCGAAGCCAATGGCCAGGAGTTCTTCGTCTACGACGTCGAGATCAAGTTGCTGGGGGGCAAGAACGCGGCGTTCAGTATTGTTGCGCTGCAGCCGGTACGTGAGTATCAGCAGACCCTGGAAGGGGTTCGGGAGAACCTCTATCTGGGGTTTGGCGCGGCGCTGCTGGTGCTCCTGGCATTGCTCTGGCTGGGGCTGACCTGGGGCTTGCAGGCCCTGCGGCGCTTGAGTCAGGAGTTGGACCAGATCGAGAGTGGCACTCGCCAGAGCCTGAGCGAGGAGCACCCTCGAGAGCTGCTGCGCCTGACGGGCTCGTTGAACCGCCTGTTGCAAAGCGAGCGTGAGCAGCGCGCCCGCTACCGGGACTCCCTGGATGACCTGGCCCACAGCCTGAAAACCCCGCTGACGGTGTTGCAAGGCGTCAGTGAGGACATGGCGCAACGACCTCAGGATCGTGAGCAGGCTTGGGTCCTGCAGGCGCAGATCGAGCGTATGAGCCAGCAGATCAGTTACCAGTTGCAGCGTGCCAGCCTGCGCAAGAGTGGCCTGGTGCGCCACCAGGTTCATTTGCGACCGTTGCTGCAAAGCCTGTGTGACACGCTGGACAAGGTCTATCGCGACAAGCAGGTGCGGGTGTCGTTCGATTTGCCCGAACACTGCCATCTGCCCATCGAGCATGGTGCTTTGCTGGAGTTGCTCGGCAACCTGCTGGAGAACGCTTATCGCCTATGCCTGAGTTCGGTGCGCATCAGCGTGCGCGAGACCCTCGATGGCTCGCAGCTGTGTGTGGAAGACGATGGCCCGGGAGTGCCCCCGGATCAGCGGGCGCGGATCCTCCAGCGCGGCGAGCGTCTGGATCGTCAGCATCCGGGGCAGGGCATTGGCCTGGCGGTGGTCAAGGACATCATCGAAAGCTACGGTGCGCAACTGACCCTGGGTGATTCTGCCTTGGGCGGTGCGGCCTTCCGAATCCATTTTCCGGCCTTGTGACGCTACCCCTCACTGCTCCCGAGCGCGATAGGCACCCGGAGTCAGGCCGGTCCATTTCTTGAACGCGCGATGAAAGGCCGAGGGTTCGGAAAAGCCCAGTTGCTCGGCGATCTGTTGCAATGACAGGTTGTCGCGGCCGAGGTGGTAAATGGCAATGTCGCGGCGCAGTTCATCCTTCAATTCTTGAAAGCTCGAGCCTTCTTCCCGTAGATGCCGACGCAGGGTTTGCGGACTGATGTGCAGGTGTTGGGCCACGCTTTCCACGTCCGGCCAGCGCTCACGGTCGCGGCTGAGCAGGTGTCGCAACTGGCTGCTGAGGCTGTCGCCCTCATCCGGCCGGGATAGCAGGTCAGCGGGTGAGCGCTCGAGGAAGTGCTTGAGGGTGCGCTCATCCTGCAGCAGCGGCATGCTCAGGTAGCGACTGTGGAACAACAGGCTGCTGCGATCTTGCGCAAATTGCAGCGGGCAGGGGAAGAGCAGGTCATATTCTGCGCCGTGCTCAGGCTTTGCATAGCTGAAGCAGGCTTGCTCCAGGCGGATTCGACGGCCGATCAGCCAACTGGCCAGGCGGTGCCAGATCACCAGCAGGCTTTCACTGAGAAAGTGATCGGGGTCCCACAGTTCGGAATCATCCAGGCTCAGTCGAGCCATTTCCCCTTCGCGTGTCAGGTACAAGCGCGGGGCTTCCGGGAATAAGCTATAAAATAATAAGCCGCGATTGAGTGCTTTTTCCAAGGTGCGGCAGTGGATCAGTGCGTGACACATCATGGCAAAGGTCCCGCGTTTGCTGGGGCGATGACCGAACCCGAGGTATTCATCGTCCAGTTCCAGCCACAGTTGCTGCAGCAGTCGGGTGAATTGCTCGGGGGCGATACGGGCCTTGGGCTGATTCAGCAGTTCGAGGCTGATCCCCAGCTGTTGCAGGATTGGCGCGCAGTCGTAGCCACGGCGGCGTGCCCCGCCTAGGGCGGCGCGGGCAAAGTGGCTGGCGATGGTGCGTTCGCGCATGCGGGATGGTCCGTCCGTTGAGTGGCGGATGTTAGCCAGCCGCTCGGCAAGGGACAAGGCGGATATCCGCCAAATTGTAGGACGAGAGCCGGTGAATGGGCGGAAATCCGCCATGTTCACTGTGCGAAATGGATGCAAAGGTCGGCCCGACCCCTGATGTCTAAAGGCCTGCAGGTTTTTTTGACGAGATGGCACGGGCTTTGCGATAGAGCCGAGAGATCTGCCAGCACGCAGCTCGACACAACAAATCCCTCCAGCGCAGGAGGGTTCGCACTATAGGCACCGCATGCATCGACGGAAGGTGTATGCCGGGGCTCTTGAGGAACTTTGCAATGACGACTCGTCAGCCACTGTACAAATCCCTGTATTTCCAGGTGATCGTTGCTATCACCATCGGCATCCTGCTCGGTCACTTCTACCCGCAGACCGGCGTAGCCCTCAAGCCCTTGGGCGATGGGTTCATCAAACTGATCAAGATGGTCATTGCGCCGATCATTTTCTGCACCGTGGTGAGCGGTATTGCCGGCATGCAGAATATGAAGTCAGTGGGCAAGACTGGCGGCTATGCGCTGCTGTATTTCGAAGTCGTCTCTACCATTGCCTTGCTGATTGGCCTGGTCGTGGTCAACGTCGTGCAGCCGGGCGCGGGCATGCATATTGATGTTTCGACTCTGGATGCCTCGAAAGTCGCGGCCTATGTGACTGCGGGTGCCGATCAGAGCATCGTCGGCTTCATCCTCAACATCATCCCGTCGACCATCGTCGGTGCCTTCGCCAACGGCGATATCCTGCAAGTGCTGATGTTCTCGGTGATCTTCGGTTTCGCCCTGCATCGCCTGGGTGCCTATGGCAAGCCGGTGCTGGATTTCATCGACCGTTTTGCCCACGTGATGTTCAACATCATCAACATGATCATGAAGCTCGCGCCCCTGGGTGCGCTGGGCGCCATGGCCTTTACCATTGGTGCCTACGGTGTGGGCTCCCTGGTGCAGTTGGGCCAGTTGATGATCTGCTTCTACATCACCTGCGTAGTGTTCGTACTGGTGGTCCTGGGCGCTATCTGCCGCGCTCATGGTTTCAGCGTGATCAAGCTGATTCGCTACATCCGTGAAGAACTGCTGATCGTGCTGGGGACTTCCTCCTCGGAATCGGCACTGCCGCGCATGCTGATCAAGATGGAGCGCCTGGGTGCCAAGAAGTCGGTGGTCGGCCTGGTGATCCCAACCGGTTACTCCTTCAACCTCGACGGTACTTCGATCTACCTGACCATGGCTGCGGTGTTCATCGCCCAGGCTACTGACACCCATATGGACATCACCCACCAGATCACTCTGCTGCTGGTGCTGCTGCTGTCCTCCAAAGGTGCTGCTGGCGTGACCGGCAGCGGCTTCATCGTCCTGGCGGCAACCTTGTCGGCCGTGGGGCACTTGCCGGTAGCTGGCCTGGCGCTGATCCTGGGTATCGACCGCTTCATGTCCGAAGCCCGCGCCCTGACCAACCTGGTGGGCAATGCCGTGGCCACCTTGGTGGTCGCCAAGTGGGTCAAGGAACTGGATGAAGACAAGCTGCAGGTCGAGTTGGCTTCCGGTGGTCGGGCGATTACTGACACCCGTGAAACCGATGACCTGGGTGTGGCCGAAGGTCCGGCACCGAGCATCAAGTAAGCGTCACTGAACATGAGAAACCCGCTTCGGCGGGTTTTTTATTGCCTGGCGCTTGAGCGCAACGGTCAGTGCGGCTGACCGTTGCGGTAATTGTTGGAGCGCTCACGGCTGCCTACTCTGTGGGCAGTCGATCAACAGGAGAGGGCATATGCAAGGGCCGTTGGTGTCACTTAAGGTACTGGATTTCTCTACTCTGTTGCCGGGGCCGTTCGCCTCGCTGCTGCTGGCGGACATGGGCGCCGAGGTGCTGCGTATCGAGTCACCAACTCGCATGGACCTAGTGCGGGTGCTGCCGCCCCACGACAGTGGGGTGTCCGCCAGTCACGCCTACCTCAACCGCAACAAGCGCAGCCTGGCCCTGGATCTCAAGCGGCCCGAGGCACTTGAGGTAGTCCGGCAGTTGGTGCACGACTACGACATCGTCCTTGAGCAGTTCCGCCCGGGGGTGATGGAGCGCCTCGGCCTGGGGTACGAGGCGTTGAAGGCGATCAACCCACGGTTGATCTACGTCTCCATCACCGGTTATGGCCAGACCGGGCCTTACCGGGATCGTGCCGGGCACGATATCAACTACCTGGCCCTGGCCGGATTGGCCAGCCAGACCGGGCGCCAGGACCAGGGGCCATTGCCCCTGGGCATTCAAGCAGCGGATATTGCCGGGGGCTCGCTACACGGTGTGATCGGTCTGCTGGCGGCAGTGATCGCCCGCCAGCACAGCGGCCAGGGTCAGCGCCTGGACGTGAGCATGACCGATTGCGTGTTCAGCTTGAACGCCATGGCCGGAGCCGGTTACCTGGCTTGTGGGGTTGTGCCTGGGATGGAGCAGCAGGTGCTCAATGGCGGCAGTTTCTATGACTACTATCGCAGCCGGGATGGCCGTTGGCTGTCCGTCGGTAGCCTGGAGCCGGTGTTCATGCAGCAGCTATGTCAGGCGCTGGGACGGCCTGAGCTGGCAGCCCAGGGTTTGTCTTCCAGGCCTGAGCAGCAACAGGCCCTCAAGCAGGCCTTGCAGTTCGAGTTCGAAAAACACGACTTCGCCGAGCTTTGCCAGTTGTTCTCAGGGCTTGATGCTTGTGTCGAACCGGTGCTGAGCCTGGCCGAGGCGGTGGCACATCCCCAGTTGCAGGCCCGCCAACTGGTCAGCCAGGTGCCCCGTGGCGATGGCAGCTTCCAGGCGCAAATGGCCTGCCCGTTGAAGTTTTCCGAAGGCTTGCCCGAGCCGCGACACATCGGTGCCCAGTTGGGCGCGAATTCCGCTCAAGTGCTTGCAGAGTTGGGCTATAGCCCGGAACGTATCGAGGAGCTGCGGTGCAGCCGAGTCATCGCGTAGGAAGCTGATTGTCGATGAAGCGCTTTCGTCCCTTCACTCGACTCGGGTTTCCCCGCTGTAAACCAGGGTGTGCCGGCAGCGCCGGCACAGGTAGCGGCGCCCCTGGGCCACCAGCCTGTGGCGTTGTGCGGAGAACGGGAAGTCGCTCTCGGCACAGGGACAGCGGTAGATGTAGCGGGTCATGCTACGGCGTTTGATCTCATAGGTGTGGCAGCGATTGGGCGGCAGTTCGTACACCCCGCGCATGATCAGTTGCCATTCTTCGCCGTGGGGCTGAATGCGCTCGCCGAACAGCTGATGGGCGATCAGGTGCGCGACCTCGTGGGCCACGGTCTGCTTGAGGAAATCCTCGGTGTTTTCCCGGTACAGCTGCGGATTGAAGCGCAGCAGGTTTTCATGCAAATGAGCGACTCCGGCTTTCTGGCCGCGCAATTTGAGGCTGACCACCGGGCGTTTGAAAGGGCGTTTGAAAAAGGATTCAGCGAGTAGGAAACAGTCTTCGACGCGGGTATTGAGTGGCTCGGGCATGCTTAACGGTTCTCCAGAGCGACTGAGTATGCCGCAAAGACCGGAGAATCCGAATCCTCCGGGCGCCGAATGGTCGTCAGATCGTGCCCATAAAGAAGGCCGCCTTGCGGCGGCCTGTGGTGGCAGACAGAGGATTATTATTGGTGTGGCGTCAGTTGGTGTACACGGGGCCGACGCCCAGGCCCCAGACAATCACGGTGAAGGCCATGATCGCTACCAGTACCACCAGTCCCACCGCCAGTACCGAGCTGGAAAACAGGAATCCCTCATCCGACGGGATGTTCATGAAGGTCGGCAGCCCGACGTAGAGCAGGTACACCGTGTAGCAGATAGCTGCGGTGCCGACGATCATCCCCAACCACATATGGGGGTACAGCGCCGCCAGGCCTCCGACGAACAGCGGTGTCGCGGTGTAGGTGGCAAAGGCCACGCAGCGCGCCAGGCTCGGGTTGGCGTCATAGGTGCGAGCCATCCAGTGAATGAAGGCTCCCATCACCGCCACGCCGCCAAGCATGGCCAGGTACGACATGATGGTCATCCACAGGGCGCTTTCCATGGTCAGCATCACTGGCGCGCGACTGCCGATGACCCAGCCAACCTGAGTGGTGCCAATAAACGCCGAGATTGCGGGGATCGCCGCCAGAACCAGCGTGTGAGTGAGGTACATGTGGCTGATGCTTTCCTCGGCATCGCCACGGATGTCTCGCCATTCCTGATCGGGGTGGGTGAAGAGTCCTACGACATGATGAATCATGGTCAGTCACTCCTTGGTTATTGCCATCGCCCCCCAACGGAGCGCTTACAGCCAAGTGGCACAGTCAGTTAGGTCTACATATGCGTGCGACCTTATGTCGCAGTATAGGGAGGAGTTTTCGTCAGATGTGCGCACCTTTAGAGCAAATTGCGCTGTAAACCCCTGGGTTAATCGCTAGCGTCTCTGTCACCCGGGGGCTGTAGCCGCTGCTCGGGGGCGCTTTCGCGGGGTTGGGGTTTTTGCGTAAAATGTCCGGCTTTTCGTCACACACCTCGCGGATTTCAAGCGCCATGGGCACTCTTACGGTCAACCAGAACAAACTGCAGAAACGCCTTCGCCGACTGGCGGGCGAAGCGGTCGCCGATTTCAACATGATCGAAGACGGTGACAAGGTGATGGTTTGCCTGTCCGGTGGTAAGGACAGCTACGCCATGCTCGACGTGCTGCTGCACCTGCAGAAGGTGGCGCCGATCAAGTTCGAGATCGTTGCGGTGAACATGGACCAGAAGCAGCCGGGCTTTCCCGAGCATGTGTTGCCGGCCTACCTCAAGGCGTTGGGGATCGAGTACCACATTGTCGAGAAGGACACTTACTCGGTGGTCAAGGAGCTGATACCCGAAGGCAAGACCACCTGCTCGCTATGCTCGCGCCTGCGCCGCGGCACTCTGTATACCTTCGCCGACGAAATCGGTGCGACCAAGATGGCCCTGGGGCACCATCGCGACGATATCGTCGAGACCTTTTTCCTCAACATGTTCTATAACGGCTCACTCAAGGCCATGCCGCCCAAGCTGCGGGCCGATGACGGGCGCAACGTGGTGATCCGGCCACTGGCCTACTGCAGCGAGAAGGACATCCAGGCCTACTCCGACCTCAAGCAATTCCCGATCATTCCTTGCAACCTCTGTGGTTCCCAAGAGAACCTGCAGCGTCAGGTGGTCAAGGAAATGCTGCAGGAGTGGGAGCGCAAAAGCCCGGGTCGTACCGAGAGCATCTTCCGAGGCTTGCAGAATGTGATCCCGTCACAGCTGGCGGATCGCAATCTGTTCGACTTTACCAATCTGCGCATCGATGACAGCGCCGCATCGCGCTTCGTCAACCTGGTGAACCTCTGATCCACCCGTATTGAGCCTTTGCTGCGACGCCGGTGATTACCGGTGTCGCAGCGCAGTTTTCAAGCACCTGGTACCTGAGGGATAAAGGCCACGCTGCCCTCTGCGGATTTCTTGGCCAGGCGCTCGCCGTTGGTGGGAGTTGTGCGAATCATCTGATGATCGCCACTCAGGTAGCTCAGCATCAGCGGTTCATTCTCGCTCTGTTGCACGAAAATCAACGTGCGTTGGGGATCCCAGTGCTGGCCGCTGGTCTTATCCAGCCAGGCCATGAAGTCTGCGCTGTTGCCTGTGCGAGGAAAGTCCAGGGTTTGCGCCACGTAATAGAACGGCGTCCCCTGATTCTGCAGGTACATCGGCAACTTGTTGTCCACCTCGATCATCACCATGCGCCATTGGTTCCAGGGGGCGATGCGACTCGCCTCGGCTCTGACCTGCGCGCTGAACTGGAGCACACCGCCGCCGCCATTGCTCCAGGGGTAGGCAATCCCCAGTACCAGCAGTAGCACTCCAACTGCGCTGGCAAAGCCGATGACCCAGCGCCGCTCGCTGGGTTTGCCGCTGGCGCGTCTTTGCTGCAGGTGTCGGCTCAGCCACCAAGCCCCCAACAATTGGGCGAAGGGCACCAGTGGCAGGACGTAGTAACTGCGCCGGCTACCGCTGGCGGTGAAGAACAAAAACAGCAGGCCCAGAGCCCAGACCAGCCAGCGCTCGTTGGGTTGCAGCTGGCGCCAGTGACGGGCGGCTACCCAGAGGCCGATGATCCAGCAAGGGGCCCAGGGCAAGGTATAGGCCGGTAGGTAGATCAGGTAGGTGTAGATCGGCCCGACATGATCGAACGGGTCGAAGAAGCGCACCACATTTTCGCGGAAGACCAGGCTCAGGCCGCTTTCGCCGTAGGTCGGGGCACCGTACAGGTGCGAGAGTACGAACGGCACCATGTAGAACAGGCCGGCAATCAACAGCGCCAGGCACAGGCGCAGATTCAAGTGGCGTTTCCAGCGACCCTGGCTCAGCAGATGAGGCAGCAGAATCAGTCCCGGCAGGACGAAACCAATCAGGCCCTTGAGCAGCGAAGTCGCCGCCAGCAGCAGGAAGAACACGCTGTAGCGACCCAGGCGTGTGTCTTCCGGGCCACGCCAGTACCACCACACCGAGGCCAGGACGCCGCATACGGTGAGAATGTCGGCGGTGGCCACCCGTGCCCAGAACGCGAAGTAGAACGTGGTGGCCAGCATCCAACCGGCGATCAGTCCGGTGCCTTTGTGAAACAGTCGCTCGCCGATCAGATACACCAGCCAGATGCTCAACCACGCGGCGAGCACCGACGACAGGCGCAACGACCAGGGCCCCAGCCCCCCCATCAGCCAGGCGCTGGCGGTAATCAGCCAGTAGGACGGCAGGGGTTTGTCGTAGTAGGGGCTGCCCTTCAGATAGGGATCGAAGTAGTCGCCACTCTGCAGCATCTGCAATGCGATGTTGGCCCAGCGAGTTTCCGGCCCCCACAACTCACGGGAGCCCAGGCCCAGCAGCAGGATCAAGGCCGATACGCCGAGGAGCAGGATCAGCGCCTTGCGCTCGCTGTTGTAGAAATTCATACACGGGTTTCCCAAAGGAGGAGGTCGAAAGAGTCGCAGTCATCCATGGCGCAACTGCACCTAAAAAAACGCCAGCGCCAACCGCAGTCGACGCTGACGCTGTACCTCATGCGTCAGGGGAGCCTGTGCAGGTCAGGGTTGGCTCTGTGGCAGGATCAGGATCAGTATGTTGCCTTCCTCGTAGCGTTTGCCGCCGGTCGGCAGCAGTGCCACTTCCTCATTCTCGACCACGTCCTTGACCCGCATGACTACGCCCACCGAACCCAGCTTGCGTGCTTCGCTCACCCATTGTCCGACGTCGGCCATGTTGGTTTTGCGCTGCGCCGAATCAGGATAAGCCAGGCCATATTTCAATTCGCCCTCGGTGTTGTACAGCGTCACCTCCGGGCGTTGCAGGCGCCAGGCCAGGGCCGAGGCAGCCCCCAGGTCGTTACTCAGCAGGGTCTTGGTCTGCTTGAGTTCCTCGATGTGCTCCTTGATGAACTGGTCCGGCATCTGGTTGTGCACGATGAGCCCGGGCATACCCGCTGGCAGCAGGGCGACCAGCAACCAGATACCCAACGCTGGGGCTGCCCAGTAGTGCAGGGGTTTGGAGGCCGGTAGCAGGTTGGCGATGATCCAGCCCATCAGCATGATGAATACCAGGGACAGGCTGAGCATTTCGTTGTGGCCATAAACCGGCCGGGTCAGTTGGATGACCAGCAGCGCCACCATTGCTCCGACACCAATCAACAGGTTGAGCAAGCTGTTGAGCCGAATAGCGCGACTCTGCAGGGCGTTCACCCGGTCGATCAGGGTGTTGCCCATGAGCACGGCCAAGGGCAGCAGGCACGGCATGATGTAGGTTGGCAGCTTGCCGCGGCTCAGACTGAAAAAAACCAGCGGCAGCAGGAACCACAGCAACAGGAAACCAGTTGCCGCCTGGCGTTTATCTTTCCAGGCTTGAATGAATGTAGTGGGCAGGAGGGCAGCCCAAGGCAGGCTGGAGGCTACCAGCAGAGGCAGGTAGAACCACCAGGGGCGGGTGTGTTGCGCATTGTCGGCGGCGAAGCGGCGAATATGCTCATGCCAGAAGAAAAAGCGCCAGAAGTCGGGCTCGTGAGCATGAATGCTCAGGACCCAGGGCAGGCTGATGCCGATTGCTACTACTACTGCTACCAGGCCATAACGCAGCAATTCACCAAGGCGACGCTGCCAGAGCATGTAGGGCAGGGCGATGAGTACGGGTAGCAGCCAGGCGAGGAAGCCCTTGGTCATGAAACCCATGCCGCAAGCGGCACCCAGCACGGCCCAGGCCAGCATGCGACCGCGGCGGGTCTGGCTGTCCAGGGCGAACCACAGCGCCACCAGGCTCAGGTTGACCCATAAGGTGAACTGCGGATCCAGGTTGGAATACCCCGCTTGCCCGGCAATCAGGCCAAAGCTCATGTACAGCAAGGCCGCAGTGAAGCTCTTGCGCGGGTCGTTCCACATCCGGCGGGTGATCAGGTAGGCCAGCAGTACGCTCAAACCGGTGCTGAGGGCCGAGGCGATGCGCACCCCAAACAGGTTGTCGCCGAATACCGCCTGCCCGATGGCAATCATCCAGTAGCCGGCAATGGGTTTCTCGAAGTAACGGATGCCCATGAAATGTGGCGCAACCCAGTCCCCGCTCAGCAGCATCTCCTGGCTGATTTGCGCGTAGCGGGTTTCGTCGGGAATCCACAAGCCGTGAGTGGTCAGTGGGAGCAGGTAGAACAGGCCGAAGGCCAACAACAGAAATGGCAACGCCCAACGCTTGGTCATGCCGTTTTCGCTCCTGCAAGCAGTGCAGTCATGAGGCGTGGTGCTCGTTCCATAAGCTGGGGGCGTAAAGTGCGGTGCATTGCTGTCCTCGAAGTCAGGTAAGGAGTTCAACGTACAAGTTCTGGTGTCGGAGCTCACTGATAATCAGCGATTGCCGCATCAGCAGATTTCTCAAAATAAACCATAGCTTTCATCTGGTCTTTCAGGCGTTTTTGAGAATGCTTGTTATAAAGAGCTGGCACTAATTGCTAATAGTGCAAAACACAACAAAGTCAAATAAATAACAGGCTGGCTAGTCTGTCTGTCAGCTGAGTGAAGTCTGTTGTTGTGTTGTTAAAAATAGTTACAGATTGTTGGGCATCTCTTTAAGTACCTGAGGCCAGTTTCTTGCATTCATGATTCCCACTACTTGCATTTCACCGTCTGCGGTCAGGGTCACGAATAACGAACTGGTGTATTCACTGGCCAGGGCGTGGGCGAATCCCAGATGGCTTTCCAGATCACTGATGCAGCCGCTGTGGGTGACCAGGATCAGGTTACGTCCTTGAAGCTTGTGGGCTTTAATATCCCTTTCAAGGTTCTTGCCACAGGTCACCAGCCATTCCTGGGTTCTAGGCGCTTGATTGAACATGGACTGTGTGGTTTGCAGGGTGCGCGTCATGGGGCTGCTCAGGACATCCGTATGCTCCATGCCAAGAGTGCGAAAGGCCTGGCCCAGTTCGCTGGCTGTGACGCTGCCAAGCTGGGTGATGCCGTCCGCAGGGCCCAGGCACGGATTGGCAGAGCGATCGCAGCGCTCTGAGTGACGCACCAGAACAATCACCTGGCCGGCTCGCCAGTGCTCATAGAGACCGCTCTGTTGCATCTGGTTGTCGAGGGCCAGGTCTTGAGGGGTTGCAGGCCACAACATAAAGCCGCTGACCACGATAGTCAGGGCGACCGCAATCGCACTGAAGATGATTTTTCTGGAGCGGCGCATGCTGGCGGTTTTAGCTTGGGGGCCGGCTTGCAGAGTATTGACCACGTCGTTTACCTGAATATGTTTTTGAGAGGTTTTTTAATTCGGGTTGAAACTAATGTTCTGCAACGAACCGGCACGCGCACCGGCATCAGCGCCGCCACTAGAGCCAACTTAAAGAAGGCCAGGTGGGGGAATGGTGAAAGCAATGTGAAAAAAACGAATGGCATAGCGCCGCCTGTTTTACGCCAGACAGCAAACGTTCAGGTTACGAGTTTGAGAAAAGCGTTACCCGCCAAGCGATGGGCGAATGAGCTTCGCGTCCTGCAGCTATTTTTAATGGCGCTGTTCTTATCGGTATGACAAGCCGAAGAAACTGTAGCTGAGAAAAAAACTTCTGTGGAAAAACTGCAGGTTAGTTCAGCTTTCTGTCAGCTAGAGACGCGAGGAGATGACTGCTTCAGTCCGGTGTCCGGAGACGAAGCAGTGCGGGAGGCAAGAGTAATGACCAGCGGGCTTAGTGGTTGACGGTATAGGCCAGCATGGCTGAAAGCTGGCACAGCGGCCTGCCACTTTCGTTCTGCCATTGGTTGAACACTTCTTGCACCAAGGCCTGGTCGCGTTTGCTGCTGGGCACTTTGTCGATGATGTTCTGCGCGCTGAGTGCGGCGACCACATCCCAGGTAGGAATGAAGGTGTCTTTGCCCACCATGCGCAGGAAACGTGGCGCCGAGAGGCCACCCATCTGATTGCCGTGTTTGGCCAGGTATTGCCAGAGCCCGGTAATGTCCTGGACCGGCCAGTCGGCGATAAAGGCGCCGAAGCGGGTGTGTTGCTGCTCCACGTCGAGGATCATCTGGGCGTTGCGCGGGACGCTTTTGAGCTTACCCAGATGGCGAATGATTCGCGTGTCCTGCATCAGCCGCTCCAGGTGCTCGGCGCCCATCAGCACCACCTTGTCTGGATCGAAGCCAAAGAACACTTGTTCGAATGCCGGCCATTTGGCATCCACCAGGCTGTGCTTCAGGCCGGCACGAAAGACCCGCAATGCCAGGGTCGACAAATAGCGATCGGCGCTCAGTGAACGCAGATAGTCATCACTGGCTGGCGTTGGCAGCTGGGCTTCCAGTGCCGCGGTGGAGCCGAAGCGGTTAAGACAGTATTCATTCAGCCATTTGTAATCGTGCATGCCTGCTCCGGGTCGGTGTGGGAGTGTCGGTCAGCGAGTCTGTCGATCAAGATTGGGGCGCGAAACGACGATGCAAGTTCCCCGGAGCATTGCCTTGCGTTCCGGGGAACTCGTGTGCCTTCAGGATCAGGCTGGGCTTGCGCCTTCGCCGGCAAGCCTGCGGTTGAGCTGGAAGCGCCAGCGCACGTACAGCAACGCCGAGGTGAACACCGCCAGGCTGGCGAACATCTCCAGCAGGCCGAACAGCTGGCGATTCGGATCGTAGGCCGCCAGTGCACCCTTGATGAAGTACAGGTTGACCACGAAGCACATCCACGAATGTCCGCGAGCACTGCCGCTGAGCATGCCGGGCGCCATCAGCAACAGAGGCAGTAACTCGATCAGCAGGATCACCCAGGGCCGTGCGCCGTGCAGGTCGGCTATCAGCAGGTAATACACGCAGAGCAGGCCTACCAGGCCGAGAAAGCAGATCAGGCTGAGGACCCGGGTTACCCGGACCCGGGGTTCCAGCCACTCCACCGCAGGCAGGATTTTCGGCTTCTTAGCCACGGCCGCTCTCCAGTTGCTGGGCGGTTTTCGCTAGGCGCAGGCCCAGGGCCCGGCACAGCGCGATTTCGTGCTCGTCCAGCGGGCTCTTGCCGTCCGCCCCGGCATGATGGCTGGCGCCGTATGGGGTGCCACCGCCACGGGTTTCCAGCAAGGCCGACTCGCTGTAGGGCAGGCCAGTGATCAACATGCCGTGATGCAACAGTGGCAGCATCATCGACAACAAGGTGGCTTCCTGGCCGCCATGCAAGCTGGCGGTGGAGGTGAACACCCCGGCGGGTTTGCCCACCAGTGCGCCGGTCAGCCAGAGGTTGCTGGTGCCGTCGAGAAAGTATTTCAACGGTGCTGCCATGTTGCCGAAGCGAGTCGGGCTGCCCAGGGCCAGGCCCGAGCAGTGCTTCAGGTCATCAAGGCTGGCGTAGAGCGCGCCGCTCTCGGGGATGCTCGGTGCCACGGCTTCGCACTCGGCGGAAATTGCCGGGACGGTGCGCAGTCGGGCTTCCAGGCCCGCCTGCTCGATGCCTCGGGCGATCTGCCGGGCCATCTCGTTGGTCGAGCCATTGCGGCTGTAGTACAACACCAGGATATACGGCGTGCTCAAGGCAGAATCTCCAGCACATTTTCCGGCGGCCGGCCGATGATGGCCCTGTCAGCGGCTTCGAGAATTGGCCGTTCCATGAGCTTCGGGTGTTGGGCGATGGCGGCAATCAACTGCTCTTCGTTGAGGCTGCTGTCTGCCAGGTCGAGGCTTTTGTACTCATCTTCACCCGTACGCAGTAATTGACGCGCACTGATACCAAGCTTGCCCAGAAGGCTGCGCAGTTGGGTTGCGTCCAGTGGAGTTTCCAGGTAGCGGACCACGGTTGGAGCCAGGCCGCGTTGTTCCAGGAGTTCCAGTGCAGCACGGGATTTCGAGCAGCGCGGGTTGTGATAAAGCGTCAGATCGGTCATGTGCGGGTCGCATCTTGCGTAAGGTGGCGGCTATTCTACCCGGGCGACGGGCTCTCCTGAACCTTGGGAGTCGATAGGTCGCAGCAACAAGGGTTACCGATCATTTTTCAAGACCTCCTTCAAGACAGGAAACGGTGCATGGCAAGGCAATTGGCAGCAGTATTGGCGATTTTCACCACCTTGCTGCTTGGCGGCTGTGGCAATGACTACGGGGTTGACCAGTACGGTCAGAAAGTCGCTGCTGAACGCCTCGATAAACAGTGGCTGGTGCTCAACTACTGGGCTGAGTGGTGTGGGCCTTGCCGGACAGAGGTGCCTGAGTTGAATGCCTTGAACGAGCAGCTCAAGGGGCAGTCGGCGACGGTGCTGGGAGTCAACTTCGATAATGTTCAGGGCGATGAGCTCAAGAGCGCCAGCGAAAAACTGGGTATCAAGTTCACTGTGCTGGCGCAGAACCCTGCTGAGATTTTCGAGCTGCCACGTAGCGAGGCGTTGCCGGTGACCTACATCATCGACGACAAGGGCAAGGTGCGTGAGCAAATGCTGGGCGAGCAGACTGCGGCGGGCGTGCTGGAAAAGCTGCGGACTCTGCGCGGTCATTGAAGAAAGGCCGTGATTCTTGTAGCTGCCGGCGCAGGCTGCGCCAGCGGCTACAGAATGGTGTCAGCCTTCTTCCAGCCACCAGCGCAGCGGTTTGCCTTCGGCTGGCCAGAAACGCAGCTGTTCGATCGGTGAGACATCCCAGCGCTCGACGGTTTCCAGTGCCTGGAGGAAACGCCGCTCCTGCTCCATCAATGCCGGAGCGCAGAGTTTGCGGGTGCTGCCCACCTTGCCGAAGCTGAGCTTGTCTGCATCAAGGGTGTAAGGCGCGAACCAATGGTTGCAGCCACCATTGCCATAGGCACGGCCATCGGCGCCCAGAGTGATGGTCAGGTGGCTGTAATCGATGAGCGGCCGCTCACCGATCCATTCCAGGACGTAACTGCGATCTTGCTGCAGCTTCAGCGGCTCGGCGGCGCAGCCCATCAGGCTGGCCCCCAGTGCCGCAGTCAGCGCCAGGTGTTTCATTGTCCGGCCTGCTGGCATTTCGGGCAGAGGTGGCGTTCGCCCTCGCTGGCCCAGCCGAGTTCGGCAATCCGTGCGCTGGCTGCAGGTTTCTGAGCCTTGTTACCGAGCTTGGTGTCTACCGCGAACTCGAAATGGAGTTCGGCGGCGCAGCTGTCGCAGTTGACTTGCCATTGATGAATTGCCAGTTCACCGAACACCGGGCCACGGGCCACGGCGACCCACTGACCGAGTGGATTGATCAGGTGGCGGACGGTTTCTACCGTCAGGCGCATGGACAAGTCCTTGCTGCCCTTGAGGGTAACCAGTAGCACGTCGTCGGTACGGATCGAGCCACCGTTACCGGTGACTTGATAGCGCCCCGGCACCAGGGCGCGGCATTCGATCAGGGTGTGTTGCGGGTTCATCAGGTTGTAGCGGAAATCGTGTTCGACCATGGGTCCTCCAAATCTGCCGCGTATGCTAGCACGGGCCCCTGGGCCGCAGGTTGCGGGCTGATGACCTTCGATCAGCCCGTGCTGGGGATTTTAGCCATGGACCTGATTCTGTGGCTGGCCCGCGGCCCAACTGGCGATGTTGTGCAGCGTGGTGTCGGCGATGGCTGCCAAGGCTTCGTGGGTCAGGAATGCCTGGTGCGCGGTCACTATCACATTGGGAAAGGTCAGCAGCCGAGCCAGTACATCATCCTGCAACGGCAGGTCGGAACGGTCCTCGAAGAACAGTTGGGCCTCTTCTTCGTAGACATCCAGCCCCAGATAGCCCAGTTGGCCGCTTTTCAGGGCTTCGATCAACGCCGGTGTGTCCACCAGTCCGCCGCGACCGGTATTGATCAGCATCGCTCCCGGTTGCATGTGCGCCAGGCTTTCCTGGTTGATCAGGTAACGACTGTCGTCGGTCAGCGGGCAGTGCAGGCTGATGATCTGCGCCTGGGCCAGTAGTTCCGGCAGGCTCAGGTAACGGGCTCCGAGGGCTTCGACGGCGGGATTGGGATAGGGATCGTAGGCCAGCAGTTGGCAACCGAAGCCGGCCATGATACGGGCGAAGGTGGCGCCAATCTGCCCGGTACCGACAATCCCCACGGTCTTGCCCACCAGGTCGAAGCCGGTCAGGCCGTGCAGGGTAAAGTCGCCTTCGCGGGTACGGTTGTAGGCTCGGTGCAGGCGGCGGTTCAACGCCAGGATCAAGGCGACGGCATGTTCGGCCACCGCATGCGGTGAATAGGCTGGGACCCTTACTACATCCAGGCCCAGGCGCTTGGCTGCCGGCAGGTCGACGTGATTGTACCCCGCCGAGCGCAGGGCGATCAGCCGTGTGCCGCCGGCTGCCAGTTGTTCCAGTACCGGGGCGCTAAGATCATCGTTGATAAAGGCACACACCACTTCGTGGCGTTCGGCCAGGGCCACGGTGTCCAGGCTCAGGCGGGCGGCCTGGAATTGCAGCTCAATGCCTGCTGGCAGGTGGGTACCGAGAAAGCTCTCACGGTCATAATTCTGGCTGCTGAAAAGAATCGTCCGCATGCTTGCATCCTTGTTCAAGGCGCTCAGCATGAAGGCTGGGCGCCGGGCGGGTCTTGCTCTGGGTCAGGCGTTGCTCCGTGCCGCGGTGGCCAGGCGGCCGATGGCATGGTCCAGTTCATCCAGTGCGGCAAAGGCCTTGTTGTCTTCCTGCTTGAGCAGGGTTTCGCTGCGCTGGCAGGCCGCACGCAACTGCGGTACTCCACAATAACGGGTGGCGCCGTGCAGCCGATGGACGCGTTCGATCAGCGTGCCATGGTCATTGGCGGCCCGCGCTACGTTGATCGCTTCGCGATCGGCCTCAAGGGATGCCAGTAGCATGGCCAGCATGTCGGCTGCCAGATCGGCCTTGCCGGCCGCCAGGCGCAGGCCTTCGTCCGCATCCAGCACCTGCAGTTGCTGTCCCAGCTCCGGGCGTTCACCGGCCCGCTCCGAGCCTTGGTTACGCAGCGCCAGGCCGGTCCATTTCAGAACGACCTGGGCCAGTTGCCGCTCACTGATGGGTTTGGTCAGGTAGTCGTCCATGCCGCTTTGCAGCAGGGCGCGTTTTTCGTTGGCCATGGCATGAGCGGTGAGGGCGACAATGGGCAGTGGCGTGCCGTGGCGCTCGCTTTCCCATTGACGGATCGCCTCGGTACTTTGCCGACCGTCCATGCCGGGCATCTGTACATCCATCATCACCAGGTCAAAAGGCTCGTTCTGGATCGCGCTCAACGCGGCGTAGCCGTTGTCCACCGCCAGTACCTTGGCGCCCATGTCTTCCAGCAGGGTCTGGATTAGCAGCAGGTTGGCCGGGTTGTCGTCGACGCACAGGACCCGTGGCGCGCGACTGGAGAGAGGCTCTTCCGGTTCGCTGCGGGCCCGGCGTGGAATGACCAGGTCGGACAGGGCTCGGCGCAGTTTTCGGGTACAGGCCGGCTTGGCCTGCAACTGACTGTGAGGGTTGGGCACCGAAAGCTGGAACAGTGTTTGTTCGGTGGTCGGGCACAATACCAGGACCTTGCAACCCAGATGCTCCAGGTCCCAGATATGCTGGCTCAGGCGCTCCGGTGACATGTCGTTGCTGGTGATCCCGAGTACCGCGAGGTCGATGGCCTGATCACTTTGATGTACCCCGGTAATTCCATTGGTCAGGGCCTCCAGGGTGTTGAACGGCGTCACTTCCAGGCCGCAGTCCTCCAGTTGGTGCAGCAGGGCCTGACGCGCCAGTTCGTGATTTTCCAGTACCGCTACGCGCCGCCCCAGCAGTGGCGGGCCGGGTAGGTCCTCGGCATCGTCACGGGTTTTCGGCAGGTTCAGGCTGATCCAGAATTCCGAGCCTTCACCCGGTGTGCTGTCGACCCCGATTTCGCCGCCCATCTGTTCGATCAGGCGTTTGGAGATCACCAGTCCCAGGCCAGTGCCGCCAGGTTGTCGCGACAGCGAGTTGTCGGCCTGGCTGAAGGCCTGGAACAGGGCGCGCACGTCCTGGTTCGACAGACCGATGCCGGTGTCCTGGATGCTGATGCGCAGTTGCACACTGTCTTCGTGTTCTTCTTCAAGCATGGCGCGGGCAACGATGGTGCCTTCGCGGGTGAACTTGATGGCATTGCTCACCAGGTTGGTGAGGATCTGCTTGAGCCGCAACGGATCGCCGATCAGGGACAACGGGGTATCGCGATAGACCAGGCTCACCAGCTCCAGCTGTTTGGCATGGGCGGCCGGAGCGAGGATGGTCAAGGTGTCTTGCAGCAGATCCCGAAGGTTGAACGGAATGCTGTCGAGTACCAGTTTGCCGGCTTCGATTTTCGAGAAGTCGAGGATCTCGTTGATGATTCCCAACAGACTGTCGGCGGACTTTTCGATGGTGCCCAGGTAATCCAGCTGACGGGGCGTCAGCTCGCTTTTCTGCAGCAAATGGGTGAAGCCGAGAATGCCGTTGAGCGGCGTGCGGATCTCGTGGCTCATGTTGGCCAGGAACTCCGACTTGATCCGGCTGGCCTCCAGGGCCTCTTTGCGCGCCAGATCCAGCTCGATGTTCTGGATCTCGATGGTTTCCAGGTTCTGGCGCACGTCTTCGGTGGCCTGATCGATGCTGTGTTGCAGTTCTTCATGGGCATTTTGCAGGGTGCCGGCCATACGGTTGATGCCGGAGGCCAGCTCATCCAGCTCCTGGCTGCCCAAGGGTGGCAGGCGAGTTTCCAGGTTGCCATCCTTGAGTTGCGCCACGGCCTGCTTGATCTGGCTCAGCGGAGTGTTGATGGTCCGCCCCATGCGTACCGCCAGCAGGGCGGTGATTCCAAGGCCGGTGGCGATCAGCAGCAGGCTGGCGAACAGACTGCGATAGCCGCGCAGCAGCATGCCGCTGTGGGACAGCTCCAGTTCGACCCAGCCCAGTAGGCGGTCGGACTCATCGGGAATCAGGTCGCCGGCGAGGTTGCGGTGACGGCCGAAGACCGGCAGTTGATAGCGGGTCGCGTCATTGCCGGTGCGTTGCAGCATGTGGGTGTTGTTACCGCTGGGCGGCGGATTGAGCATGCTGGGGCCGGCGTGGGCCATGAGCGTGCGATCAGGGGCGAGCAACGACACTGCGCGTACGTCTTGCTGCTCCAGGGCCTGAGTGGCAATGCGTTCGAGCATCAGGGTGTTGTGATTGCCCATCGCCGGGGCTACCAGGGAGGCCAGTTGCTCGGCGATCATTTCGCCGCGTTGCAGCAGTTGGGTCTGCAGGTCCGAGAGCTGCATCCAGGTGAAGTAGCCGCCCAGCACCAAGGCCATCAGGCTGGTTGGCAACAAGGTTAGCAACAGTACGCGGCCTTTGATTCCCAGTTTCTTGAGCACGCAACTCTCCTGCTTCCACGCTGTTTTGAAAGGTCGACGGGCACGTCCGTGATGCGCCACCTGCGCAGTGTAACGATTTGCCGGGGGCTGATCTTGGCAAATTGCGCTCCGCCAGCCGAGCACCTGCAGGAGGCGAGGGGGCTGCGACCAAGGCATTGGTTGCCGCGATCCAGGCAATCTTGAATAATTGCTCAATTGAGAATTACTTGCAGAAGCCAATGACTCCCGTATCTGTTGAGCCTCCCCGCATCCTGACCATTGAAGACGACCCAGTGCTTGGTGCCTACGTGCATGAACAGTTGGGGCGCTGCGGTTTTGCCGTGACTTGGTGCCAGAACGGTCTGGAAGGCTTGGGGATTGCCCGTCGACAGGCCTTCGATGTGGTGCTGATGGACATCCTGTTGCCGGGGATGGACGGTTTGACGGTGCTGACGCATTTTCGTCAGAGCCATTCGACCCCGGTATTGCTGATGTCGGCCTTGGGGGCGGAAGCCGATCGCATCAGTGGTTTTCGCCTGGGGGCCGATGACTACCTGCCCAAGCCGTTCAGCATGGCCGAGTTGCGGGTGCGCATCGAGGCCATCTTGCGACGGGTGGCATTGGATCGACGCCCAACGCCGCCGGTGCTCAGCAGCAATCTGCAGAGCCTGCGATTCGATGATGAATTGTGTGATGTGTTCTTTGCCGAACAATGGGCGGGCCTGACCCGCAGCGAATTCCGTCTCCTGGAAACCTTGCATCGCAATGCCGACGAGGTGCTGAGCAAGGCCTTCCTCTATCAACATGTGTTGCAGCGTGGCTATGCGGCTCACGATCGCAGCCTGGACATGCATGTCAGTCAGATTCGCCGCAAGCTCAAGGCGTTGGGTTACAGCGAGCGTGAAGTGCGGACGGTGTGGGGCAAGGGGTATGTGCTGAGTGCCTTCGATGAAGTGGTCTAGCCTGCCCGGTCGGCATTCATTGTTCTGGAAGCTGGCGCTGTTGCTGGTGGCTTTCTGTCTGCTGATGATTTGGCTGAGCTGGTCCTGGGGGCGTTATGTGGAGCAGCGGAACCTGTACCTCTCCGATGAGGCCCGGGTCACTCTCGGTGCCTATGCGCGGCAGGCCGAGCAGGCTTGGAAGAGCGGGCAGAATACCGGGGTCGACGCCTGGATTCAGCAAATGGCCAGCCGGGAAAAGAGCTGGATCGGGGTCATTGGCAGTGACCTGCAATCGTTGAGCAGCTATCCGCTGACCCCGCAAGAAGCTCAGCACCTGACCTTTCTGCGGAGTGCGGATTGGCCGGTGAGCCGGCATGCTCGTGGCCTGCCGTGGCTGAACATTCCATTCCCCGATGATCCGTCCCTCGGCAGCCTGGTGATCGAGTTGCCGCAACGCTTCATGCCGGGGCGTTATCGGTTGTTCTGGCAGGTGGTGACCAATGGCGTGATCCCGGGGCTGTTCACGCTGTTGCTGTGTGTCGGCCTGTACCGCTTGCTGGTGGTGCCGCTGAATCAGTTGCGCGAGCAGGCCAATGCCTGGCGTGCGGAACAATTGAACGCGCGGCTGTCCACTGAAACGACTCAGCGCAAGGATGAGTTGGGAGATCTGGGGCGGGCGTTCGATCAGATGTCCGAGCGCTTGCAGAGCACCGTGGCGGTGCAGCAGCAGTTGCTGCGGGACCTGTCCCACGAACTGCGCACGCCCTTGAGTCGCCTGCGGGTAGCGTGTGACGGCGAGCAGGACCTGGCAGCCCTGCGGGAGCGACTGGCCCGAGAAATCGATGGCATGCAACGCCTGGTGGAGGACAGCCTGCAACTGGCCTGGCTGGACACCGAGCGTGCGCCATTGCCTGAGGAGCAGATCCAGATCCAGGCACTGTGGGAGATGCTCAGCGAGAACGCCTGCTTTGAAAGCGGCTGGTCGCCAGAGCAGTTGCGTTGCCGGTTGGAGGCGGATTGTTGGGTGCGCGGGCATCTCAATAGCCTGGCCCAGGCCCTGGAGAACATCTTGCGCAATGCCATTCGGCATTCACCGCCCGGGGCGCTGGTGGTCCTCGATGGGCGGCGCGATGACGCGTATTGGCATCTGTGGCTGGATGATCAGGGGCCGGGGGTGGCCGAGTCGGAGCTGGAGCGGATCTTCGCTCCCTTCATTCGTCTCGACGGATCGCGGCCCGGAGATGGTGGTTTCGGCTTGGGCCTGAGCATTGCGCGCAACGCAGTAGAGCGCCAAGGGGGGCTGCTGTGGGCGCAAAATACAGGGCATGGATTGCGTATCCATCTGCGCCTGCTGGCAGTCAGGTCGCCGGCGCCGGCCTGAGTGCGCCGACTGTCGGCCTTATATCAATAAGCCATAAGCCCCGTACTTTGCGTGATATGGCGCTAGGACGTTTGCCGGTATGATAGGCGCCCCCGCAGTCTGGATTGCGAATACGCCATGACCTTGCAGTACCCAACCATTGCCGATTGCGTCGGCAACACCCCGCTGGTTCGTTTGCAGCGCCTGCCTGGCGCCACCAGCAACATCCTGCTGCTCAAGCTTGAGGGCAATAACCCGGCGGGTTCGGTCAAGGACCGTCCGGCGCTGTCGATGATCACCCGTGCCGAGTTGCGTGGGCAGATCCAGGCCGGCGATACCCTGATCGAAGCGACCTCGGGCAATACCGGGATCGCCCTGGCCATGGCTGCGGCGATCAAGGGTTACAAGATGATCCTGATCATGCCCGACAACTCCAGCGCCGAGCGCAAGGCGGCGATGACTGCCTATGGCGCCGAACTGATCCTGGTGAGTCAGGAACAGGGCATGGAAGGCGCCCGGGACCTGGCAGAGCGGATGCAGGCCGAAGGCCGCGGCAAGGTGCTCGACCAGTTTGCCAACGGTGATAATCCGCAGGCCCATTACACCGGCACCGGCCCAGAGATCTGGCGCCAGACCGAGGGTAGTATCACGCACTTCATCAGCTCGATGGGGACCACTGGCACCATCATGGGAACCTCGCGTTACTTGAAAGAACAGAATCCCGCAGTGCAGATCGTCGGCCTGCAACCGATGGAAGGCTCGGCGATTCCCGGTATCCGTCGTTGGCCCGAGGAGTACCTGCCGAAGATCTATCAAGCCAGTCGCGTCGATCGGATCGTCGACATGGCCCAGAGCGAGGCCGAGGAGGTGACCCGGCGTCTGGCTCGTGAAGAAGGCATTTTCTGCGGTGTGTCCTCCGGCGGTGCGGTAGCGGCGATGCTGCGCTTGTCGCAGGAGGTTGAAAATGCGGTCATGGTCGCGATCATCTGTGACCGTGGCGATCGTTACTTGTCGACCGGTATTTTCGATGCGCCCAATTGATGGCTAAGCACGAGAGAGGCCTGCGCTTCCAGCCTGCTGGCGGCACCCGGGCGCCACAGGTTCCTGTGGGCAAAAAACAGCGTCTGAGCATCCAGCGCTTGGCCAACGACGGTCGCGGCATTGCCTTTGTCGAGGGGCGCACCTGGTTCGTCAGCGGTGCCCTGGCCGGTGAAGAAGTCGAAGCGCGAGTGTTGGGCGCCCACGGCAAAGTGGTGGAGGCCCGTACCGAGCGGGTTTTCAGCGCCAGCGAACTGCGCCGTCCGGCGGCTTGTGCTCATGCCGGGCGTTGCGGCGGGTGCAGCGTCCAGCATTTGCCCCATGCAGAACAGCTTGCCCTGAAACAGCGCATGCTTGCTGAGCAGTTGAGCAAGATCGCGGGTGTTGAACCCGAGGTTTGGGCGGCGCCCTTGAGTGGCCCGGAGTTCGGTTATCGACGTCGTGCCCGGGTGGCGGTGCGCTGGGATGCCAAGGGCAAGCACCTGGCAGTTGGGTTCCGTGCTGCCGGCAGCCAGGACATTGTCGCCATCGACGATTGCCCGGTGTTGGTACAGGCATTGCAGCCCATCATGAGCCGCTTGCCGGCGATGCTGCGACGCTTGAGCAAACCTCAGGCGCTGGGGCATGTGGAGCTGTTCAGTGGCTCGGCCCTGGCTGTGCTGCTACGGCATATGGCGCCTTTGTCCGAGAGTGATCTTGGAATCCTCAAGGACTTCTGCGACTTCCATCAAGCGCAGTTGTGGTTGCACGGTGAAGGCGAGCCGCAGCCGTTCGATCCATCACAGGCTCTGGGTTATCGCCTGGAATCGTGGGATCTGCAGCTGGCTTATCGGCCTGGAGACTTCGTCCAGGTCAATGCCGGGGTCAACGAAGCCATGGTGGCCCAGGCCCTGGAGTGGTTGGCGCCACAAGCCCACGAACGGGTGCTGGACCTGTTCTGTGGCCTGGGCAACTTTGCCTTGCCGTTGGCCCGACAGGTACGGGAAGTGGTGGCGGTGGAAGGCGTGGCAACCATGGTGGCGCGAGCCGCGGAAAATGCTCTCAGCAACAATTTGCATAACACGCGCTTTTTTCAAGCCGATTTATCCCAGCCTCTGAGTGCTGCCGAGTGGGCCGATGAAGGCTTTTCTGCGGTACTCTTGGACCCACCCCGTGACGGTGCTTTCGAGGTGGTCCGCCAGTTGGCGAGCCTGGGTGCCAAACGGTTGGTGTATGTGTCATGCAACCCGGCAACTTTGGCCCGTGACACGGTCGAATTGATCAAGCAGGGCTATCGGTTAAAACGTGCCGGGATTCTCGATATGTTTCCTCAGACGGCGCATGTCGAGG
Organism: Pseudomonas sp. Fl5BN2; assembly: GCF_009908205.1. Taxonomy (NCBI): domain Bacteria; kingdom Pseudomonadati; phylum Pseudomonadota; class Gammaproteobacteria; order Pseudomonadales; family Pseudomonadaceae; genus Pseudomonas; species Pseudomonas sp. Fl5BN2. Next base: position 89,335 of record NZ_JAAARL010000006.1, on the reverse strand, counting down.
CCATGGCGTTATTCGAAGCGAGCTAGGATGGCTTGTCTAATCCGACTGGCCTGTCAGGCATGGCTCGCTGGCCCTGCGAGCAAGGCCTGACAGTTGAAGGTCAGCGATTTGACGCATTGAATGTGCGTCGTAGGGAAGGTAAAGCAAGATGGTACAGGTGAGAGCGCACCAGCCGATCAACACCGACGGCAGTATCAATCTCGAGGCATGGCTCGATCATACGGTCAGCGTCGATGTGGCACTGGATCGTGAAGCCTTGAAAGAAGCCTGCGAGTTCGCTCGTGAGGCAGAGTTGCAACACATCGCAGTCAAGGGGCAGAGCTCCGAGGACGTGTCGAGTTTCAGTACCGGCCTGGAGATCGCAGAGATCCTCGCCGACCTCAAGCTGGATCAGGATTCGCTGGTTGCCGCGGTGCTGTACCGCGGCGTCCGTGAAGGCCAGATCCAGTTGCCGGCGGTCAGCCAGCGCTTTGGTACGGTGGTGGCCAAGCTGATCGATGGCGTGCTGCGCATGGCCGCCATCACCGCCAGTCTCAGTCCCCGTCAATCATTGGTACTTGGCACTCAGGCCCAGGTGGAAAACCTGCGCAAGATGCTGGTGGCCATGGTCGATGACGTGCGGGTCGCACTGATCAAACTGGCCGAGCGCACCTGCGCCATTCGCGCGGTGAAAAGCGCCGACGAAGAGAAACGCAACCGGGTTGCCCGGGAGGTCTTCGACATTTATGCGCCCCTGGCCCACCGCCTGGGCATTGGGCATATCAAATGGGAACTGGAGGACCTGTCTTTCCGTTACCTGGAGCCCGAGCAGTACAAGCAGATCGCCAAGTTGCTGCATGAGCGGCGCCTGGATCGCGAGCGTTTCATCTCCGACGTGATGAACCAGCTGCAAAATGAACTGCAGGCCACTGGGGTCAATGCGGACATCAGCGGCCGGGCCAAACACATCTATTCCATCTGGCGCAAAATGCAGCGCAAGGGCCTGGAATTCAGTCAGATCTACGATGTGCGCGCAGTGCGGGTGCTGGTGCCGGAAATGCGCGATTGCTATACCGCGCTGGGTATCGTGCATACCCTGTGGCGGCACATTCCCAAGGAATTCGACGACTACATCGCCAACCCCAAGGAAAACGGCTACCGCTCGCTGCACACTGCGGTGATCGGCCCCGAGGGCAAGGTGCTGGAAGTACAGATTCGCACCCATGCCATGCACGAAGAGGCTGAGCTGGGGGTTTGCGCGCACTGGAAATACAAGGGTACCGACGTCAAGTCCGGTTCCAACCATTACGAAGAGAAAATCTCCTGGTTGCGCCAGGTGCTGGAATGGCACGAGGAACTGGGGGATATCGGCGGCCTGGCCGAACAGTTGCGGGTGGATATCGAGCCGGACCGGGTGTACATCTTCACCCCTGACGGTCACGCCATCGACCTGCCCAAGGGCGCCACGCCGCTGGACTTCGCCTACCGGGTGCACACCGAGATTGGCCATAACTGCCGGGGCGCAAAGATCAACGGGCGCATCGTGCCGCTCAACTACAGCCTGCAGACCGGTGAGCAGGTGGAGATCATCACCAGCAAGCACGGCACCCCGAGCCGCGACTGGCTGAACCCGAACCTGGGTTATGTCACCACTTCCAGGGCGCGGGCGAAGATCGTCCACTGGTTCAAGTTGCAGGCGCGAGACCAGAACGTCGCCGCCGGCAAGACCTTGCTGGAACGCGAGCTGAATCGTCTTGGCCTGCCGCAGGTGGACTTCGACAAGCTGGCCGACAAGGCCAACATGAAGACTGCCGAAGACATGTTCGCAGCCTTGGGGGCGGGCGATCTGCGGCTGGCGCAACTGGTCAACCTGGCCCAGCAGTTGGTGGAGCCCGAGCGCGGTAACGAACAGTTGGAGCTGATCCCACGCAAGGCTACCGGCTACAAGCCAGGCAAGCGTGGCGACATTCAGATTCAGGGTGTGGGCAACCTGATGACTCAGATGGCTGGCTGCTGTCAGCCGTTGCCGGGGGATGCGATCGTCGGTTACATCACCCAGGGCCGGGGCGTGAGCATTCACCGCCAGGATTGCGCTTCGGTGCTGCAGTTATCCGGTCGCGAACCAGAGCGGATTATCCAGGTCAGCTGGGGGCCGGTGCCGGTGCTGACCTATCCGGTGGACATCATCATTCGTGCCTACGACCGTTCCGGCCTGCTGCGTGATGTGTCCCAGGTGCTGCTCAACGAGCGGATCAACGTGCTGGCGGTCAACACCCGCTCGAACAAGGAGGACAACACTGCGTTGATGTCCCTGACCATCGAGATTCCGGGGCTGGACGCGTTGGGACGCCTGTTGGGGCGGATTTCCCAGTTGCCGAACATCATCGAGACCCGGCGCAACCGGACCCCCTGATGCCTGTATGAAATGGATGAACTGATGTACAGCCTTGAAGACCTGCTCCACCTGATGGCGCGCCTGCGGGACCCGCAATACGGCTGCCCCTGGGACATCAAGCAGAATTACGCCAGCATCGTCCCCCATACCCTGGAAGAGGCCTATGAAGTGGCCGACGCTATCGAGCGCGGCGACTTCGACCACTTGCAGGGTGAGCTGGGGGACCTGCTGTTCCAGGTGGTGTATTACAGCCAGCTGGCCCGGGAGGAAGGGCGCTTCGAATTCGACGGAGTGGTGGACAGCATCACTCGCAAACTGATTCGGCGTCACCCTCATGTGTTCCCCACCGGAGATCTGTATGCGTCGCTGGACATCCCGCGGCTCAATGAAGAGCAGGTCAAGGAACGCTGGGAGCAGATCAAGGCCGAGGAGCGCGCGGAGAAGTCCGACGCCCCTCAGCAGTTGTCCTTGCTGGACGATGTGCCGGTAGCCCTGCCGGCCTTGTCCCGCGCCGCCAAGTTGCAAAAGCGTGCGGCCCAGGTCGGTTTCGACTGGCCGGAGGCCCTGCCAGTGGTGGACAAGGTCCGCGAGGAACTGGATGAAGTGTTGGAGGCCATGGCCGACAATGACCCGGCAGCGATCACCGATGAAATCGGCGACCTGTTGTTTGTCGTGGTTAACCTGGCCAGGCACCTCAAGGTTGATCCGGAAACGGCCTTGCGTGGCGCCAATGCCAAGTTCGACAGACGCTTTCGATTTATCGAGCAGGCATTGCGCGATACCCGTCGTCCCATGGAAGATTGCACCCTCGAAGAGTTGGATGCCCTGTGGGGCGAAGCCAAACGTCAGGAAAAGAATTTGCCCAGCTGTGGCTGAGGCCGTTGCCTAAGTGAGTAAGTACCATGAGTATTTCCCTTCGCGACCAGTTGCTCAAAGCAGGGCTGGTCAATCAAAAGCAGGCCAAGCAGGTCGGCAAAGACAAGCAGAAGCAGCAGCGTCTGGCCCACAAAGGTCAGATCGAGCTGGATGATTCCCAGCAGCGCGCAGCCCAGGAAGCCATGGCCGAGAAGGTCAAGCGTGACCAGGAGCTCAATCGTCAGCAGCAGGAGAAGGCTGAGCAAAAGGCTCGTGTGGCACAGATCAAGCAATTGATCGAAGTCTCGCGTTTGCCCAAGCTGACCACTGAGGACTACTACAACTTCGTCGACGACAAGAAGGTCAAGCGCCTGTCGGTGAATACCCTGATGCGCAACAAGCTCAGCAGCGGCTCTCTGGCGATCGTCCATCATGGCGGCGGTTATGAGGTGATTCCACGCGAGGCGGCGCTGAAGATCCAGGAGCGCGACCCGCGTCGTATCGTGCAACTGAACACGCCTACCGAGGCACCGGATGAGGATGATCCGTATGCGGCCTATCAGATTCCCGATGACCTGATGTGGTAAGCCACCACTGACGAAAAACCCCGCTCATGGCGGGGTTTTTTCGTTTATGGGGGAGGCGGGTGATCCGCGTGGAGATCCCGGCACTCCTGCGCTGACGTCGAGTCAGGAACTCTGGGGCGCGCGGTTCTGCTCGAGCTTTTCCAGTTCAGCCTTGTAGCTGTGGGCATCGGTCTCGGAGTGGAACATGCCCACCAGCAAGTCTTGTTGATGTACATCCCAGATCCGTACACCCGCGGCTACGCCTTCATGGGACATATGTGAATCGTCGCGTTCAGTTACTTTTACAGTCATCTGCTAGCTCCAATCTCTGTTGATCTGCAGCAAGGCGTGTGCAGGACTCTGTTATATATTTTGTTAGCTTGCTAAGTAAATTGCCTGGAAATGCAACAGACCCTTACAGGATTGAAGATAATCCTGTGGCCCGCGGAAACCGTGACATTTGGCCGCAGGGCGGAAAGTTTCATGACAAAAGTTTCATCTTCGCGGCCTTGCTTTACGCTCCAGCGGCCGGGCCTGCGAGTAAATCCAGAGCAAAAAAAAGCCCCGCATTCGCGAGGCTTTGTTCTGTCTCAGGCTCAGCTGCCTTTGACCGTCTTGCCGTTGACGGTGCCGTTGAGGAGCATGATGTTGTACTCCTTGCCGTCGGTTTCCACCTGCTGCAGGCGCACCAGCAGATAATCCCAGTCCTTGGCGAACCACATCACGGTGGTGCGTTTGCTTTGTGTCGGATCGCGCACGCGCTCGACCTTGATTGCATCGATCTGGCCGGCCTTGGTATCGACCTTCTCCGAGCCCAGGACGCGGAAGTCATAGGTATCGACTTCGCCGCCATCGACCACCTGATAGCTCATGGTCTTCTTACCAGCGGCCACGTCATGCTGCAGGGCCAACTGGTAGGTGGATTTGTCCACCATGCCGCTGTTCAGTGGCAACTTGACCGCATCGCCACGGTCGGTGCCAGTGACCATCTTCGCGTTCCAATCGAAGTCCAGGTCGGCTTTCTTGGCCTTGCCCAGACCGCCACGCTCGAAGTGATAGGACTGGGGCACCAGAGTGTCCTTGTCCAGGGTCAGGGTGCTTTCCTCGCTCAGGCTGGCGATCATCATCGAAGCCTTGAAGCTGAGTTTCCAGGCACCGCTGGCGGTTTTTTCCAGGCTGCGTTCAGCAGTGCCGCTCATGGGCAGCTGCTTCCAGTCAGCGGTGTAGCTGGCGGAGAACGGGTGAAGGTCTGCCGCCTGCACAGCTGGCAGGGCGAACAGAGCACAAGCGAAGAGCAGGGCGCGACGCATAAAATCTCCTAGGTTCGAATCAAATAGCCGCTGGCGGCCAGTAATTGACCATCCAGTAAAGCACCCTGATCGCCGAGCGTTAGCCGACCTTCGGCAAACCAGCGTACGGCCATGGGGTAAATCCGGTGTTCCTGGATGTGCACTCGCTGCGCCAGGCTTTGCGGCGAGTCGTGCAACTCTACCGGGATCACAGCCTGTACGACCAGTGGTCCGCCATCGAGTTCCTCGGTGACAAAGTGCACGCTGCAACCGTGCTCGGTGTCTCCGGCCTCCAGCGCCCGCTGATGAGTGTGTAACCCTTTGTATTTGGGCAGCAGCGAAGGATGGATATTCAACAGGCGGCCCTGATAGTGGCGGACGAACCCGGCGCTGAGAATGCGCATGAATCCGGCCAGCACCACCAGTTTCGGTTGGAAGGTGTCGATCAGTTCGATCAGCCCTTGATCGAAGGCCTCGCGGCCTTCGAAGGTGGTGTGATCGAGGAAGCGGGTAGCGATACCCGCGTCCTTGGCGCGCTGCAGGCCATAGGCGTCAGCGCGGTTGGAGATCACGGCAGCGATGCGCACCGGACTGTCGTCGGTTTGCGCGCTGTCGATCAGGGCTTGCAGGTTACTGCCGGTGCCGGACAGCAGCACCACAACATCACAGGTCGGCGACATCCGCTCTTGCATCAGTGGGCCTTGAGGTTCTTCAGTTCGACCTGGGCCGCGCCTTCGGCGGCGGCGGCGATCTGGCCGATGACCCAAGGCTGCTCGCCGGCTTCACGCAGGACCTTCAGGGCATTTTCAACCTGGTCCTGAGCTACGCAGATGATCATGCCTACGCCGCAGTTCAGTACGCGGTGCATTTCGTGTTCGTCGACGTTGCCTTTCTCTTGCAACCAATCGAAAACGGCCGGGCGTTTCCAGCTCGCCACGTCGACCACGGCCTGGGCGCCTTTTGGCAGCACGCGCGGGATGTTGTCCAGCAGGCCGCCACCAGTGATGTGGGCCATGGCCTTGACCGCGCCGGTGTCCTTGATCAGCTTCAGCAGCGGTTTGACGTAGATGCGGGTCGGGGCCATCAGCAGCTCGGTCAGTGGCTTGCCGTCCAGCTGGATGCTTTCGATGTCGGCGCCGGAGACTTCGATGATCTTGCGGATCAGCGAGTAGCCGTTGGAGTGCGGGCCGGAGGAAGGCAGGGCCAGCAGGGCATCGCCGGCGGCAACTTTCGAGCCGTCGATGATTTCGGCCTTTTCCACGACGCCGACGCAGAAGCCGGCCAGGTCGTAGTCTTCGCCTTCGTACATGCCAGGCATTTCAGCGGTTTCGCCGCCGACCAGGGAGCAGCCGGAGAGTTCGCAACCTGCACCGATACCGGTCACCACTTGAGCGGCGGTGTCTACGTTCAGCTTGCCGGTCGCATAGTAGTCGAGGAAGAACAGCGGCTCTGCACCACAGACCACCAGGTCGTTGACACACATGGCCACCAGATCGATGCCGATGCTGTCGTGCTTGTTCAGGTTCAAGGCCAGGCGCAGCTTGGTGCCGACGCCGTCGGTGCCGGAAACCAGTACAGGTTGTTTGTAGCCGGCCGGGATTTCGCAGAGGGCGCCGAAACCGCCCAGGCCGCCCATGACTTCCGGGCGCGCAGTGCGCTTGGCGACGCTCTTGATGCGTTCGACCAATGCTTCACCGGCGTCGATGTCTACACCGGCGTCTTTGTAGCTCAGGGAGGGTTGCTTGCTCATGATCCAGGCCTTTAGGGGGGATTCAGGGGTATCGACCGAACCAGTGAGACTGCCGAAACACTGCGGGCGCAATCGCCGCAAAAATGTTTCAGAGTGCCCAGCTGATGCCGGCCTGCGAAGGCGCGCGATTTTATCAGGCTTGAGGGGCAGCGGCCATCCTCGGGCCGACGGGTAGAGGTATATCGGGTTAAAAAAACCCTGATTGGCCGTGTTGGTGCTCCTGCCCATGCCTGTATAAGGTATAGCGCTCAAGTGGCTATCGTTATGACAGCGCGAAAACAATCGGGCGAGAGGTGAATGTTTCGCCGGGGCTTGTGGTCACAGCCTTGTTCGCAGTGAGTCATGCGCGCTGTTTCAATCGTTTTTTTGTCGTCGGGAATCTTCCATGCGTCTGGGTAAATTTCTGTTTGTGGGCTGTTTGTCATTGGTCAGCCTGGCGAGTCATGCCGAAACCCTCAATGGTCTGTATCAAGTGCGTGAGCCGGTGAGCAGCCAGGCCCCTGAAGAGCGGGACCAGGCCACCCAGCGGGCGTTGGAAACCCTGGTGCTGCGCCTCACGGGTGACCCCAAGGCAGCACAGGGGCAGGGGCTGGCGGCGATCCGCAAGGACCCGCAACAAATCATCAGCCAATACGGCTACGACGCCGGGCCGCCGGAAAGCCTGCAGGTGGATTTCGATCCGGTCAGCACCGATCGCGCCCTGCGGCAGGCGGGGCTGTCGCTGTGGGGCAGCAATCGGCCGTCGATCCTCGGTTGGTGGCTGAGCGACTCCACTGAGGGTTCAAGCCTGGTGGGAGATGGCCAGGCCAGTGCTGCGCCCTTGCGGCGCGCGGCCCAGCATCGCGGCTTGCCACTGCGTTTGCCCCTGGGGGACCTGAACGAACAGATCGTCGCCACCGCGCCGAATCTTGAAGGCACCGATCCGGCCCCTTTGCGTGAGGCCTCGGAGCGTTATGGCGCCGATGCTCTGCTAGCGGTACATGCCCGTGAAGAGGGCGGTCAATGGCAGGCCAAGTGGCGACTATGGCTGGGGGACCAGAAAGAGCAGGGCTCTGTTCAGGGCGCCGATACTGCGGCCCTGGCCGATGCGGTGCTGCTGGCGGTGAGTCAGCGTCTGGCGCCGCGTTTCGTCACCCGTCCGGGTGCATCCAGCGAGCAGTTGCTGGAGGTCCAGGGTATGACCCTGGAACACTACGCGGCACTGGGGCACCTCCTGGAGCCTTTTGGTGCGCAGTTGCATAGCGTCGAGGGTGACCGGATCGTCTATCGAGTCAACGGCAGTGCGGAGCAGTTGCGGGCGCAATTGTCGCTGGCCAAGTTGCAGGAGCTTGCCGCCGGTGAGGCCCAGGCTTCGCAGGTGCCAGTGCAAGGTGCTGATGGGGCGGTGCCAGCGGTTGCGCCAGCTCCTGAAGCGCAACTGCGTTTTCGTTGGTAGCGGGTTGTTTCCTTCTATATAGAAGCTGGAGTGGTTTATGGCAGATACGCGTCGTTGGGTCTGGTTGGGCGGGGTAATCCTGGTCTGTGGGTTCGTCTACCTGCTGCACCCGATCCTCAGTCCGTTCCTGGTGGCGCTGTTGCTGGCCTACCTGTTCGATCCGCTGGTGGATCGGCTAGAGAAGTGGGGGATGTCCCGTACCTGGGGTGTGGTAGCGGTATTCGCGCTGTTCACCTTGATTGTCATGACGCTGCTGTTGGTGCTGGTACCGATGTTGGCCAAGCAGTTGGTACGGCTTTATGAGCTAGCGCCGCAGATGCTCGATTGGGTCCAGCACAGTGCCATGCCCTGGGTGCAGTCCAGGCTGGGGCTGGCAGACGGCTTCTGGAAGTTCGACAAGGTCAAGGCGGCAATCAGCGAGCATATGGGGCAGACCAGCGACATTGTTGGTGTGGTGCTGAGCCAGGCCACGGCTTCAGGGTTGGCGCTGATCGGTTGGCTGGCCAACCTGGTGCTGATCCCGGTGGTCAGCTTCTACTTGCTGCGGGACTGGGACTTGATGATGGCCAAGATCCGCAGCCTGCTGCCGCGCAACCGCGAGGAGCAGGTAGTGTCCTTGGCGGGTGAGTGTCATGAGGTGCTGGGGGCTTTTGTCCGCGGACAATTGCTGGTGATGCTGGCCCTTGGGGTGATCTATGCCGCGGGCCTGATGCTGGTGGGGCTCGAACTGGGTCTGTTGATTGGTTTGATTGCAGGACTGGCGGCGATCGTGCCGTACATGGGTTTTGTCATTGGCATCGGTGCGGCATTGATCGCTGGTCTGTTCCAGTTCGGCGGCGATCTGTACCCGATGATAGGTATCGTCGCAGTGTTCATGGTGGGGCAAGCGTTGGAAGGCATGGTGCTGACGCCATTGTTGGTCGGTGACCGTATTGGCTTGCACCCGGTGGCGGTGATTTTCGCGATTCTCGCTGGTGGCGAGTTGTTCGGTTTTACCGGGGTGTTGCTGGCCTTGCCCGTGGCTGCGGTGATCATGGTGCTGGTGCGTCACGTGCACGATCTGTACAAGGGCTCCGGCCTCTACAGTGGTGCTGAAGACCCTGATCTGTAAGGCGGGTAAAGAGCTGGTAAATGCTGGGCGTCCTTGGTGGGCGCTCAGTCATGAGCTTCTGTTGATGGTCATCCGGTCTGTCAAAGAATCCCTTTCGAAGGCTTTCGGCTGATGCAAACCTTTGATTTTGCTTGTGGTCTGCTGCATTGTGCGCTCGGCGTCACGGGTATAAACTTTGCAAACTTTACACAGAGGCCACTAACGGTTCGTTTGGAACTGTTCAGTCAGCATGAAACCGATTCAGCTGCCCCTAGGTGTGCGTCTGCGTGATGACGCCACCTTCATCAACTACTACCCAGGCGCCAATGCCGCAGCACTCGGCTACGTCGAGCGCCTATGCGAAGCCGACGCCGGTTGGACCGAAAGCCTGATCTACCTCTGGGGTAAGGACGGTGTGGGGCGCACGCATTTGTTGCAGGCGGCCTGTTTGCGTTTTGAGCAGTTAGGTGAGCCTGCGGTATATCTGCCGCTGGCGGAGCTGCTGGATCGCGGTATCGAGATTCTCGACAACCTTGAACAGTATGAGTTGGTCTGTCTGGATGATTTGCAGGCGGTGGCCGGCAAGGCTGATTGGGAAGAGGCGCTGTTCCATCTATTCAACCGTCTGCGTGACAGTGGGCGCCGTCTGTTGATCGCGGCCTCGACCTCGCCCCGTGAGTTGCCGGTGAAGTTGGCGGACTTGAAATCCCGCCTGACTCTGGCGCTGATCTTCCAAATGCGTCCGCTTTCCGATGAAGATAAATTGCGTGCCTTGCAGTTGCGTGCATCCCGTCGCGGTCTGCACCTGACCGATGAGGTCGGGCATTTTATCCTGACCCGTGGTACCCGCAGCATGAGTGCCTTGTTCGAGCTTCTTGAGCGTCTTGACCAAGCCTCATTGCAAGCCCAGCGCAAGCTGACAATCCCGTTCCTGAAAGAGACCCTGGGCTGGTAAAACCGAGGCCTGCAGCGGTTTTTTCCTAGGGTTTTGGCATATTTCAGGCGTCAGAAAGCGCGCCTTTGGAAGGGTTTCCAGAGGCAGGCGGACTTAAAATGGGCTTAAAGCCTTAGATGTACGAAAGAAACTCATAAGTCACATTCTGATCGATTGAATTTGCAAATGAGGGCGATAGAAGGCATAGTCGCGGCTTCATTTATTTCAAGCCACGGTCGTGCCCATGCTAAATCGCTTCGCACCCCTCGTGCCTCTCGCACTCGTCACCCTGTTGTTTGGTTGCGCTTCTCACACTCCGGTGTCCCAGCAGCAACCCGCACAACAGACTCAAGTCTCCGCAAAGAACCAATCTTCCGCTGTTTATCAGGAAGAGCTGGCAACTGAAAAGGAACTGGCAGAGTTCTCTGACAGCAAGCCTTACCAGTTGCCAGTTCTGGCTGACAGCATCCTCGAGCGCGGCATGTCCCTGATCGGTACTCGCTACCGTTTCGGCGGTACCTCGGAAGCCGGCTTCGATTGCAGCGGTTTCATCGGCTATCTGTTTCGTGAAGAGGCGGGTATGAACCTGCCGCGTTCCACTCGCGAAATGATCAACGTAAAAGCTCCTCTGGTGGCGCGTAACAACCTCAAGCCGGGTGATCTGCTGTTCTTCAGCACCAACGGCCGCGGGCGCGTCAGTCACGCAGGCATCTACCTGGGTGATGATCAGTTCATCCACTCCAGCAGCCGACGCAGTGGCGGCGTGCGGGTTGATAGCCTTGGCGATAGCTACTGGAGCAAGACCTTCATCGAAGCCAAGCGTGCACTGGCCATGGCGCCGACCGTGGTTACTGCACGCAAATAAGCAGACTATTTGTAGGGCGAAGTTAAAGTCTTACTTGAAGTTTGGCGCGTAGGCGCTAGAATCCTGATCTATTGTTGAAACTAACCGCGTAAGCCTTGCTTACGCGGTTTTGTTTTCAGTATCACGGCAGAGAAAGCCGCATCCCGATCAGGATCGTTCAGCTTATGTCGACCTCAGCCCGTTTCGCGCTCATTGCCCTCGCCGCGCTGCTCAGCGCCTGTGCCAGCCGTACTCCGCCACCCGCGCCTGCGGTGCGTGCTCCGGTGTTCAATTCCTCGCAGTCTTTCTCCCCGGTTGCCGAAGACGTGCTGTTTCGTGCCTTGGGCCTGGTAGGCACGCCTTATCGCTGGGGTGGCAATACGCCGGATTCCGGATTCGATTGCAGTGGCCTGATCGGTTATGTCTACCGGGATGCGGCGGGCATTTCGCTGCCGCGTTCGACCCGTGAAATGATTGGCATGCAGGCTCAGGATGTCGGCAAGAATGCCTTGCAGACTGGCGACTTGATCTTCTTCGCTACCAATGGTGGTTCCCAGGTCAGTCATGCCGGGATCTATGTCGGTGAAGGGCGTTTCGTGCATGCGCCGGCCACGGGCGGTACGGTGAAGCTCGACAGCCTGTCCAAGGCCTATTGGCAGAAAGCCTACCTGAGCGCGAAGCGCGTGTTGCAGCCGGAACACCTGGCGCACAATCCATAACCCTTCGCTGGTCGAGGTGCTTGTGACCGCTCGGACGCTCAACCTCGACGATGCCCTGTACCAATACCTGCTGGATGTCTCCCTGCGCGAAACGCCCTTGTTGCGTCGCCTTCGCGATGAAACCCAGGCGTTGCCTACCGCCCGCTGGCAGGTGGCGCCCGAGCAAGGGCAGTTTCTCGCGCTGCTGGTGAGGCTGATCGGTGCTCGCCGGGTGCTGGAAGTCGGCACCTTCACCGGCTACAGCGCCTTGTGCATGGCTCAGGCGCTGCCTGAAGGCGGTTCGCTGATCTGCTGCGACATTCCTGGTGACTACAACCTCACTGCACGCCGTTATTGGCAGGAGGCGGGGCTCAGTGAGCGCATTGATCTGCGCCTGGCTCCGGCCCTGGAAACCCTTGCCAGTCTGGAGCGGGCGGGACAGCTGGAGTGTTTCGATCTGCTCTTCATCGACGCCGACAAGGCCAATTATCCCGCTTATCTGGAGGCTGCGTTGCGCTTGCTGCGGGTGGGAGGGCTTGCCGTGTTCGATAACACCCTATGGAGCGGGAGAGTGCTAGAGCTGGATTCTGCCAGTGACGACACTCGAGCCATCCAGGCGCTCAATCGCGCCTTGAAGGATGACCCGCGTATCGATCTGTCGCTGTTGCCTCTGGGCGACGGCTTGACTCTGTGTCGCAAGCGCTGAGCTTAGGGGGCCTTGGCGGCGGAGACTCGCCAGATCTTGTTGCCGACATCATCGGCGACCAATAACGCCCCTTGCTGATCAATCACGACTCCTACCGGGCGGCCCAGGGCTTTTTCATCGGCATTGAGAAAACCGCTGAGTACATCGACAGGTTGTCCCTGGGGTTTGCCCGCACTGAAGGGCACAAATATCACCTTGTAGCCGCTATGGGGGTTGCGGTTCCAGGAGCCGTGCTGGCCGATGAAGGCTCCCTCGGTGAAGGGGGCGGGAAGTTTGCTGCCTTCAGCGAAAGTCAGTCCCAGCGAAGCGGTATGGGGTCCTACGGCGTAGTCCGGTGCGATTGCCTTGGCTACCAGGTCGAGGTTCTGTGGTTTGACCCGTACATCCACGTGCTGCCCGTAGTAACTGAAGGGCCAGCCGTAGAAGGCGCCGTCCTTGACCGAGGTGATGTAGTCCGGCACCAGGTCGCTGCCGATCTCATCCCGCTCATTCACCGCGGTCCAGAGTGCTCCGCTGACAGGTTCCCAGGCCAGGCCGTTGGGGTTGCGCAGGCCGGTGGCGAACAGTCGATGCTCGCCGCTGGCACGATCCACTTCCCAGATCGCTGCCCGGCCTTGTTCTTTGTCCAGGCCGTTCTCGCCGACGTTGCTGTTGGAGCCCACGGTGACGTACAGCTTGCTCCCGTCCTTGCTGGCGATGACGTTTTTGGTCCAGTGGTGGTTGAGTGTGCCGCCGGGCAGGTCGAGCACCTTGGTGCCGGGGGCGCTGATCCGAGTGTCACCGTCCTGGTAGGGGAAGCGCAGCAGCTTGTCGGTATCGGCTACATACAAGTCATTGCCCACCAGGGTCATGCCAAAGGGTGAGTTGAGGTTTTCCAGGAGCACGGTACGGGTTTCTGCCACGCCGTCGTGATCCAGGTCCCGCAGCAGAGTGATGCGGTTGGCGCTGGGTGCGGCGGCGCCGGCGCGGCTCATCACCTTGCTGGCAATCCAGCCACGGATGCCCTGGCTGTCGTCCGGCTTGGGCGGTGCATTGGTTTCTGCCACCAGTACATCGCCGTTGGGCAATACGTAGAGCCAGCGCGGATGGTCGAGGTTCTCGGCGAAGGCATTGACTTGGGTGCCGGCCGCTGCCACGGGTTTTCCGTCTTGAGGCCAGCCAATGGCCGGGGCGATGTTGACGGTGGGGATCAGCGTCGGGTTGGGTTCCGGCAGTTTGGGGTTCGGTCCGGTACCGTCCGAGACCTGCAGGCTGGAGGTCTCACCGCAGGCGCTGAGGCCGGCGGCGATGGCGATAAGCAAGGTGTGTCGAAGTTTGAGCATGCTGATTTCCCTATGAGTGCATGGACATCGTAGTCATAGAGGAGCATAGCCAGTCGATGGTTCCACCTGGTCAGCGAGACTCCTTGAACAATACCGCGATCCCGGGATGGTAGTTGCCGGCTTCGTTGCGCAGCTTGCGATAGGCGTAAGGGAAGTACCAGGCTACCGCGCAGCAGTGTTCTTTTTGCAGTTCGTCGAGCATGTCCTGGAGCTCTTCGGGGGTGGCGCTGTGTTGGGCTTTTTGCGGAGCGACGAACAGGCAGCCAAGCTTCAGGTCGCTGGCGTAGCTGATCTTTTTCGCATCAAGGGCAGCGTCCAGCAAGGCCTGGGTCAAGTGCAGGCTGTTGACCCGCGGCCAGCGCTGGGTGGCCTGGATATAGGCGCGTTCGTCCTTGGTGGCCAGATACAGGTCGGTGCGAGCGTTGCGGGCGCCTTCTTCCTGCTGCTTTTTGCTGGGGCTGTGTTCCAGGCTGACCATCTCTGCCATCCAGGCGGCCGCGGAGAGCAGTCCAAGGTTGGCTCGCTCGTCGAACCAGTAGGGCGTTTCGTTATCGCCGCGAATCGTGTTGTAGCGGTCAATGCAGTCGAACCAGCGTTCCAGCATCGGGCGCAGGAATTCCAGTTTCGGGTTGCTGATGATCATGCCTTGCATCGGGGTCCGTCCTTATTGTTGTCTGGCAGGATAGTGGGGGGGTGATTTGTGGCCATTTGATATCACTGTGATCAGTGTGGCACAAGATTGGCGTCAGTTTGTTGATGCAGTGCAGTTTTCTGGTGGACTCGACGGCCGGCTTTAATTGACGCTCCACCCCCAACCCTCTAACCTTCGCGACTTGTTTCAGGTGCTCTGTGGCCGGTGGTCGACAGAGTGAAACAGGGAAGCCGGTCAGGGCCTGTTCCAGCGATGGAGCCGGCGACAAATCCGGCGCTGCCCCCGCAACGGTAGATGAGTCAAGACTGCGCCAGGTGCCACTGTGTCGGTGACGATATGGGAAGGTGCGCAGTCCGGCAGTGATGCCCCTCATGAGCCCGGAGACCGGCCTGATCCATCCAACGGCATCACGGTGGGCGATGCCAGGCTTATGCCGTCTATTTCTTTTCCTGCCCGCCGTTCCCCAGCCCCAACGGAGAGCTGCCCCATGAGTGATTCCCCTGATCGTGACGAGCGCCATCTGGCGCGCATGTTGCGAAAAAAAGCCGTGATCGACGAACGCATTGCCAACTCACCCAATGAGTGCGGCCTGTTGCTGGTGTTGACTGGCAATGGCAAAGGCAAGAGCAGTTCGGCCTTTGGCATGCTGGCGCGGTCCATGGGCCACGGCATGAATTGCGGTGTGGTGCAGTTCATCAAAGGCCGTAACAGCACTGGCGAAGAGCTGTTTTTCCGGCGTTTTCCGGACCAGGTACGCTTTCATGTGATGGGCGAGGGCTTTACCTGGGAAACCCAGGATCGTCAGCGCGACATCGCCGCGGCTGAGGCTGCCTGGGCGGTATCCAAGGAGCTGTTGAGCGACCCGAGCATCGGTCTGGTGGTACTCGATGAGTTGAACATCGCTCTCAAGCACGGCTACCTGGACTTGGATCAGGTGCTCAGTGACCTGCAGGCCCGTCCACCGATGCAGCACGTAGTGGTGACAGGGCGCGGGGCCAAGCCGGAGATGATCGAGCTGGCAGATACCGTTACTGAGATGGGCGTGGTCAAGCATGCTTTCCAGGCCGGTATCAAGGCACAGAAAGGTGTTGAGCTGTGAGTGTGAATTCATGACCGATGTTCGTCATTGCCCGGCGGTATTGATTGCCGCACCGGCTTCCGGCCAGGGCAAGACCACCGTGACCGCAGCGCTTGCCCGTCTTCACCGTAATCAGGGGCGCAAGGTCCGGGTATTCAAATGCGGTCCGGACTTTCTCGATCCGATGATTCTTGAGCGTGCCAGCGGTGCTCCGGTCTATCAGTTGGACATGTGGATGGTGGGCGAGCAGGAAAGTCGTCGGCTGCTCTGGGAAGCTGCAGGCGAAGCCGACCTGATCCTTATCGAAGGGGTCATGGGCTTGTTTGATGGCACGCCCTCCAGCGCCGATTTGGCGCGGCACTTTGGCGTGCCGGTGCTGGGGGTGATCGATGGCACTGCCATGGCCCAGACCTTTGGCGCCCTGGCCTTGGGCCTGGCGCGCTACCAGCCAGACCTGCCGTTCGCCGGGGTGCTGGCCAACCGCGTCGGTACCCTGCGTCATGCGCAGTTGCTTGAGGGCAGCCTTACCGAAGGTTTGCGTTGGTATGGCGCTTTGTCTCGGGAGACCGGTATCGAGCTGCCCAGTCGCCACCTGGGGCTGGTGCAAGCCAGCGAGCTGAACGACTTGGACCTGCGTCTGGATGCCGCTGCCCAAGCCCTGGCCAGTAGCTGTGAAGTGGCGTTGCCGCCGGCGGTGGATTTCGCCGCGCCAGCGCCAGTAGTGTGCGAGCCGCTGCTGGAAGGTGTGCGTATCGCCGTGGCGCGCGACGAGGCGTTTGCCTTTACCTACGGTGCGAGCCTGGACCTGTTGCGGGCAATGGGCGCGCAGTTGAGTTTCTTCTCGCCCATCCATGATCGAGAATTGCCCGAGGCAGACAGTCTGTACCTGCCCGGTGGTTACCCCGAATTGCACCATCAGGCGCTGGCGCAGAACACTTCGATGCTGGACGCCATTCGCGCCCACCATGGCGCCGGCAAGCCGTTGCTCGCCGAGTGCGGCGGCATGTTGTATCTGCTGGATTCCCTGACCGATGTCGAAGGCCGGCGTGCCGAACTGCTGGGGCTGCTGCCCGGTGAGGCGGTGATGCAGAAGCGTCTGGCGGCCCTGGCCCTGCAGGCGGTGGAGTTGCCGGAGGGCAGCTTGCGTGGCCACACCTATCACCATTCCCTGACCAGTACCGAGCTTGAGCCGATTGCCCGGGGTGTGAGCCCCAATGGCGGCCGGGGAGCGGAAGCGGTGTATCGCGATGGGCGGATGACGGCTTCTTATGTGCACTTCTATTTCCCGTCCAATCCGGCGGCGATGGCGGCTTTGTTTGTTCCGGATGGGATTGACGCTGTTGTCGGCACGTCGGTGGTTGTCGAGGGTGTGGCAGGTGAGTGAGAAGGGTTTTTCTGCGGCGGAGCGCGAGGCGGTCTATCGCGCCATCGCCGAGCGGCGCGACATGCGTCATTTTGCCGGTGGCAGCGTGGCGCCCGAGCTGTTGAGGCGTCTGCTGGAGGCGGCGCATCAGGCACCCAGTGTGGGGTTGATGCAGCCTTGGCGTTTTATCCGTATCAGCGATCGCCTGCTGCGGGGGCAGATCCAGCAACTGGTGGAAGAGGAGCGGGTGCGCACCGCCGAGGCGCTGGGCGAACGTTCCGACGAGTTCATGAAACTCAAGGTCGAAGGTATCAATGACTGTGCCGAGGTGCTGGTCGCGGCATTGATGGACGGACGCGAGCGGCATGTTTTTGGTCGTCGAACCTTGCCGGAAATGGACCTTGCCTCCCTGTCCTGTGCGATTCAGAACCTCTGGCTGGCGGCGCGTAGCGAAGGCCTGGGAATGGGCTGGGTGTCGCTGTTCGAGCCGCAGGCCCTGGCCGACCTGCTGGGGTTGCCGGCTGGCGCCAAGCCCTTGGCGGTGTTGTGCCTGGGGCCGGTTACCGAGTTTTACCCTGCACCAATGCTGGTGTTGGAGGGCTGGGCACAGCCGCGGCCATTAAGTGAGTTGTTGTATGAGAATTACTGGGGAGTGAGTCAATGAGTGTGGCGTTGCTGAGTGTCGCTGGGGTAGCGCTGGATGCGCTGCTGGGCGAACCCAAGCGCTGGCATCCGCTGGTGGCGTTCGGCCGTCTGGCGGATCGTATCGAGCAACGTTTCAATGCCGCCGGCCGTGGCTGGCGCAGCCATGGCGTCACCGCCTGGGTCCTTGCGGTGCTGCCCTTGACTCTGCTGGCAACCGCACTTTCCTGGCTGCCTTATATCGGTTGGCTGGTGGAAGTCCTGGCGCTGTATTGTGCCTTGGGGCTGCGTAGCCTCGGCGAGCACGTCGAGCCTGTAGCTCAAGCATTGCGCAGTGACGATCTACCAGAGGCACGGCGTCGGGTAGGGTTTCTGGTGAGCCGCCAGACCAGTGAACTGGACGCGACTGAAGTGGCGCGCGCAGCCACTGAATCGGTGCTGGAGAACGGCAGTGATGCAGTATTCGCCGCATTGTTCTGGTTTGCCGTGGCCGGCGTGCCGGGTGTGGTGCTCTATCGTCTGAGCAACACCCTGGATGCGATGTGGGGCTATCGTAACGAGCGTTTCGAGCGCTTCGGTTGGGCGGCGGCACGGATTGACGATCTGCTCAACTACATCCCTGCACGGCTGGTGGCGCTGACCTATGCCCTGCTGGGCAAGACCCGCTTGGCACTCAAGTGCTGGCGTCGTCAGGGCCCGACCTGGGACAGTCCCAACGCCGGTCCGGTGATGGCGGCTGGAGCGGGCGCGCTGGGTGTGGAACTGGGCGGTGCGGCGATTTATCACGGTGAGTTGCATCAACGTCCGCAGCTGGGCGAGGGCGAACCGGCGGACGCCAATTCGATTGATCGCGGCTGGCAACTAGTGCAGCGAGGCGTGTGGCTATGGCTGCTGGTTCTTTGCCTGGGGGCTGAATTCTATGCTTGAACACGGCGGACGGTTGCGCAAGGCGGCCCAGGAATACGGCATTGCCGAAGAGGCCTGGCTGGATCTGTCCAGCGGACTGGCACCTTGGCCATTCCCTCTGCCGACCATCCCCATGCGCGCCTGGGCACGCCTGCCGGAGACCGATGACGGCCTGGAGCAGGCGGCCTGTGCCTATTACGGTGCCAGCGAAGTGTTGCCGGTGGCCGGTTCCCAGGCGGCGATCCAGTTGCTGCCGCGCTTGCGGCGAGCGGGCAAGGTCGGCGTGTTATCACCCTGTTATGCCGAGCACGCCGAAGCCTGGCGTCGTAGTGGCTATCGGGTGCGTGAGGTGCTGGAGCAGGAAGTGGATTTCTTCCTCGACAGCCTCGATGTACTGGTGGTTGTCAATCCCAATAATCCCACGGGCCTGAGCCTGACCCCGGAACGCCTGCTGGACTGGCACGGGCGGTTGGCCCAGCGCGGCGGCTGGCTGGTGGTCGATGAGGCCTTTATGGATAACACCCCGGACCTGAGCCTGGCCCGTCATGCTGATCAGGTCGGGCTGATTGTGTTGCGCTCGTTCGGCAAGTTTTTCGGTCTGGCTGGCGTGCGCCTGGGGTTTGTCCTGGCCGAGCGCCATTTGCTCAAGCTGTTGGCCGAGCAGGTCGGGCCCTGGGCGGTCAGCGGGCCGACCCGGATTCTTGGTCAGGCTTGCCTGCGGGATGTCGCCGGGCATACCCGGCAACGCTTGCGCAGTGAGGCGGCGAGCCAGCGCTTGGTGGACGTCCTGGAGCGTCATGGATTCAAGCCCCAGGGCGGTTGCGCCCTGTTTCAATGGCTGATCACCGCCGAGGCCGAGCGCCTTTATCAGTTCATGGCGCAACGCGGCATTCTCCTGCGGTTGTTCGTGCACAACAGTAGTCTGCGTTTCGGCCTGCCCGCCGACGATGCTGAATCGATGCGCCTGGAGCAGGCGTTGCTGGCTTATCGCAAGGAATACCCATGAGTACGTTGATGGTACAAGGCACCACCTCGGATGCGGGCAAGAGCACCTTGGTCACGGCCCTGTGCCGTTGGTTGCAACGCCAGGGTGTCAGCGTGGTGCCGTTCAAGCCGCAGAACATGGCGCTCAACAGTGCTGTGACCGCTGACGGTGGCGAGATTGGCCGGGCCCAGGCGGTACAGGCCCAGGCGGCCAATCTGGCGCCCCACACCGATATGAACCCGGTGCTGCTCAAGCCCAACAGTGATACCGGCTCGCAGGTAATCATTCATGGCCGGGCGGTCACCAGCATGAATGCTGTGGCCTATCACGACTACAAAGTCATCGCCATGCAGGCGGTATTGGCCTCCCATGAGCGTCTGCGAGGCGCCTATCAGGTGGTGATGGTGGAAGGCGCCGGCTCGCCGGCGGAGATTAACTTGCGGGCTGGCGATATCGCCAATATGGGGTTTGCCGAGGCGGTGGATTGTCCGGTGTTGCTGATCGCCGATATCAATCGTGGCGGAGTGTTCGCTCACCTGGTGGGTACCCTGGAATTGCTGTCTGCCAGCGAGCAGGCGCGAGTCCAGGGTTTCATCATCAATCGTTTTCGTGGCGACCTGGCGCTGTTGCAGCCAGGGCTGGACTGGCTGCAAGCCCGTACCGGCAAGCCGGTGATCGGCGTGTTGCCTTATGTCATGGACTTGCACCTGGAGGCGGAGGATGGCATCGACCAGCGCCAGGCCAGTAAAGACGAGCAGGTACTGAAGGTGGTGGTGCCGGTGTTGCCGCGCATCAGCAATCATACGGATTTCGATCCGTTGCGCCTGCATCCTCAGGTGGACTTGCAGTTCATCGGCCCGGGGCAGGCGATTCCCGCTGCTGACCTGATCATTCTTCCTGGTTCGAAAAGCGTGCGCGGTGACCTGGCTTATCTGCGGGCCAATGGCTGGGACCGGGCTGTTTCCCGACACTTGCGCTATGGCGGCAAGTTGCTGGGGATCTGTGGCGGCCTGCAGATGCTTGGTGAGCAGTTACACGATCCTCTGGGCTTGGAAGGGGCGGCGGGTTCGAGTCCGGGCCTGGGCCTGCTGGCCTTTGAAACCGTACTCGAAGAAGAGAAGCAACTGCGCAATGTCAGCGGTCACCTGACCCTGGAAAATGCCCCGGTCAGTGGCTATGAAATTCACGCCGGGGTTACCCGAGGGCCGGCGCTGGAACAAGCGGCGGTGCTGCTCCAGGACGGTCGCAGCGATGGCGCCTGCAGCCTCGACGGACAAATTTTCGGGACCTACCTGCACGGCCTGTTCGAAACCCCGGCAGCCTGTAGTGCACTGCTGCGCTGGGCCGGCCTGCAGGATGTGCAGGAGGTGGATTACCACGCCCTGCGTGAGCGCGATATCGAGCGTCTGGCGGACTTGGTCGAGTGTCATCTGGATACCGGCGCGTTGCGTCGGCTCTGCGGTCTGTAGGCCCGGAGCCCCGGCCGACTTCTTTTCAAAGGTGCCTAAGCATGTTGCAACTGATCCTCGGCGGAGCTCGTTCCGGCAAGAGTCGCCTGGCTGAAAAGCTGGCCACGGACAGCGGTCTGGCGGTGACTTATATCGCCACTAGCCAGCCTCTGGATGGCGAGATGAGTCAACGTATCGTCCACCATCGTGAGCGGCGTCCGGCGCAGTGGGGCTTGATTGAGGAGCCGGTGGAGCTGGCTCGGGTGCTGCAGCAGAGCGCAGCAGGCGGCAGCTGCCTGCTGGTGGATTGCCTGACCCTGTGGCTGACCAACCTGTTGATGCTCGACGATGCCAAGCGTCTGGTGGCAGAGCGTGAGGCTTTGCTGGAGTGCCTGGCAACGTTGCCGGGAGAAATCATTTTTGTCAGCAACGAAACCGGAATGGGTGTCGTACCGCTGGGCGAATTGACTCGCCGCTACGTGGATGAAGCCGGTTGGCTGCATCAAGCCCTGGCCGAGCGTTGTCAGCGTGTGGTGCTGACTGTTGCCGGCTTGCCCCTGACTTTGAAAGGAACTGCATTATGAGTAACTCCTGGTGGCTGAACCCATGCAAGGCGATTGATGTTCAGGTGGTTGAGCAAGCGCTGGAGCGTCAGCAGCAATTGACCAAACCGGCCGGTTCCCTCGGGCGCCTGGAGCCTTTGGCCGTGCGCCTGGCGGGTTTGCAAGGACGGCTCAAGCCCAGCCTCGAACAGGTGTGGATCGCCATCTTTGCTGGAGATCATGGTGTGGTCGCCGAGAGGGTTTCCGCTTATCCGCAGGAAGTGACTGGGCAGATGCTGCTGAACTTTGTCAGTGGCGGCGCCGCGATCAGTGTGCTGGCCCAACAACTGGGGGCGCAGCTGGAAGTGGTCGATCTGGGAACGGTGACACCTGGGCTGAACCTGCCTGGTGTCCGTCATCTGAACCTGGGGCTCGGCACGGGCAATTTTGTCCAAGGCCCGGCAATGACCCGGGCTCAGGCCGAGCTGGCACTTGAAGCCGGCCGCGCCAGCGCATTGCGTGCCCATGCCAACGGCGCCCAGCTGTTTATCGGCGGTGAAATGGGCATTGGCAACACCACTGCTGCCAGTGCCATTGCCTGTGCCTTGCTGGATATTCCGGCGGCGCAGTTGGCCGGACCCGGCACCGGCCTGGATGCCGAGGGCGTCAACCATAAGGCCCGGGTGATCGAGCGTGCCCTGACGGTGCATGCCGCTTGCCGAGGCGATGCCTTGCAGAGCCTGTTCAGTCTTGGCGGTTTTGAAATAGCGGCTTTGGTGGGGGCTTACTTGGCTTGCGCCCAGGAAGGTATCGCGGTGCTGGTGGATGGTTTTATCTGCAGTGTCGCAGCCCTGGTGGCGGTGCGCCTGAATCCGTCTAGTCGTCCATGGCTGTTGTTTGCCCACCAAGGGGCCGAACCCGGGCATCGGCTTGTGCTACGCATTCTGGACGCGGAGCCGTTGCTGGATCTCGGCCTGCGCCTGGGCGAAGGCAGCGGCGCTGCATTGGCAGTGCCGTTGCTGCGGCTTGCCTGTGATCTGCATGGGCAGATGGCGACTTTTGCCGAGGCGGCCGTGGCGGATCGTCCGGCATGACCTTGCATCTGGACCTGCTGCGCCACGGTGAGACCGAGTTAGGAGGGGGCCTGCGCGGCAGTCTGGACGATGCGTTGACCGTTCGTGGCTGGCAGCAGATGCGTGAAGGGCTCCAGGGTCGTGGCCCGTGGGACCGGGTGGTCAGTTCTCCGTTGCAGCGTTGTGCGCGTTTCGCCGAAGAGCTGGCGGCGCAGTTGCAGTTGCCGTTGACCCTGGAGCATCACCTGCAGGAGCTGCATTTTGGCGTGTGGGAAGGGCAGAGCGCGGCGGCGCTGATGGAGACCGATGCCGATGCGTTGGGGCGTTTCTGGTCCGATCCTTATGGCTTCACTCCTCCTGAGGGCGAGCCGGTAGAGGCATTTTCCCGGCGGGTCCTGGGGGCAATCGACCGCTTGCACCAGGCCTATGCCGGGCAGCGTGTGCTGCTGATCAGTCATGGTGGAGTCATGCGCCTGTTGCTGGCTCGGGCGCGGGGTTTGCCTCGCGAGCAGTTGCTGAATGTCGAAGTGAGTCACGGTGCATTGTTCAGCTTGAAGGTGGTCGCCGCGGGTCACTTGAGCGAGGAAGGCTGAAATGTTGCCATTCTGGATTGCCTTGCAGTTTCTCAGCAGCTTGCCGATCCGCCTGCCGGGAATGCCCCAGCCTGAAGAGCTGGGGCGCTCATTGCTGTTCTACCCGTTGGTGGGGTTGCTGTTCGGCATGCTGTTGTGGGCGTTGAACGCCTTGCTCGGCGGCACTCCCTTACTGGTACATGCGGCCCTGCTGCTGACGGCTTGGGTCTTGCTCAGTGGTGGCTTGCACCTGGATGGGTTGGCAGACAGCGCTGATGCCTGGCTGGGGGGCTTCGGTGATCGTGAGCGAACCCTGAGCATCATGAAGGACCCTCGCAGCGGACCGATCGCTGTAGTGACTCTGGTGATGGTGCTGTTGCTCAAGTTCACCGCCCTGGTGGCGCTGATCGAGCAGCAGCAAGGTTTTGCCTTGTTGTTGGCGCCGCTGATTGGACGTGCGGCATTGCTGGGGCTGTTTCTCGGCACGCCTTATGTACGTGCCGGAGGGCTGGGGCAGGCTCTGGCCGATCATCTGCCGCCGCTGGCTGGCCGGCAGGTGTTGGGCCTGAGTGTGCTGGCCTGCCTGTTGCTGGGAGGTTACAGCGGGTTATGGGCGATGCTGCTGGCGGTGGTAGCGTTCTTCTGGTTGCGTCAGTTGATGATGCGGCGCTTGGGTGGCACCACTGGGGATACCGCAGGTGCTCTATTGGAGTTGCTGGAAACGACTGTGTTGTTGGCAGTGGTGGTGTTTTGAGCAAAGCGTCGACTGGGCGATTTTTCCGAAAAATCTTGCTATGGATTAATCACGGGTATATACACGCATCATGCTTCCCTCTCAGTGTTTATGCACCAACCTGCGTCGCGCCGCACGTGGCGTCAGCCGGTACTACGACGGTGTCCTCGATGGCTTCGGGATCAATGTCGCCCAGTATTCCTTGCTGAACAATCTACTGCGCCTGGATCAGCCAAGCATCTCTAGCCTGGCGGAAGCCATGGGCCTGGATCGCAGCACTCTGGGGCGCAATGTGCGGGTGCTGGAAGCCGCCGGCCTGGTCAGGTTGATGGAGGGTGACGACCAGCGTAACCGTCTGGTGCAACTGACCGAGGCGGGGCACGAGCGGTTGATCGCCGCGCTGCCTGTTTGGGAAGCTGCCCAGCAGCGTCTGATCGATCGCCTGGGTGCCGAGAAGCGTGAAACCTTGTTGGCCTTGCTGAACGAACTGGCTTGATGCCAGTTTGTTTGAATACAAGCGGGTATATACCCGTAATTGGAGAATAAAATGTCATCGATGTGGCGTACCAGTGGCTGGGTGCTTCTCGGCAGTGCATTGATCCTGGCTCTGTCGCTGGGCATCAGGCATGGCTTTGGCCTGTTTCTGCCACCCATGAGCGCACAGTTTGGCTGGGGGCGGGAAGTGTTCGCCTTTGCCATTGCCCTGCAAAACCTGATCTGGGGTCTAGCCCAACCCTTTACCGGGGCCTTGGCCGATCGCTTCGGTGCCGCGAAGGTAGTGCTTGTCGGTGGTGTGCTCTATGCCGTCGGGCTGGTGTTCATGGGGTTGTCGGATTCGGCCCTGTCGCTGTCCCTGAGTGCCGGATTGCTGATCGGTATTGGGTTGTCCGGTACTTCCTTCTCGGTGATTCTTGGTGTCGTCGGCCGGGCTCTGCCGCCGGAGAAGCGCAGCATGGGCATGGGCGTTGCCAGTGCCGCGGGCTCTTTTGGTCAGTTCGCCATGCTCCCGGGAACCTTGGGCCTGATCGGTTGGTTGGGCTGGTCGACGGCACTGCTGGTGCTCGGGGTGTTGGTGGCACTGATCGTGCCGCTGGTGAGCATGCTCAAGGATAAGCCGCTGCCAGTACTGGGTCATGAGCAGAGCCTGTCGGAAGCGTTGCGTGAAGCCTGTTCACATTCGGGATTCTGGCTGCTGGCGTTCGGTTTTTTCGTCTGCGGTTTCCAGGTGGTGTTCATCGGGGTGCATTTGCCCGCCTATCTGGTGGATCAGCACCTGCCGGCCACGGTCGGCACCACGGTGTTGGCGCTGATCGGGCTGTTCAATATTTTTGGCACCTACACCGCAGGTTGGCTGGGCGGGCGGATGTCCAAGCCGCGACTGCTTACCGGCCTGTATCTGTTGCGGGCGGTGGTGATCGGTTTGTTCCTGTGGTTGCCGGTGACTCAGACCAGCGCCTACCTGTTTGGCATGGTCATGGGTTTTCTCTGGCTGTCCACCGTGCCTTTGACCAACGGTACGGTAGCGACCTTGTTCGGGGTCAGAAACCTGTCCATGCTCGGTGGGATTGTCTTCCTGTTCCACCAGTTGGGGGCCTTCCTCGGGGGGTGGCTGGGAGGCGTTGCGTATGACCTTACCGGGAGTTACGACTTGATCTGGCAGGTAGCGATTCTCCTCAGTCTGCTGGCCGCTGCCCTCAACTGGCCGGTGCGCGAGCTTCCGGTAGCACGTCTTCAGGCGAGCACAGCGTGAAGGCCTGGATCTTCTATGGTGTTGGCCTGGTTGTCGGCATCTTGCTGTTGCTGCTGGCCTGGTGGGGCTGGCATCGCGGCGGGCTGGCCGTGATGCAGTTGGGCATGGGCGCTTGCTAGGCAGGCACCGCGGCGAGTAACGTCGGGGTCTGTCGATTATTCAAGGACGCGGGACATGGCTGTGCGCTGGTTTGCTATTCCAGCTTTGCTGGTAACATTCGCCGGCTCGGCTTGGGCTGCGGATTGTCCGTCGTTGCTGCAGGGGTCGCTGCCCAAGTTGCACGCCAAGGAGTCCATTGATCTGTGCCAGCGCTTTGCCGGCAAGCCATTGGTGGTGGTCAATACCGCGAGCTTTTGTGGATTCGCCCCGCAATTCAAAGGCCTTGAGGCGCTGTATCAGCGTTACAAGGATCAGGGGCTGGAGGTGGTGGGTGTGCCTTCCGATGATTTCAAGCAGGAGTCCAAGGATGGTGCAGAGACCGCCAGGGTCTGCTACGTCAATTATGGTGTGACCTTTGTCATGACCGAGCCGCAGAAGGTCAGGGGCGCAGATGCGGTGCACCTGTTCAAGGTGCTGGCTGAGCAGAGCGGTGCGCCGAAGTGGAATTTCTACAAGTACGTGGTGGATCGTCAGGGGAAGGTGATCGCCCATTTTTCCAGTCTGACCAAACCGGATAATCCTGAGTTCATCGAGGCGGTGGAGCAGGCGCTGGCATCGAAGTCTTGAGTGTCTGAAGCGGCAGGAATGAAAAAGCCCCGGGTCCTGAGACGCCGGGGCTTTTTCATTCTGCATGCCAGGTAGTTGTCTGGCACCGAAGGTTAGAAGCGATAGGTTGCACCTACGCCGAAACCGTTTGCGCTGTTTTCGTACTCGGCGTTGTAAGTCTGGCCGAGTGCGTTTTTGCGGTTGATGCTGACCTTTTCTTCCTTGAGGTAAGAGTAAGCCACGTCGATGGTCAGGTCGTCAGTCGGGCTCCAGCCGGCACCGAAGCTGAGGATGGTCCGGTCACCGGTAGGGATACGTGGCGAGCGGTCAGTGTTGTTGGTTGGCGACTGGTCAAAGGTCAGACCTGTACGTACTACCCACTGCTTGTTCAACTGGTAGGAGGTACCCACGGCGTAAGCCCAGGTGTCGTGCCAGTTCTGATCTTCTTTGATGGTGCTCAGGCCGGCCGGAGCAAAGGCACCGCCGTTGGCGGCGGTTACACCTTCGTTGTTGACAGTGATGTCTTTCAGGCGGCTCCAGCGGGTCCAAGTGGTACCGGCATAGAGTTTCCAGGCATCGCTCATGTCTTGAGTGACCGACAGGTCGTAGGACTCAGGGGTTGTAACCTTGAGGGAGGCGTCGTAACGGTTGCTTTTCAGTACCGAGAACGGGCTTCCTGCGCCTGCAGTGCCTGCACCGGCATAGACGTCAGTATGACCTTCCAGTTTGTAATCCACTTTGGAGTGATAGGTCAGGCCAACGCGAGTCGTGTCGGTCGCTTGTACCAATACGCCGATGTTGTAACCCCAGGCGGTATCGTCACCCTTGATCTTGACGTTGCTGGTGTTCTGGGAAAATGGCGGCTGCAGGGCCGATTCCAATACACCGGAAATGCGGTTGATAGTCGGACCAAAACCAATCGATACCTTGTCATTGAAGGCATAGCTTACGGTTGGTTGGAGGGTCACTACCTTGACTTCACTTTTGCTGCCGAAGTTACGGCCCTGGAAGTTGCTTTCGTAGTTGGTCACCAGGCCGAACGGTGCATAAACACCCAGGCCGAATGCCCAATGTTCATCGATAGGCTTGACGTAGAAACCCAATGGCACGGCCGTGAAAGGAACCATGTCGCCGTTGTTGGTACCCTTCTGAGTACCACTGGTGTGCTTAATGTCAGTAGATGCGTCAATGGCGGCAACACCAACAGTCACTTGTTGGGTCTTGAGACGGGACATACCGGCAGGGTTACCAAATACAGTGCTTGCATCATCGGCAGCAGAAGAGCGTCCTGCAAAACCAGTCCCCATGCCACTGATGCTTTGTTCGTTAAGGGCAAAGCCACTGGCGAAGATCTGGCTAGATGCCACGGCAACAGCGAGGCTGATGGTCGATTTGAGCATTACTTTTTTCATTATTAGAACTCCTGGTGATCACCGAGGCGAAAATTACCAACATTTCGGCTTCGGCGCTATAGGCTGAAACAGTTGATTTAGAGTGTTTTTGTAGGACAATCCGACCAAAATCGGGTTTTTTCTCCGATTTTGTAAAAGTCATTGTCAGCAGGCGACCTGGCTCGGGGGGGCAATACAGGTTTGCCAGGCACAGGTGAAATCTCTCAAACGTCCTTGTGGTTGAAAGGTCTTCCTCCAGATGCGGGCCATGCCGAGCAGGTCGTCGGCAGCGGGGAGTGGGGTGTGTTGTGCTTCTACCAGCAACCAGGCGATTGCAGTGGCATACCGTAGATTGACTGTGAGCTCCAGCTGCGGTCCGCTGAGGAACGCATGTTGGCTGGCCAACCCGCGAACCAGGCTGGCCCGTTCAGGGTCAAGTGCCAGGTAATGGTCCCAAAGAGCTCTGTGGCGGGGCTCGGTGATGCGATACAGGCCATGGCCACGGCGATCGTGCAGGGCCGAGCCCAGCGCCGACTGGCTGGCGGCAATTCCTAGTAGCAAGGCTTCAGCGGTTTTGCTGTGACAGCCCAAGTACATCAGTGTTGGGCGGATCACGTAGCGACACAACTCGCTGGCGGCGATACCCATAAATCCCTCGACGGGTAAAAGTGACCGGTGAAACCTGATGAGGCTTGGCAGCGATAAAAGATTCAGGCTCACCGGAAGCGGGTCATGCCGCCTGACTTGAAGTGTAGTGTCATATCTATCTTGTAAAGGTTTGTTTTTAAAATATTTCCATTCTCTTGTTATAAGCCTTATATCGATTGGTGCTTTGGCTGGATTGCTGGGTGGACAAGCAGCAGGCAATAAAAAGCCCCGCTAGCAAGCGAGGCTTTTAGGTTTTTCAGCAATCTGGCGTATCAGGCAACCAGGGCCTGGCGGGTACGATCGATCACTGCCTGCAGCGGTTCGGCGCTGGAGTATTGATCGGGGTACAGGCGTTCGCTGTGACGGGCGATGCCATGTTCGTTGACCAGGGTGAAGCTAAAGCAGCCTTTGCGGGTAGCCATGATCAGGCAGTTCAACGGTGCAAAGGCGTGGGTGAGGGTGCGAATGGCATCCTGAGTCTGGATTTGAGTAGACATAATTATTAGGTGTTCCTACAAATGACACGGTTAAGAACCGTGCAACGTTAAAACGTTCCAGTAGCGCCGACCACCATTGGTCAAACGAAGAACCTGACTGGAACAAAGCCGCCAGTTGCAGCGCTTTAATAAGGTTGCGCTAGGGCTGGCAGGTAGGTACTTAGGAGGGCAGGCAACACAACAAGGGCAAAGGTTCTGGGCCCAGGGTGGAGATCCTGATCAATTTGCAGGTTGGTTCGGTCAGAGTAATTAACTCGTGGGCTGCTTTTGAATTCTGTTCAAGAGCGGTACATGAGTACGAGTTTTACCTGGAAACCAGCGAGGTGGTCGGTCCTTGATGTTCGACATTGTTCTCGCTTGGAGAAGGTATCGGCGGGACTTGTTCGACCAGAATTGACTTTCAGCTTGGTACTAACGGCGAGGATTCTATTGGGTTGAACGAGATAATGCAAGTGTGCTAGGAAAAAATCCCACTGGCGGAGAAAAACCGTCGTATTGAATGCGTGACTCTCAACGTTGACGCGTGTACGAAAACGGTGCGTTACCGGCATTGTTTTTGGCGCAGTTGTGCACACTTGTTGCGCAGCGTGTCACCGCCT
Organism: Pseudomonas sp. Fl5BN2; assembly: GCF_009908205.1. Lineage (NCBI taxonomy): Bacteria > Pseudomonadati > Pseudomonadota > Gammaproteobacteria > Pseudomonadales > Pseudomonadaceae > Pseudomonas > Pseudomonas sp. Fl5BN2. The sequence goes on along the minus strand of NZ_JAAARL010000006.1, from coordinate 59,888 downwards.
TGTCACCTTCCCTGTAGTCTGCCCTATAGCCTGTCTCGAGAATTTAAGTCAATGAAAAACATCGGTTTTTTTTACTGGTGAAAAAAGCGTCAGTTTGACTGAAAGGCCCGTCTCATGGGGGTTTTGGAGGGTTGTATAGGGGTTGTCCACTGAGTTATCCACAGCTTCTGTGGATTGTCCCAAGCGCTTGCTCTAGGGCGGGCGTGTTGGCTCTTTTAGACTTTACCCTTGCGAAAAAAGGAGTAGAGTGGCGCGCCTTCCGATCTGCCCCACAGTGCTTTATGAAGTTTCGCTCAGTATCACCTTCTGTTACCGCAACCCCTGCCAGTGTTACCGAATCCAAGCGCTTCTCCCTGCGTGTCGCTTTGTGGCTATTAGATAGCCCACGGCTTGGACATAACCCCAACGTCAAGCATTTCGCCGGACGACTGCTCAAGCAGCCAGCCCGCGAAGGCGTGGTCGCAGCACAAAGCCGCCTTGGCCAGTTGATGTGCCGTGAGTGCGGCAACGCCCGGGACCGCCGTATCGGTCATGATTTATTGCGCCAGGCTGCCCGTGCCGGCGACCTTCGCGCTCAGCGCGAGCTGGGCCGGATCGAAGACTGAGCTGTCCAACACCTGGTGGCTTGGTTAACCTTCATTTCTTATTTCGACGGCAGGAGTCGCTATGGCTATGGACTTGACCAGCATGCTGCTTGGCCTGGCGGGTGCCGCGCTGCCGCTGCTGGCGTTGGTCTGGCAACTGCAACGTCGTGGGAGCTCCAGTCAGACTGAGCTGTCCCTGCTGGAGGAGCGCCTGGCCACGGCCCAACTGGCCCAGGAAGGACTGACAGCGCAATTGGACGCTTGCCGGGACGAAGTCAGCGACTTGAGTCAGGCCAATGCCCTCAAACAAGCGGATCTGGCTGCGCTGCGTCGGGAAGTCGAGCTGCTGCAGATCGAGCGCGATAACGCCCGGGATGCCGCCCACGCCTGGAACCTGGAGCGTGCGGCCAAAGAGAACGAGTTGCGCCGGCTGGATGCCCACGCCGCATCACTGAATGCCGAACTCCGTGAGCAGCAGGAGAGTCATCAGCAGCGTCTTACCGATCTGCAAGGTTCCCGGGATGAATTGCGTGCACAGTTCGCTGAGCTGGCCGGCAAGATTTTTGATGAGCGCGAGCAGCGTTTCGCCGAGACCAGCCAGCAGCGTCTCGGGCAATTGCTGGACCCGCTGAAGGAACGCATCCAGTCCTTTGAAAAACGGGTCGAGGAAAGCTACCAGGCCGAGGCTCGGGAGCGTTTCTCCCTGGCCAAGGAGTTGGAACGCCTGCAGCAGTTGAATCTGCGCTTGAGTGATGAGGCCACCAACTTGACCCGCGCTCTCAAGGGGCAGAAGACTCAGGGCAATTGGGGGGAGCTGATTCTCGAACGGGTACTGGAGCACGCTGGCTTGGAGAAAGGCCGCGAGTACCAGACTCAGGTCAGCCTCAAGGGGCCGGACGGCGAACGTTTCCAGCCCGATGTGTTGATCATGCTACCGGGTGACAAGCAGGTGGTGGTGGACTCCAAAGTTAGCCTCACGGCCTATCAGCAATACGTTGGCAGCGATGATCCGCAGGTTGCCCAGGCGGCCTTGAAGCAGCACGTGCTGTCCCTGCGTAATCACGTCAAGGGGCTGTCCGATAAAGACTACAAGCGACTCGAAGGCCTGCACAGTCTCGACTTTGTGTTGCTATTCGTGCCCATTGAGGCGGCGTTCTCCGCTGCCCTGCAGGCCGAGCCCAACCTGTTTCAGGAGGCTTTCGACCGGCACATCGTCATTGTCAGCCCCACCACTCTGCTTGCCACGCTACGGGTGATCGACAGCCTGTGGAAGCAGGAGCGGCAGAGCCAGAATGCCCGGGAGATAGCCGAGCGTGCGGGCTGGCTGTACGACAAGTTCGTACTGTTCATCCAGGACCTGGACGAAGTCGGCAATCGCCTGCAGCAATTGGACAAGGCCTACGCCGCGGCACGCAACAAATTGACCGACGGCCGGGGCAATCTGGTCAGTCGCAGCGAACAACTCAAGTTGCTCGGGGCCAGGGCCAGCAAGAGCTTGCCGGCGGACTTGCTGGAGCGGGCGATGACCGACGCCGAAGGGCGTGAGCTGGAATTGCCGGAATAACCGGTCTCAACCCAAGGGCAGATGCCGGCTCAGCAGGGCGCGCAACGCCGCGGGCTTCACCGGCTTGGCCAGATAGTCCAGTCCCGCTGCATGTACCTGGGTGACCATCTCCGGACGGCCATCGGCGCTGATGACCACTCCGGGCACCGGTTCGCCCAGTTGTGTGCGTAGCCAGGCCATGACCTCGGTGCCGGTTTCGCCGTCGTCCAGGTGGTAGTCCACCAGCGCCAATTGCGGGCGGACCCCCTCCTTGAGCAGCGCGGCGCACTCATCACGGTTGCGCGCGGTCCAGACCTGGCAGCCCCAGCGTGTAAGCAGGCTGTTCATGCCGATCAGAATACTGTCTTCATTATCTACGCAGAGCACTTGCCCGCCGTTGAGGGGCTGCCCGTTCAGTTCGGTAGCCTTGTCTAGCGCGACTGCGCTGCTGAGGACCAGGGGCACGCTGACACTGAACACACTGCCTTTGCCAGGCCATGAACGCACCTGCAAGGGATGGCCGAGCACCCGGCACAGGCCGTCGGCAATCGCCAGGCCCAGTCCCAGGCCTTTCTCGGCGCGGGTCTGATGGCTGTCCAGGCGCTTGAATTCCTCGAAAATCACCTGCTGCTTGTCCAGCGGAATGCCTGGTCCCTGGTCCCAGACCTCCAGGCTCAGTGAGTCTCCATGGCGACGTGCTCCCAGCAGTACCGGACCCTTGGCGTAGCGGAAGGCGTTGGTCAGGAAGTTCTGCAGGACCCGCCGCAACAGCTTGCTGTCGCTGTCAATACGCAGGCGACTGCCGCGCACGCGAAACTGCAAGCCCTGTTCCTGGGCCAGGGCCTTGAATTCGGTGCCCAGGGTGTCGAACAGTTCATTGAGGGCGAAGGGCTTGCGATCGGGGGTGATCTTGCCGTTTTCCAGGCGCGAGATGTCCAGCAGGTCGCTGATCAGGTCTTCTGCAGAGCGTAACGAACTGTCCAGGTGCTGGACCAGTTGCTGGGCGTCGGCAGACAGCCCATCGTCCTGGTGGGAGAGGGCGGCGGAGAACAGGCGTGCGGCGTTCAAGGGTTGCATCAGGTCATGACTGACCGCTGTCAGAAAGCGGGTCTTGGACTGGTTGGCGGCTTCCGCCGTGCCCTTGGCTTCGGTCAGCGCCGCGTTGAGTTGTGACAGTTCGTGGGTACGTTCGGCTACCCGCTGTTCCAGGCCTTCGTTGGCTTCGGTGAGGGCTTGTTCGGCTTCGCGGAACGGGGTGATGTCGGTGAAACTCATGACGAAGCCGCCGCCGGGCATTGGGTTGCCGATCAACTCGATGACCCGGCCATTGGGAAACAGTCGTTCGGAAGTGTGGGCCCGTCCCTGGCGCATCCAGTGCAGGCGCCGCGCCACGTGGACTTCCGCTTCGCCGGGGCCGCACAGGCCGCGTTCGGCATTGTGCCGAATGATGTCGGCAATTGGCCTACCGACACTGATCAAGCCTTCGGGGTAGTTGAACAGCTCCAGGTAGCGACGGTTCCAGGCCACTAGTTTCAGCGACTGGTCCACCACGCTGATGCCCTGGGTGATGTTTTCGATCGCTCCCTGTAGCAGTGCACGGTTGAACTGCAGCACCTCGGATGCTTCGTCGGCGATACGTACCACATCCTCCAGTTGCATCTCCCGCCCTTCGATGGCGGCCTTGACCACGGCGCGGGTCGAGGAGGCCCCAAGGACCCCGGCCAGCAGGCGTTCGGTGTGCGCGATCCACTCGCCGTCGGCGTTCTGGTTGGGGTTGAAGCCTTTGCCCTGGCGGTAGGCGAAGCGGATGAAGCTCTGGCGGGCGCGTTCTTCACCGACAAAGCGGGCTGCCAGCTTCAGCAGGTCGTCGATCTGCACCGACAGCATCGAGCGTGAGCTGAGACGTCCGCTGATTTCCTGGCCGATGAAGCGCCCGGCCTGCCAGTGTTCGGAAACCCGGGTGCGCGATAGCACCGAGACCCAGGCGAACAGCGTGAAGTTGCCGGCCAGGGATAGCACTACGCCTTGAGTCAATGGGGTGATCGGCAGGTTCAGTGGGTTGCCGTGCAGCCAGGCCAAACCTGGGAAGCTGTTCAGGGACCAGCCCAGGCTGTGGGCGGCGATGGGTAGGACCAGGGTGTAGAACCAAAGGAAGGTGCCGGTTGCCAGGCCGGCGAAAACGCCGCGACGGTTGGCTTGTTTCCAGTACAACGCGCCGAGCATGGCTGGGGCCAGTTGGGTCACGGCAGCGAAGGCGATCTGGCCGATGGTGGCCAGGCTGGCTGTGGAGCCCAGCAGGCGATAACTGACGTAGGCCAGTAACAAGATGGCGACGATGCTGACCCGGCGTACCGAGAGCATCCAGTGGCGGAAGACTTCGAAAGGCCGTTCGGCGTTTTTGTGCCGCAGCAGCCAGGGCAGCAGCATGTCGTTAGAAACCATGGTCGATAGCGCGACGCTGGCGACGATCACCATGCCGGTGGCCGCCGATGCGCCACCGATGAATGCCAGCAGGGCCAGGGCCGGATGGGCCTGGGCCAGGGGCAGGCTGATGACGAAGGAGTCTGGCAACACGCTGCTGGGCAGGAGCATTTGCCCAGCCAGGGCGATGGGCACTACAAACAGTGCGGCCAGGGCCAGGTAGGCCGGAAACACCCATTTGGCAAGGCGCAGATCCTGGGGTTCGATGTTCTCCACCACGGTGACGTGGAACTGCCGTGGCAGGCAGATGATCGCCATCATTGCTACACCGGTCTGGACCACCATCGACGGCCAGTTGATGGTTTCCTTCCAGTACTGCTCCAGGCGCGGTGCCAGCATGGCCTGGTTGAACAGGTCGTCGAAGCCGTCATACAGGCCAAAGGTCACAAAGGCGCCCACGGCGAGGAAGGCAAACAGCTTGACCAGGGATTCGAAGGCAATCGCCAGCACCATGCCCCGGTGGTGTTCGGTGGCGTCGAGGTTGCGGGTGCCGAAGACGATGGTGAACAGGGCCAGGATCAGCGACACGATCAGCGCCGTGTCCTGTGCTCGCGTGCCCATGGCGTCAGCTCCGGCGCCGATCAGCAGGTTGACCCCGAGTACGATGCCTTTGAGTTGCAGGGCAATGTAGGGCAGCACCCCCACCATGCAGATCAACGCCACCACCACTGCCAGGGACTGGGATTTGCCATAGCGGGCGGCAATGAAGTCGGCGATGGAGGTGATGTTCTCCTGTTTGCTGATCATCACCATCTTCTGCAACACCCAGGGCGCGAACACCAGCAGCAGGATGGGGCCCAGGTAGATCGGCAGGAACGCCCAGAGTTGTTCGGCGGCTTGGCCCACTGCGCCAAAGAAGGTCCAGCTGGTGCAATAGACGGCCAGCGACAGGCTGTATACCCAGGCCCGTACCCGCGGTGGCAGGGGCGTGCTGCGACGATCACCGTAGAAGGCGATGGCGAACATGATGGCCATATAGGCCAGGGCAACGGCGGCGATCAGCCCGCTGGACAACGACATGGAAACTCCGAAGCAAAGACGCCGGGCACCTCAGCCCGGCCAGACAGTCTGGCACGATGTTGAGTTGGCGTCAGTGTCGACCAAGGTCTCAGCGCGGCCTGATGTCGCACGGCTGTACAGCCGTGCGGGCGGGCTATGGCTGCAGGGCAATCTCGATCAGTTCATGGAGTTCCTGCACCGGCAGCGGTGCGGCGGAGAACAGAATTCGGAACACCGTGGGCGCTACTATCAGGTTCAGCAGGCGGTCGATGCCCGGCAGGTTTTCTTCGCTGCCCGGATAGCGTTCGATAATGCTCTGCAACTGAGCGCTGAGGATGGTCACGCAATAGCCTGGGGTCGCGCTGCATTGCACGTCGCGCATCATGTTGCGTCCAGGTTCCGAACTCATTTCATCCAGGTATTGCTCGGCCCAGGCCTGCAGGTCGCCGCGCAGGGTGCCGGTGTTGGCTGGTTCGCTATCCGGACGCATGCGCGCCAGGGCGACATCGGCCAGCAGGGCTGACAGGTCGCCCCAGCGACGATAGATGGTCGAGGGCGTGACCCCGGCGCGGCTGGCGATCTGCGGTACGGTCAGGGTCGAGCGTTCCTGTTCGTCAAGAAGCTCGCGGACCGCGGTATGGATGGACTCTTGAACCCGGGCGCTGCGACCGCCAGGGCGTAAACCTTCTCTAATAGTCATGGCGTCGAACCTTAACACAAAGAATTTGCTTTAAGCCCGTGACAGTCGCACACTCCACAAAAGCAAAATATTAGCTTTAGTGGAGCGTGTTCATGTCCGGTGTTATCGACACTTGCGTGTCTAACCGTCGCAGTCTGGTGTTTCTGGCCATTACCCTGCTCAGTTTTCTGGCGGCATCCAGCGTACCGACGCCGCTGTATCACCTGTATCAGGAATCCCTGCACTTCTCGTCGGCAGTCTTGACCCTGGTCTTCGGGGTCTATGCCTTGAGCTTGTTGGCGGCCTTGCTGACAGTGGGGTCGCTGTCGGATTACCTGGGGCGCCGGCCGGTGATTTTTGTCGCCTTGCTGATCAATATCCTGGCAATGCTGCTGTTCATCAATGAAAGCAGTGTGCAGTGGCTGATTGCTGCGCGCGTGATGCAGGGGTTTGCCACTGGCATGGCCACCAGCGTGCTCGGTGCCGCGTTGCTGGACACAGACCCCCGGCAGGGGCCCTTGGTCAATAGCGTTGCTCCATTGCTGGGGATGGCTTGTGGTGCCATGGGAGCCAGCCTGCTGGTGGAATTTGCGCCATGGCCGCTGCAACTGAGTTATTGGTTGCTGCTGGGAGTGTTCCTGGTCCAGGCGCTGTATGTCTGGCGTCTGCCGGAAAGTGTCAGTCCGCAAGCGGGTGCCTGGGCTTCCCTGCGGCCCAGGCTGCATGTCCCGCCACAAGCACGGTGGGCTTTATGGCTGGCGTTGCCGGTGGATGTGGCGGTCTGGGCGGTGGGTGGCTTTTATCTGTCCCTGGCGCCGTCCCTGGTGCGGGCCGCTACCGGGTCCACCTCGAACCTGATCGGCGGTGCACTGGTGGCCGTGCTGACACTCAGTGGCGCGCTGATGATCTTCTCCCAGCGTCAGCGCCCGGCGGACAAAGTCCTGCGTTTGGGGGCGGGCTTGTTGGCGGTGGGAGTGATGCTGATTCTCGGTGCGGTGCATAGCGCCAGCCTGATGCTGTTCTTCTTCGGCACCCTGGTACTGGGCAGTGGCTTTGGCGCCGGATTTCTCGGTGCACTGCGCAGCGTGGTGCCTCTGGCCTTGCCTCACGAGCGGGCGGGCTTGATGTCGGCGTTTTATGTGTTGAGTTATCTGGCCTTTTGCCTGCCGGCGCTGCTGGCAGGAAGTCTCACGCGCAGCTTCGGCCTGATTGCCACCACCGATGGTTATGGGGCAGTGCTGATCCTGCTGTCCCTTGGCGCTCTGTTGGCCCTGATGCGCCGCCGCTCAGCCTCGGCTTGTGGCGTTGGACTCTGAATCAGGCGTCTCAAGGGCGTCGGTACTGCGCCCGATAAGCCGAAGGGGAGAGATGTAGCACTGCATTGAAATGCTGGCGCATGGATAGAGTGCTGACAAAGCCTGACTCCACGGCAATGGCGTCGATGCTCTGCTGGCTGGTTTCCAGCAGGCGCTGGGCATGGTTCAGGCGTCGACCAAGCAACCATTGGCCCAAGGTGGTGCCAGTCAGTTGGCGGAAATGCCGAGTGAAAGAGCGTCGACTCATGGTTGCGCGCTCAGCCAGTGAGTCCAGTGAGTGGTTCCGAGTGAAGTTCTCTCCCAGCCATTGCAACAGCTGCCCCATAGGATTGCGCTCGCCAGCCTGGGGCAGGGGGTGGTCGATGAATTGGGCCTGGCCGCCGGAACGATGAGGAGCGATCACCAAGCGACGGGCCAGCTTGTGGGCGCTCTGGGCGCCGCACAACTGTTGTAGCAGATACAGGCAGCAATCCAGTCCGGCAGCGGTACCTGCGGAAGTGAGCAGGGTACCGGCTTGGGCATACAGCACGTCGGCGTCCAGTTCCACCTCTGGGTATTTTTCGCTGAACGCCCGGGCCCAGTGCCAGTGAGTAGTGGCTTTGTGGCCATTCAAGAGCCCGGTCTCGGCCAGGACAAAAGCCCCGAGGCACAATCCCACCAGGCGTGCGCCCCGCTGATGAGCGTTGTACAGCGCATCGAGCAGCACTTGGGGCGGTCGCTCCAGGCTGTCGCGCCAGGAAGGCATGACAATCACGTCAGCCTCGTGCAACTCGCTCAGGTCGTGATGGACAGTGATCTCGAAACCGGCGGATGTTCGCAGTGGCAGGTTCTCGAAGGCACAGACTCGCACCTGAAAGCGTGGCAGTTCGAAATCCTGGTGTTGTTCATCGAATACCAGCAATGGTACTGACAGGTGAAAGGGGCTGATGCCATCAAAGGCGATCACCGCAATGCGCAAAGGTGGATCGACATCGGCGTGCATGCTTGGGCCCAGGTGAAAGGATTGGCCCGATTCTATCGGAAGATGGCTTTCTGGCCACTTACTAACAGCGCTGACCAAGGTCACCCTGGATGCTCGCTTTTTGCTCTGAAGGAATGCACACCATGTCCCCTGTATTTCGTTATCTGCTGATCGGTAATGACTGGCGTGCGCTGTGTCTTGCCTGCTACTGGGTTGAAGCCGCTCGACAACTGGGTGGAGCGATGGGAGCGCGGTGGGGGAGCCAGGCATGAAGGTCATTCGCAGTGCCGAGTTTGTTGGTGATCGAGCCTGGGCGGCACTGGATATTGCCAGCATGAATGGCATCAGTACGCGCCTGCACTGGACCGACCAGCCCTATCGATGGCACATCAATGACGGCCAGGAAGTTTTTGTGGTCCTGACCGGCCGGGTGCAGATGCACTATCGCCAGGAAGGTCGGGAGCAGGCGGTGATGCTGGAGGTTGGAGATATCTTCTACGCCGACCTTGGCACCGAGCACGTGGCTCATCCGCAAGGGGTCGCCAGAGTGTTGGTGATCGAGTCCGAGGGCAGTGTCTAGCTATATATTTGTAAAATAGATAACAGATAGAGAAATTACCCGTTATATAGATATTCGATTAGGTTCTACCATTGGCTCCACCTCATCAGGGGACAGGAGACACGCCATGACATGTACCCATAGCAGCAAACCCGGCCACCGGCCCTTGAGCCATTTACAACACCCCCGGGAAGCCATTCGCCAATTCACCCCCAACTGGTTCGCGGCCACCATGGGCACCGGCGTCTTGGCGTTGGCCCTGGCCCAGTGGCCGGCCGAGGTTCCCGGGCTGCACCTGGTGGCCGAGGGGTTCTGGTGGCTGACCATCGCTTTGTTCGTGTTGTTTACGCTGATGTATGCCGCGCGCTGGGTGTTGTTCTTCGATGAGGCGCGACGGATTTTCGGGCATTCCACGGTCTCGATGTTCTTTGGCACCATTCCGATGGGCCTGGCGACCATCATCAATGGCTTGCTGCTGTTCGGTATCCCTCGCTGGGGCGAGGGTGTCGTGAACCTGGCGCAAGTGCTCTGGTGGCTGGATGTGGCGATGTCCCTGGCGTGCGGGATCCTGATCCCCTACATGATGTTCACCCGCCAGGAACACAGCATCGATCAGATGACCGCTGTCTGGCTGTTGCCGGTGGTGGCAGCTGAAGTGGCGGCGGCCAGTGGCGGCCTGCTGGCACCCCATCTGCAGGACGCCCACGGGCAACTGGTGATGCTCAGTACCAGCTATGTGCTGTGGGCCTTTTCGCTGCCGGTGGCATTCAGCATCCTGACCATCCTGCTGCTGCGCATGGCCCTGCATAAATTGCCCCACGAAAGCATGGCGGCCTCGAGCTGGCTGGCCTTGGGGCCGATTGGTACCGGCGCCCTGGGTATGCTGGTGCTGGGGGCCGATGCGCCGGCAATCTTCAGCGCCAACGGCTTGCCAGGTGTCGGCGAGATTGCTGCCGGCCTGGGGCTTGTGGCAGGGCTGACGCTGTGGGGTTTTGGCCTGTGGTGGATGCTGATGGCGGTGCTGATTACCCGACGCTACCTGCGTGAAGGCATCCCCTTCAACCTCGGCTGGTGGGGCTTCACCTTCCCGTTGGGCGTGTATTCGCTGGCCACCCTGAAACTGGGCAGCACCTTGCATCTGGGGTTCTTCAGTGTGTTCGGCGCGGTGCTGGTGGTGGCCCTGGCGGCGATGTGGCTGATCGTGGCCAAGCGCACGGTCCAGGGTGCATATAAAGGAGAGCTGTTTGTTTCGCCGTGTATTGCAAGCCTACGGAAATAATCGCCAAAGATAGGTAAGGTTGTGGCCTGGATCGACGTTCGACACTCCAATAACAGTATCCACGCCACTCAGGGACATGGAAGATGAGTCACCCCTCGCAGTTCACCTTGCTTCGCAAGCGGCGGTTTCTGCCGTTTTTCATCACGCAGTCCCTTGGCGCTTTCAACGACAACATCTTCAAGCAATCGTTGATCCTGGCCATTCTCTACAAGTTGAGCATCGAGGGTGATCGCTCGATCTGGGTCAACCTCTGTGCCTTGCTGTTCATCTTGCCGTTCTTTCTGTTTTCGGCCCTGGCCGGGCAGTTTGGCGAAAAGTTCGCCAAGGATGCGTTGATCCGCCTGATCAAGTTGGGTGAGATTGCGATCATGCTGGTGGGGGCGGTGGGATTCGTCTTCGATCACTTGTCGCTGATGCTGGTGGCGCTGTTCGCCATGGGCACCCATTCGGCGCTGTTCGGTCCGGTGAAGTATTCGATCTTGCCCCAGGCACTGCGTGAAGAAGAGTTGGTGGGAGGCAACGGCCTGGTGGAAATGGGCACCTTCCTGGCGATTCTGGCGGGCACTATCGGTGCCGGGATCATGATGTCCTCGGCGCATTACGCGCCGATTGTCTCGGGCGCCATCATCGGTGTCGCGGTGCTGGGCTATCTGGCTAGCCGGGCCATTCCCCGGGCCGCTGCGGCTACCCCGGACATGCGTCTGAACTGGAACATCTTCAGTCAGTCCTGGGCTACGTTGCGCCTGGGCCTAGGGCAGACCCCGGCGGTGTCTCGATCGATTGTCGGCAACTCCTGGTTCTGGTTCGTCGGGGCGATCTACCTGACCCAGATCCCGGCGTATGCCAAGGAGTGGATGCACGGCGACGAGACCGTGGTGACACTGATCCTTACCGTGTTCTCGGTGGGTATCGCATTAGGCTCGATGCTGTGCGAGAAGCTTTCAGGGCGCAAGGTCGAGATCGGTCTGGTGCCGTTCGGCTCCTTTGGCCTGACGGTCTTCGGCCTGTTGCTGTGGTGGCATTCTGGTGGGATTCCGGAAAGCGCCAATGGCCATGGCTGGATTGAAGTGCTGGGCTTTGCCCATGCCTGGTGGGTGCTGTTCGACGTGCTGGGTCTTGGGGTCTTTGGTGGCTTCTACATTGTCCCGCTGTATGCGTTGATCCAGTCCCGTACTCCGGAGAATGAGCGAGCCCGAGTGATTGCGGCCAACAACATTCTCAATGCGCTGTTCATGGTGGTGTCGGCGATTGTCTCCATTGTCATGCTGAGCATGGTCGAACTGACCATTCCCCATCTGTTCCTGGTGGTGTCGCTGCTCAATATCGCGGTCAACGTCTACATCTTCAAAGTAGTGCCCGAGTTCAGCATGCGTTTCATGATCTGGTTGCTCAGCCATTCCATGTACCGTGTCGAGCATCGCAACCTGGAGCTGATTCCCGATGAGGGGGCAGCCTTGCTGGTGTGTAATCACGTGTCTTTCGTCGATGCCTTGCTGATCGGCGGAGCGGTCCGTCGGCCGATTCGCTTCGTGATGTACTACAAGATCTACAACCTGCCGGTGTTGAACTTCATCTTCCGTACCGCTGGGACCATTCCCATTGCTGGTCGGCACGAAGACCTGCAGATCTATGAAAAAGCGTTCAAGAAGATTGCCGAGTACCTGCGTGATGGTGAGTTGGTGTGCATTTTTCCTGAGGGTAAGTTGACTGCCGATGGCGAGATCAACGAGTTCAAGGGCGGCCTCACGCGGATTCTCGAAGAAACCCCGGTGCCGGTGATTCCCTTGGCTTTGCAAGGCTTGTGGGGGAGTTTCTTCAGTCGTGATCCGAACAAAGGCTTGTTCCATCGCTTCTGGTCGCGAGTGACCTTGGTGGCCGGGCCCATGGTGGCCGTGGAAGCTGCCGAGCCAGTGCAGTTGCAGGCGATGGTGGGGCAGTTGCGCGGACCCCGTCGCTAGTGATCTGACGGATACAAAAACGCCCGCAATGTTGCGGGCGTTTTTATTTCTGCGGCGGGGCTATCAGCTGGCGCTGACTTTCAATCCCACCAGGCCGGCGATGATCAGCGCCACACTGGCCAAGCGCATAATGGCCATGGATTCTCCGAACAGGATAATCCCGGCGATCACTGTGCCAATGGCGCCAACGCCGGTCCAGATCGCATAGGCGGTGCCCAGGGGCAGCTCCTTCATTGCCAGGCCCAGCAAGCCCAGGCTGATGGCCATCGCGATGATGGTCAGGGCGGTGGGCAGCGGACGGCTGAAGCCATCGGTGTATTTCAGGCCGACCGCCCAGCCCACTTCAAACAAACCGGCAAAAAACAAAATGATCCAGGACATGCGGACCTCATCGGTTGATGGGGTCGTCCCCAGAATTAATCACTCGATCGAGTCGCGAGGTCGTCCTCGCGCTGCGCAGTATACTGCTCAGCTTTCATCGGTCGATCAGTTTTTTGCTCAGTCATTGCTGAGTTGTGTTTCCGGTTCTTGCTCGGTTTCGTCGCGCATGCGACGGAAGTAGGTCGAGAGTAGGGCTCCGGAAATGTTGTGCCAGACACTGAACAACGCGCTGGGTACTGCCGCCAGCGGCGAAAAGTGCGCACTGGCCAGCGCCGCGCCTAAACCGGAGTTCTGCATGCCGACTTCCAGGGCCAGGGATTTGCGTTGGGCCAGCGGCAGCTGAACACTCGCCCAGTGAAGTAGCCCAGCAAGTACCCGAAGCTGTTGTGCAGCATTACTACCGCCATGATCAGCAGGCCGGACTCGGCGATCTTCGCCTGGCTGGCGGCCACCACGGCGGTGACGATGATGACGATGCTGACCACCGAAACCAGTGGCAGTACTTCCACTGCACGTTGCACGCGATGGCCAAGCAGGCGCTGGGCCAGTACCCCCAGCACGATTGGCAGCAGCACCACTTGCAGGATCGACCAGAACAACTCCATGAAGGACACCGGTAACCAGGCTGAGGCCAGCAGCCAGATCAGCGCTGGAGTCAGCAGCGGCGCGAGCAGGGTGGTCACTGCGGCTATGGCCACCGACAGGGCCAGGTCGCCCCGAGCCAACCAGGTCATGACGTTGGACGAGGTGCCGCTTGGGCAGCAGCCGACAAGGATCACGCCGACGGCAATCTCCGGCGGCAGATGGAAAGCCTGGCAGAGCACCCAGGCCACACCGGGCATGATCACAAAATGCGCTACCACCCCCAGTGCTACGCGCCAGGGGTGGCGGGCTACCTCGGCAAAGTCCTCGAGCTTCAGGGTCAGGCCCATGCCGAACATCACCAGCCCCAAGAGGGGCACGATGGCGCCTTTGAGGCCGATGAACCAGCCAGGCTGAAAGAATGCCAGCACGGCAAAAATCAGTACCCAGTAAGCGAAGGTGTTGCCGACAAAGCGGCTCAGTGCAGCCAGTGCGCGCATGACCTGTTCCTTATTATGTGAAAACGCCACCGAAGGCGGTGGCGTCTGTTGCAGAGCGGCTATCCAGGCAAGGCGTCAGATGCCTTGTGGCGTCTCTTCGCCACCCAGGGCTTCGAATAGCGCCGGCAGGAAGTCGCCGAAGGTCAGCATCATCAGTGTGAAGCTGGCGTCCTGTTGGCCGAGGGCCTCATCGCCGCCGTCCTGTTCTGCTTGATCCTGCAGCAGGTCTTCGAACTTCAGGCGCTTGACCACCATCTTGTCGTCGAGCATGAAGGACAGTTTGTCCTGCCAGGCCAGGGACAGTTGAGTGACCACTTTGCCCGTACTCAGGTGCAGCTGGATTTCTTCGCTGGTCAGGTCCTGGCGCTTGCAGCGCACAATGCCGCCGTCTTCGTGGGTATCGCGCAGTTCGCATTCATCGAGGACAAAGAAGTCGTCGGCGGCTTTCTGGGTCTTGACCCAGTCGGTCATGATCGCCGTCGGGGCAATTTTCACGGTCAGTGGGCGTACGGGCAGGGTGCCGAGTACTTCGCGCAGAGTGGAGAGCAAGTCTTCGGCACGTTTCGGGCTGGCCGAGTTGACCAGGATCAGGCCCTGTTTCGGGGCGATGGCAGCGAAGGTCGAGGAGCGGCGGATAAAGGCGCGGGGCAGGAACGCCTGGATGATTTCATCCTTGATCTGATCGCGTTCCTTCTTATAGACCTTGCGCATCTGCTCGGCTTCGATCTCTTCGACCTTTTCCTTCACCGCGTCGCGTACCACGCTGCCTGGCAGAATGCGTTCTTCCTTGCGCGCCGCGACCAGCAGGAAGTCCTGGCTGACGTGGACCAAGGGGGCGTCTTCACCTTTGCCGAACGGAGCGACGAAACCGTAAGTGGTCAACTCCTGGCTTGCACAGGGGCGCGCCAGTTTGGTCGCCAGTGCAGTTTCCAGCGCCTGCGCATCAACAGGCAGATCTTGGGTCAGGCGGTAGATAAGCAGGTTCTTGAACCACATGGGGTGAATCTCTCCTTTATACAAAGGGGGGCATTATTCTCCGCGCAGCTCCATAGGCCAACCCTCCGCTAAGCCTTTGGAAGGCCTGATAAAATTATTTTAAAAAGTGCTTGCCAGAGTAATGGCTGCTCCGTAGAATGCGCGCCACACCGAACGTGAAGGGTGATTAGCTCAGCTGGGAGAGCGTCTGCCTTACAAGCAGAATGTCGGCGGTTCGATCCCGTCATCACCCACCATTCGCATTCAGTGTTACGCGCAGCGGTAGTTCAGTCGGTTAGAATACCGGCCTGTCACGCCGGGGGTCGCGGGTTCGAGTCCCGTCCGCTGCGCCATATTCGGTAACCTGGAACACTGAACGCCAGGTCACCACAGAAAGCCCGCTAGCGCGGGCTTTTTGCTGTAAGCAGTTGTTGTAAAGAGTTCCGTGGGTCGTGTTGCAGTTCATTGAAATTCGATTTTTTTAATAAAATTATTAATTAAATCAACACATTATGAATTTCTGTGGCATAATGCGCCCCGCAACGAAGGTAAAGGGTGATTAGCTCAGCTGGGAGAGCGTCTGCCTTACAAGCAGAATGTCGGCGGTTCGATCCCGTCATCACCCACCACTTACTTTCAACGCTACGCGCAGCGGTAGTTCAGTCGGTTAGAATACCGGCCTGTCACGCCGGGGGTCGCGGGTTCGAGTCCCGTCCGCTGCGCCATATTCGCTCCTTCAGGCCCACTGAACGCCTGGGAGCTACAAGAAAAGCGGCCTATGGCCGCTTTTTTTCGTTCATGGCCCAGCCACTGCATTTCTTGTCTGCTCTTGGCAGCACGCTGTCGATCCAGAAATCCCTCCCAAGCCGGCTCGGTTGTTTGAACGAGTGCGTTGAGGCCGCTCGATGAATTGGCGGTGATCCTCGGTGCATGGGTTGGCAACGGTCGCGACAGCGATATGCTCAACCACCCCGTGGCGCTAGGGGGCTGAGCACTCACAACAGCGCTCGGCTTAGCGGTAAAGCCACTCCCTGTGCCGGTGTCGTTTATGGCCTCAATGACAATCACTCGGTCTACGTATGCGATACCAGCATCTTCAAGCCGCAGATCGTGTGTGACAGCGATGGTGCAATTCTGCAGTCGGATGTATTCGATAAAAATACATCCACACCTTGGATGCCAACTTCTGCAGCTTCACGTATACCGCCCCGCGCAACCTGATGCTGGGTGCCTGCTACGACTTCTGACGGTTGGCGAGGCATAAAAAAGCCCCGAACTTGTCGGGGCTTTTTTATGCGTGCAGATTACGGTTCGGCATTACGGCGGTGCCGATAGTCGCTGACCGCTTCATACACAGCTTTGCGCAAACGGTTGATGCCGCCAATCGGTCGATGGGCTTCCAGACCGAACCAGGGGTTGAAGGATTGGTTGTCACACGCCAGGTTCTGCGCCGGGGTATCGAAGTCCTGGGCGGGGATCTTCATTCGGGCCACTGTTTCAAACGCTGAATCACTCTCCTTCCACTGGATGCTGGTGTCTTCGATCGGCATGAAGCGGCTTGGGTCTTGGCGCTGGATCTGCAGGACAAAGCAGGCGGCGACTCGATCGGTCGACAGCTGTTGCAGCAGGGCACTGCGCAGGAAGTTCGGCAGGTCCTGATTTTGCGTGGGCAGCTTGTAGCTCGGACAGCTGTCCGGGTCCGGCAGTACTCGGAATTTAGCGTTGGCGTTGCCGAACTTGTAGGGCGAGACGGAAAAGTAAGTGGTCTGGGTCGGGCTGGCCGGTGCCGGTGACAGAGTCGCCAAAGCGATGAGCAGATGGCGGATCTGCCAACTGCGTGGATTCCAGGTGGGGAAGAAGGCGCCGACTTTCTTACCGTCCGCCTGAGCGCCGATGTTCTGTTGATACTCGGCCACATCACTGACGAAGAAGTTCGGATGGTTGAACATCACGAAATCCTGCTCGCGGCGACCCGACTCTGAGGGCAGCAGCTGCCGTCCTGGGACATCCAGCAGCTTGATCGCCATGCCACGGGCATCGCGAATGCTGTCGAACTGTGGATAAGCGTTGCCGTTGGACAGGCGCACCAGCGCTTGCCAGGTTTGCCCGGGAGTGGCGAACACTCCCTGGCGCAGTTGCGGATCCAGCTCCGCGAGCACCTGGACTTCGGCTTTCACGCAGCCGTGGGCCTTGGCATGGGCGTCACGCAGGTAGCGGGTGCCTTCGCGGTGCTGATCCACGATGCGCACGGCGGTCTGGATAATGTCTTGGGTGCGTGCGGTCTCATCCGCCGGAATCTGTTCTTCCACCGCCACCGGGCCGCGGTGCTGCCAGGCAAACCAGGCGCTGGCCAGGCCCCATCCGATCAGTCCGACGCACAGCAGAATCAGTACCAGCTTGCCCAGCAGGGCTCCTAGGCGTAGCCAGAGCCGGCCCAGCAGGGACGGCCGTTTTCTTGCGAGATCGAGTTTCATGGCAATTGCGACTCCAGCGGTCCGCCCAGAACTTTCAGGTATTCCAGCAATGCCCAGCGTTCTTCAGGCTGCAGCAGCGGGCCGATTACACCGTTACCGCGCTGACCGGCGCGGAACTCATGGCCACTGTTGTGGTTGCCACTGATACGGGTATCGAATTCAAAGCCGTTGGCGAATGCCTCGGTGCGATAGCCCAGGTGTTTCGGATCGTATTCGAAGGTGCCGCGATAGAAAGTTGTCGAGCGCTCTGATTGCGGTGACAGCAACTGGTAAAGGCTGGGGACCGAGCCATTGTGCAGGAACGGCGGTGTGGCCCAGACCCCGGCCAGTGGGCGTGCCTTGTAGGCGTGCAGTTCACGTACGCCAATGGGCAGCCCGTAGCCGTCCAGGCGTGGGCGTTCTTCTGGGGTGACCTGGGCGTCGCGGTAGGCGCGCTCTTCGACGAAGGCAGTGATATAGGCCAGGCCCTTGGCCGCCGAGAGCTGATGCAGGTCCAGGGGCTCGGTCGGTGTCGGGTGCAGTTGAACGTTGGACTTGGTCAGTTCAGTGATGTCCCACTGCAAGGCACTCAAATCGTAGCGTAGGTCGGCGATGTTGCTGGCGGAGTTCGGGTCGGTGCCGATGACCGCGACAGGCAGCATCTTCAGTTGCTGCACCGGGCGCCCGTTGTTGTCGCTGACGCTGGGGACATGGCACCCGGCGCAATGGTTGGCAAACAGTTCCCGGCCTTTGGCTGCTAGCGGCTGGTCAATGGCTCCCAGCAATTCCTCCGGCCAGGTGGGCGGCTTGAGTCGTTGCAGGGTTTCTTCGATCTTGTTCAGATCGCGGACCCGGACGCTGGATGGATAACGAGACTCACCGCTGAGAGGTTGGCCGGCGTCATCGAACAGGTTCAGGGTTGCACCGACGCCAAGGGCTTCGCCGATATTGCGCGCCATGGGTTGTTGTGCCGAGCCGTTCCACTGCACCCAGTCGAAGGTCCAGATGTCCCATAGTTGTGGGTAATCCACGGGGGCATTGGCCACGCGGTAGTTCTCGGGGGAGATCGCATCACCGAAGCTGGCGTTGGCGATTCGGCCGAAGGCATCGGTGCGGCCGGGGCCCTCTTCGGTGGGATAAAGACCGCGGTGTGTGTCGTTCCAGGCCACCTTGAGGAAAGTGTCCAGCGAGACTTTGAAATCCTTGCGCAATTGTTCGTGTTGGGCGTTGTAGTCCTGGCCTAACACGTTGCGGGCGAAGCGCTCGAATTTCCACGGGTTGTAGTAGGTCGCCGTCAGGCTGGCCACCAGGGCCTGGCCGAAGCTGCCACCGCGCAGGGTCGGTACGCTTGAGGGCAGTACATGCTGGGCCGAGCCGCCATCGATTCGCAGTGCCTGATGGTTGAAGCGTAACTCACCGGTGTGGCAGGCGGCGCAGGTGATGTCCAGGTACTCGGCTTGGCTGCCGGGATTCTGGTGCCGGGCGAAACCCACCGGCAGGTTGCCGGGATTGTCGGCAGTAGCCTTTTGTCCCGGCTCCACCAGAAAGCCGAAGCGTGCCAAGTATTCGGGAGCCGCAAAGGGCTGCTGGGAGAAGGGCAATTCCAGGGCGGTGAACCACTCATAGCGTAGGCCTTTGACCTGAGTGCCTTGAGGGGTGAAATAGAAGATCTGGCGGTCGGCGGCATCCCATTGATTTAGGTAGTGCACCTTCTCGACCGGGATATAGGCGGGGAGTCTCGGATTAGCGATGTAGTACAGGACCACAGCCAGGGTCAGGCCGATCAGCACGGCAATTAACAGCAACACACGGTATAAGAGGCGCAAGATGTACGTCCTTGTCGAATTTCGCTTCCTTATGCCTGAGCTCAACTGACGCGGCAAGTAGCCATTACTTGAGCTATGGTTACTCGCGCCCTTTCAAACGCCTAGTTGAGTTGTCTGGGCAGGGTGTACCCAGAGCACAAAAACGCTTTTAAAGACGTGAACTTATCGGACATTTACTACTCTTACGCCGGTAGCCATTGGTCGTGGTCGCCTGATAAGCTCGCGGCTTTATTCGATTGCCCTTTAGGCGCATGAACAAGGAAATAGCATGAAACAGCATCGGTTGGCGGCGGCGGTGGCCCTGGTTAGCCTGGTACTCGCGGGTTGTGACTCGCAGACCAGCGTAGAGCTGAAAACCCCGGCGCAAAAAGCTTCCTACGGGATCGGCCTGAACATGGGCAAAAGCCTTGCCCAGGAAGGCATGGATGACCTGGATTCGAAAGCGGTAGCCCAGGGCATTGAAGATGCCGTCGGCAAGAAAGAACAGAAGCTGAAAGATGAAGACTTGGTCGAAGCCTTTGCCGCGCTGCAAAAGCGTGCTGAAGAGCGCATGGCCAAGATGAGTGAAGAGTCGGCTGCGGCAGGCAAGAAGTTCCTCGAAGAAAACGGCAAGAAAGCGGGTGTGACTACTACCGCTTCCGGCCTGCAGTACGAAGTGCTGAAGAAGGCCGACGGTGCTCAGCCGAAAGCGACCGACGTAGTGACCGTTCACTACACCGGTACCCTGACCAACGGCACGGTGTTCGACAGCTCGGTAGAGCGTGGCAGCCCGATCGATCTGCCGGTCAGCGGTGTGATCCCGGGTTGGGTCGAAGGCCTGCAACTGATGCACGTTGGTGAGAAGTACAAGCTGTTCATCCCTAGCGACCAGGCTTACGGCGCGCAAAGCCCAAGCCCGGCGATTCCAGCCAACTCGGTACTGGTATTCGAATTGGAGTTGCTGGGTATCAAGGATCCAGCCAAGCAGGACGCCGCCAAGTAACCTGCGTCAGCGCCTGAAGCAACGCCCCGTTTTTACGGGGCGTTGTCGTTTCTGCGGGATGCTGCTGGCAAATAATCCGAACCGGCAGCATCGTAGGCGGTCTGAACAGGGTGTTGGCGATGGCTAGTCGCTGAAGGCTGCCAAGTCAATGAAATTATGGGTTTTTTTATGTGAGTAAAAAACGCCCGATCTGAGCTCAGCCCTTATGAAACGGGGCTTGCAGCCGTGAAAAAGAGCTCTGTTCACAAGGTTATCCACAATTTGTGTGGATAACATTTCAGTGGGAGTGATGATGAAGGCACCCTGGAATTTTGCCCGTTTCCTACCCTTGGCCGGTCGCTTGCTGAGTCGCGGCCGTTTGCCGACGCTGTTGTTCGCGGTGGCCAGCAAAGGTGCCAGCCAGGGTGGACGCCTGGGTAAGGTCAAGGAGGACCTGCGGCTGTTGCAGGCGCTGTGCTTGGCCTACTGGCGGGGCGAGTACCGGGCCATCAGCCCCAAGGCCTTGTTGTCGGTGGTGGCGGGCCTGATGTACTTCCTCAGTCCGGTAGACGCGATTCCTGATTTCATCCCTGTATTCGGCATGCTCGATGACATTGCCGTGCTCGCGTGGTTGATGAAGACCCTGGATGACGAACTCAATGCCTTCCGCTCCTGGCGTAATCGCCAGGTGCCGGAAAAACTCGCGGTGGTCGAACGGCTGCCGGATACACCCCAACAGCTGCAACTGGAGGCACCACGGAAAAACTGAGGTGATTTTCTTACTCCCGTAACAATCATGCTCCCCGCGACCGCCGCCGCTGTTAGGATTACACTTCAAGGGAAAAGTCCGACTCGCTAAGTGTCGTTGTCCTACGGGGTAGTAATGGATATCCAGATTATTGAACGCGATGGCGAGCCCGAGTATGCGGTTCTGCCGTGGGCTCAGTATCAAGCTTTATTGACAGCCGCAGGCTTCACCGATCAAGCACCGCACGCTGCTGCAACGTCTCAGGCAGCGCCACCAGCCCAGAGTCTTCCGGGCCTGGATCAACTACGAAATCTGCGTGAAGAGAAGGGCATCGCCATTGAGGCGTTGGCCCGCAAAGTAGGTATCAGTCCGTCTTACCTGGCCCTGATTGAAAGTGGCGAGCGTCTACCCGACGCTGCGATTCGCCGCAGCTTGGCTTGGGAGTTGACGGTGCCGGGGTGGAGGGAGCAATTGTGAGTGTAAGGATCAGTCGTCAGCACTGGGATGGGCTGTTGGGTGAGTTGGATCAGGCCCGTCGTCAACGCCATCTTTTAACCTATCGTGCGTTGCTGGAGCGTTTGCAGTTACCCAGCCCGGCCATGCAAACCTTGACCGCGGCGCTTGAACATCTGGCCGCCCTGGATGCGCGGGCCGAGCAGCCATTGCGCAGCTCCCTGGTGATCAGCCAGGGTGCCAGCCGTTTGCCGCGCACCGGATTCTTTGAATGCGTGGAGCGCCTGGGGCGTTTTTCCGGGCCTTCCGATGGCGTTGCCGCCGCTTCATGGCACGCCTCGGAAGTGGTGCGAGTGTTCGAGTACGAGTACCCCGAATCAGCGGAGGCTTAAATGTTCTGGCGACTCAAGGCACGGCTCAGTTACTGGCTGGCGCGACGGCTGTTTCATTGGCCATGGTTGGTCCGCGAACCTCGTAGTTGGCGCTGGATGGAAGGGCAGTTCGCGCGTATGGCCAACTTGGGCGACGTCGACGCGCAAAGTTTCTACGGGCACATCCTGACCTTTCGTGGGCGAGGGCTTGGGGCGCGGGAGGAGGGCATCCGCCTGCTGCGTCTGGCCGCGCTATCTGGTGACGGCAAAGCAGCCTATCAACTTGGCGTGATCAGTCTTGCCGGATCCACCAGCAAAGCGCCTGACGCTGCAGAGGCGGCGCGTTGGTGGAAGCTCTCAGCCCAGGCCGGGCATCCTCTGGCGGATCTCAAGCTGACGCAGTTAAATCAGTCGGCTGATCCCGATCCCGCGTCGGCTCATTGACAACGCTGGTACCCAGGCAGGCTGCGGTTTCCAGGCTATCGATCACATGGATACTGTAGCCCTGCACATTCTTGGCGTGATGCTTGGCTTGGGAAGCCAGCTCCGCCAATTGGCTGGAATCCAGTTGTCCACAGGCCTGTGGATACAAATGCACCACGCCGATGGACAGTGACAGCAGGGGGAACTCCTGGCGAACCCCTTGTCGATTGAGAGCGACAAAACAGCCGGCTTCCAGGTGTTCGCTGCGATAGAAGCGTCGACATTGGCTATGGAAGTCGTCCAGCAACTGGTTCAGCCGCTTGCGCCAGTCTTCCGGCCCCAGCACCAGCAGAAAATCATCCCCGCCAATATGCCCGACAAAGTCGCGGCTCGGGTCCACCCGATCATTCAGGCATTGCGCCAGGCACAGCAGGACTTCGTCGCCGCGGCCGTAGCCGTAGATATCGTTGAAGGGCTTGAAGCTGTCGATGTCCACATAGCAGATGACTGATTCTCGCCCTTGCTGCAACAGCCGGGTCAAGCACTGCTGGATTGGCACATTACCTGGTAGCAGGGTCAGTGGGTTGGCATAGCGGGCCTGCTGGATCTTCAGTTCGGTGATCAGCTTGAGTACGTCGATCACCCGGCCCAGCCCCAGGTAGTGGCCGTTTAGAGTGATGATGAAGTCTTCTTCAATGCGTTGCCGGGCACGGCTGGTGATCAGGCGGCTGACCTGTTGCAGGGATTGGCTGAGCTCAACGGCGAGGAAGTCATCGTTCATCAGCCGGCTGATGGGCTTGCGGGCGAAAAGATCGGTGGCAAAGGGCTTGAGCAAGGCGTCCGAGAGCGAATGCCGGTGGACGATCCCACAAGGCTGACCCTGCTCGTCAAGGACCGCCAGAGAGTTGAGATTGGCTTGCTGGCGGAAGGCCTCCAGCACGTTGGCGGTCGGAATGTCACGGGCCACCGCCGGCTGTTCTTTAAGCAGCGCACTGAGGTCGCTGCCTTCGTCGTTCAGCGCCACGCTGGTGTTGTCATGCTTGGGCATCATTGCCCGGGCATCCCGAGGTGGTTGTTCCTGAGGACGGCACAACAGGTAGCCCTGAATCAGATCAACGCCCATCTCGGTAAGCACTGCCAGTTCTTCGGCCATCTCGATCCCTTCGGCGATCACCAGGGCGCGGGAGGCCTTGGCGATCTGCAGGATCGAGCCGACGAACTCGCGCTTGAGGGCGTCCTGGTGGATGCCGTCGATGAAGTGCCGGTCGATCTTCACGTAGTCCGGTCGCAGCTCGGACCACAGGCGCAGGCTTGAGTAACCGGCGCCGAGATCGTCCAGGGCAATGGAAAAGCCCATGTCGCGGTAATGATGCAGGGCATTCTGCAGCAGTTGGAAATCATCAATTGGCGTCTGCTCGGTGAGTTCGATCACCACCTGACTGGGTGGAATACCGAAGTCCTGGAGCAATTGCAGGGTGCGTCCTGGCTGGTGAGCTGCTTCCAGCAGGGATTCCGGAGAGACGTTGAGGAAGAGTTTGCCGGGTAGTTGCTGCTCGCTGAAACGTTTGCATGCGCTGTAGCGGCAGGCGATCTCCAGTTCGCTCAGGCGTCCGGCCTGGCGCGCTACCGCGAACAGCGCGACAGGGGAGTGCAGCGGGCTATTGGAGGGGCCTCGACTCAAGGCCTCGTATCCGAGGATGCGTCGCTGCGAAAGGGAAACAATCGGCTGGAACAGGCTGTGTAGACTGCTTTGAGCCAGGATTGAACTCAATGCACTCAGCTGTTCGGTCGTGGTCATGGCGATCTCTGTCGATTAAAAAAGGACCTGCCGCCGCTCCTGATTCGGGAGCGGCGGCAGGTCCTTTATTTCACGACAGAATGATGACTGTTTAATGACGATCCGAGGAGCGATCGAATTAAATTGCCATCATCTTCAGTGCTTGGCCACCGAGGTGTTGAGCTTCAGATAGTCCAACAGAATGCGCCCGGTTTCACTCAGGTAGGCGTCGTCTTCCGGCTTGGTCTTGTCCGGCTCGGCAGCGGCCAGCGCGTCCTCGTCTTCTTTCTTCAGCTCTTTGAGCGGCTCTTCGCCCTTGGCCTTGCGGCGAGCGTTTTCCAGGGCCAGCTGCTTGGCTTCAATATCGGCATGCTGGGCACGGCGATCGGCTTCGTTGAGGCTGACGGTTTTTTCCGCCATCAGCTTCTGCGCCAGAGCCAGCTTGTCACGGATGAACACGAACTCCGGATCTTTCGCCGACCGGGCTTCATGCTCGGCCTTGAGCTGGGACAGGAACGGCTTGAACGGATCTATCGTCGGCTTGATGGCCGGGCGAATGGTGTCCCATGGCATCGCTTCAGGCAGGGCGCTTTCGCCAATTTCCTTGGTGTCGATGATCGACGGGTAACCGATATCCGGCAACACGCCCTGATGCTGGGTGCTCTGGCCGGAAACCCGGTAGAACTTGGCCAGGGTCAGTTTCAGCTCGCCGTGGTTCAGAGGCTGAATGGTCTGCACCGTGCCTTTACCGAAGGTCTGGCCACCGATGATCAGCGCGCGGTGGTAGTCCTGCATGGCGCCGGCGAAAATCTCCGAAGCCGAAGCCGAGAGGCGGTTGACCAGCAGCGCCATCGGGCCTTTGTAGAAGGCGCCGGGGTTTTCGTCTTCCAGCACATCCACACGGCCATCGGCGTTGCGTACCAGGACGGTCGGGCCCTTGTCGATGAACAGGCTGGTCAGTTCAGTGGCTTCCTGAAGGGAGCCGCCGCCGTTGTTGCGCAGGTCGATGACCACGCCATCGACCTTGTCTTTCTGCAACTCGGTCAGCAGCTTCTTCACATCACGAGTGGTGCTCTTGTAGTCCGGATCGCCAGCACGGAAGGCCTTGAAGTCCAGGTAGAAGGCCGGGATCTCGATCACCCCGAGCTTGTAGTCCTTGCCGTCCTGCTTGAGGTTGAGGATCGACTTCTTCACCGCCTGATCTTCAAGCTTCACCGCTTCGCGAGTGATAGGTACGATCTTGCTGGTCTGGTCGTTTGGTGCATTGCTGGCCGGAATCACTTCCAGGCGCACCAGGGTGCCTTTCGGGCCACGAATCAACTTGACCACTTCGTCCAGGCGCCAGCCCACGACGTCGACCATTTCCTTGTCGCCCTGGGCGACACCGATGATCTTGTCCGCGGGAGCCACTTGCTTGGTCTTGTCCGCCGGACCTGCCGGCACCAGGCGCACGACCTTGACCTGGTCGTTATCGCTCTGCAACACGGCGCCGATACCTTCCAGCGACAGGCTCATGTTGATATCGAAGTTTTCCGCATTATCCGGCGACAGATAGTTGGTATGCGGATCGTAAGACATGGCGAAGGTGTTGATGTAGGCCTGGAAGATGTCCTCGGCCCGGGTCTGGTCCAGGCGCGCCAACTGATTCTTGTAGCGCTTGGTCAGCGTTTCTTGAATCTGCTTGGGGTCTTTACCGGCAATCTTCATCCGCAGCACTTCGTCCTTGACGCGTTTGCGCCACAGGTCGTCGAGTTCGGCGGTGGTCTTGAGCCAAGGGGCGTCCTTGCGATCGATCAGCAAGGTTTCCTTGGCGGTGAAGTCGAACTTGTCGGCGCCTTTGTTGAGTTCAGCCAAGGCGAAGTCCAGACGGGATTTGACCCGGTCCAGGTAACGCTTGTAGATGGTGAACCCGGCGTTCAGGTCGCCGCTTTTAAGGAAGTCGTCAAACTGGGTTTTCCATTTGTCGAACTCCGCGATATCGCTGGCCAGGAAGTAGCTGCGTGATGGATCCAGCAGCTTCAGGTAGCTGTCGTAGATGATCACCGAGCGCGCATCATCCAGCGGCGGTTTGCTGTAATGGTGACGCTTGAGCAGTTCAACGACATTGAGGCTGGCAATTACCTCATCGCGATCAGGCTGAAGGTTGTCCCAGCTATTGGCTGCGAACGTATTGGTCGACATCGGCAGGAGGCCGAGACCAATGAAAAGAGCGAGGGCGGTGCTGGGGAACAAATGCTTCATGCTGATTCGACGCGGGGGCAATTGATAACGCATATTAGGCCGTCTTTGAAGTCGCCGGTTCCATGAGGGCCGGTCGCATAATGCAAAAAGCCCGGTGCTACCGCTCCGGGCTCAGTCCAGACTCACTATGGAGGCACTGTGAAAGCATTGCAAGGCGTTGAAGGTCATGTGGAGTGGGTTGAAGAGCCAAGCCCTGCTTGTGATGTCGGCCAAGTTCGCATTCGCGTGGCGGCGGCGGGCCTGAATCGGGCCGATCTGCTGCAGCGTGCAGGGCTCTACCCTCCGCCTCCCGGGGCCAGCCGAGTGCTGGGATTGGAGTGTTCCGGGGTGATCAGCGAGGTCGGCCCGGGCTCGTCCTGGCAGATCGGTGATCGGGTGTGCGCGCTGCTGGCAGGCGGTGGCATGGCCGAAGAGGTGGTGGTGGATGCACGCCATGTGCTGCCGGTGCCAGAGGGCGTGTCCCTGGCGGAAGCCGCGGCCCTGCCCGAGGTATACAGCACGGCCTGGCTGAACCTGTTCCAGCTGGCAGCGCTCAAGCCGGGAGAGAAGGTACTGTTGCACGCGGGGGCCAGCGGCGTCGGTTCGGCGGCTATCCAGCTGTGCAAGGCATTTGGCAACCCGTGCTGGGTCAGCGTCGGTTCGGCCGATCGTCTGGTCTATTGTGAAAGCCTCGGCGCTCAAGGCGGTGTGGTGCGTACCGAGGGTCTTGAGGCGCTGCGCGACTTTGGGCCTTTTGATGTGATTCTCGACCCGGTAGGGGCCAACTACGCGGTCAACAACCTCAAGCTGCTGGCCCTCGATGGGCGCTGGGTACTGATCGGTCTGATGGGCGGGCGTGAAGCGCAATTGGACTTGGCCTTGGTGTTGGCCAAACGCATCCAATTACTGGGTTCGACCCTGCGCAGCCGCGACGAACAGTTCAAGGCCGATCTATTGAGCGACCTTGGACAGAACGTTTGGCCGCTGTTTAGCGAAGGGCGGCTGAGTCCGCAACTGGCCAAGACCTTCCCGATCCAGGACGCTGAAGCGGCCTTTGCCGAGCTGGCGACCAATCAGGTTTCGGGCAAGCTGGTGCTGGTGATCGACCCCAGCCTCAGCTGATCCTCATGGCCGGCTTGCTCACGAAGCTGTTGTTGGGTCGAAAGACCTCTTTGCCGGCCCAGCTCCTACACTAAGCTGCTTTGGCAATAAGCAGCGGGACGGTGTTGCATTATTTCCAGTGGTGGATCGGCCAACCGGCCTTCTCTGCGTGTTCACGCAGCACCGGGTCCGGATTCACCACCTGCGGGTAATCCACCCGCAGCAGCAATGGCAGGTCGTTGCGGGAGTCAGAGTAGAAGGTCGCCCCTTCCAGGTTCTCTTCTTCAGCGTCCAGCCACTCCAGCAAACGGGTGATCTTGCCTTCACGGTAGGTCAGGGTGCCGACGGTATGGCCGCTGTACACGCCGTGCAGTACTTCCAGCTCGATCCCCAGCACCTCATCGATGCCCAGGCGCGCGGCAATCGGTTTCACCAGGTGAGTACCAGAGGCCGAGATTACCAGGATCCGGTCGCCGGCCTTGCGGTGGGCGGCAATGGCCTTGCAGGCGTCGCTGAAGATGAGCGGTTCGATCACGTCTTCAACCCAGGGCTCCACCAAGTGCGCCACTTCTTCCGGGGTACGCCCGGCCATGGGTTCCAGACTGAA
This sequence comes from Pseudomonas sp. Fl5BN2, assembly GCF_009908205.1. Classification (NCBI taxonomy): domain Bacteria; kingdom Pseudomonadati; phylum Pseudomonadota; class Gammaproteobacteria; order Pseudomonadales; family Pseudomonadaceae; genus Pseudomonas; species Pseudomonas sp. Fl5BN2. Next base: position 32,151 of record NZ_JAAARL010000006.1, on the reverse strand, counting down.
GGCCATGAACTCTTCCATGGCCAGCTTGCCGTGACTGTAGGCGTCCATCAGTTCGTAGTTGCGACGCATGAATGACTCTCTGTCGACCCAGCCCAGGCGGGCCATCTGCTCGCTCCAGAGCGTCGCGCAGTCGCCGTGAATCAGGGTTTCGTCCAGATCAAAAATTGCCAGGGCCATCAGTGCAGCTCTCTCTTCAAGTTCAATCGCATGAAAGGCATCAGGCTACCTCACACAGGGCCGTCGGATCGATGGAAAGCGCCAGGCGTTGTCCGTCGGCATGCAGGTCATCGGCCGAGCGGTTGAGGACATCGACCACCAGTTCCACGCCGCGTGCCTCGATCCGATAGCGGATTACATTGCCCAGCAGGCTGTGGCTGCGGATCAGTGCGTCGAGTTGGCCTTCCTTGCGCAGTTCGATAGCTTCCGGGCGAATGGCGATACGGCTGTTGACCGGGCGCTGCAGCAGTTTGCTGGCGCTTTCGGCGTCCAGCAGGTTGTAGTTGCCGATAAAACCTGCGGCGAAGGCATCCACCGGTGCGGTGTAGAGGGTTTCGGCATCACCGCTCTGGACGATCTTGCCCTGGTTCATCAGGAAGATCCGATCGGACATGGTCAAGGCTTCCTCCTGATCATGGGTGACGAAGATGGTCGTCAGGCCCAGCTCCCGCTGGATATTGCGGATCTGTTCACGCAGGTGCTTGCGAATCCGTGCATCCAGGGCCGACAGCGGTTCGTCCAGCAGCAACAGGCGCGGTCGGGTTACCAGGGAGCGGGCCAGTGCCACCCGTTGGCATTGGCCACCAGAGAGTTGGTGCGGATAACGGCTGGCGAAGTCGTTGAGCTCCACCAGTTGCAGGACTTCAAGTCCCCGCTTGTGGCTGTCATCGGGGTTGACCTTCTGCATGCGCAGGCCGAAGGCAACGTTCTGCTCCACGGTCATGTTGGGGAACAGCGCGTAGCTCTGGAACACCATGCCGATCCCGCGTTTCTGCGGGCTCAGGGGCACGATGTCCTGGCCGTCGAGGAGGATCTTGCCATTATCCACCGGGGTCAGCCCGGCGATGCAGCGCAGCAGGGTGGACTTGCCGCAACCGGAAGGGCCGAGCAGGGTGACGAACTCGCCTTTGTGGATTTCGCAGTTGATGTCGCTGAACACCGGGGTGCCCGCATAGTGCTTTTGCAGGTGTTGGACGCTGACGAAGCTCATTGGCTTTTGTCCTTGTTCAAGATGTTGGCGGCCCAGGTCAGAACCAGCACAAAGAAGAAGTAGGAAATCACCAGGGCGCTGGTGAAGTGGCCGCTGCTGTTGCGCATGTTGTTCAGGTACACCTGCAGGGTTTCATAGCGGGTACCCACCAGGATGTTGGCGAACACGAACTCGCCGAACAGGAAGGAGAAGGACAGCAACAAGGCCACCATCAAGCCTTTGCGCAGGTTCGGCAGCACCACCAGGAACGCCGCTTGCCAGGTACTGGCACCGAGCAGTTGGGCGGCGTCCATCAGGTCTCGCAGATTGATCGCCTGGAGGTTGTTGGTGATGGCCCGATACATGAACGGCAGCGCTACGGTGAAGTAGCAACCGATCAGGATCCACGGTGTGCCGACCATGGCGAAGGGACCTGAACCATAGAGCTGCAGCAGGCCCACCGAGGACACCACCGGCGGCACCGCGAAAGGCAGCAGGATCAGGATGTTCATCAGCGCGTCGAGCTTGGGGAAGTGGTAGTGCACCACAAACAGCAGCGGCAGGATCAACACCACGGAAAGGATCAGCGCTCCGACGCAGACCAGCAGCGACTGGCCGAAGGCATTGAGAAAGCGCGGGTCGCTCCACAGTTGCAGGTACCACTTGAAGGTGAACCCGCTGGGCAGGATGGTCGCCGACCAGCTGCTGGCAATGGAGTAGACGAATGTCCCCAGCAGCGGCAGCAACAGAATAGCGAACAGCAGGTAGACCACGAATCGGTGGTACAGGGCGGCGGAGCCGGGTTCAGCGCGAGACATGGTAGCTCCTCTTCAGCAGCAACTGATGGACGATGGTCACTAGGGTCATCAGCGCCACCAGCACCACCGCCAGAGCGCTGGCCATGTTCGGATCCAGGGAGATGTCCCCGGAAACCATGGCGGCGATGCGGATCGGCAGCACGTTGAAGTTGCCGGTGGTCAGGGCATATACAGTGGCGTAGGCACCCAGGGCGTTGGCCAGCAAGATCACGAAGGTGCCCAGCAGCGCCGGGGTCAGCACCGGCAGGCCGATGTGCCGCCAGAACTGCCAGCTGCTGGCGCCCAGCAGCGCGGCGGACTCACGCCAGTCTTCGCGCAGGGCATCGAAGGCTGGGTAGAGCAGCAGTACGCCAAGGGGGATCTGGAAGTAGGTATAGAGAATGATCAGCCCGGTCTTGGAGTACAGGTTGAAGTCCTGAATGATCCCCGACTGCTTGAGCATCAGGGTGATGGTGCCGTTGAAGCCCAGCAGGATGATGAAGGCGAAGGCCAGGGGCACGCCGGCGAAGTTGCTGGTCATGTTGGCGAAAGCGTTGACGAAGTTGCGCAGTTTGGAGTCCACCCGGCGCAGTGAGTAACTGCCCAGCACTGCGATAGTGATGCCGAACACGCTGGACCAGAAGCTGATCTCCAGGCTGTACTGGATCGCTTGCAGGTAGAACTTCGAACTGAAGATCTTGCTGAAGTTGGCCAGGCCCCAGCCGAACTCCTCCGATTGCAGGCTGTTGATCAGCACCCACACCAGAGGTGCGATCTGGAACACGATGAAGAACAGGGCGAAAGGTACCAGGCACAGGGCGGCCAACCATTTGCCACGAGTGACTGAATTCACTGCAACAGCTCCCGGCAGAAAGGTTTGTCATGGGCCACGCCCAGCAGTTGGCAGACGGTGCCGCACAGTTCGGTCTGTTTCGGCGCGGCAGCGGGATCGAGGCTGAAGGCGTTGCCGAACACGAACAGCGGGACTTCCCGCTCCTCGGCCAGCAGGCCGTTGTGTGAACGGTCGTTGTTCATGCCGTGGTCGGCCGTCACCAGCACCTGGTAGCCGGCATCCAGCCAGCCTTGCAGGTAGTCGGCGAGGATGATGTCCGCCGAGCGCGCGCTGTTGCGATATTGCGAACTGTCCAGGCCATGCTTGTGTCCGGCGTCGTCGATGTTCATCGGGTGCACCAGCAGCAGGTTGGGCTGATGGCGCAGGCGCAGGTCTTCGGCGTCGGCGAACAGGTGGGAGTCGGGGTAGTGATCGCTCCAGTAGAAATGGCCGTACTGGATCGGCAATTCAGGGTTGGCAGTGTGCCGGTCTTGCGGGGCATTGAAGGGCGAACGGTTGTACAGCTCGCTGACCCAGTGGTAGGCCGCGGCGGCAGTGGTCAGGCCGGCATCGCGGGCGTAGTGGAAGAGGCTGCGCTGGTTGGACAGGCGCGAGAGCTGGTTGTGCACGATGCCGCTGTCGATCGGACGCACGCCCGTGAGGATGCATTCGTACAGCGGGCGCGAGAGCGCGGGTAGTTCGCATTGCAGCTTGTATAACGCAGCACGGCCGGCGCCGACGTAGGCCTGCAAGTGCCCCATGGCGTGTCGGGCGACTTCGTGGTTGAGGCCATCGAGCACCACAAGGATGACGTTGTGCTTCATGAGGTGGAGGGCTCCGGGATCGGGTGTGTAGGCGCCAGCTTGCCGGCGAGTGGCTTGTGTGCGCTTGTCTGTGCAGCGCCTTTGAGCCATTCGCCGGCAAGCCGGCTCCTACAGGGATGCAGCATTACTGCATATTGATGATGACTTCTTCCTGCCACTTCTGCGGTAAGGCCTTGGAGGTTTTTTCCCAGGCGTCGGCATCCTTGATCGGTGTCACATGCTTGTACTGCTCGTTGGGCAGCAGGTTGGCCTGTACTTCGGCCGGCAGGGTCAGGTGTTCGGCGCGGATTGGCCGAGCGTTGCCGCGGGCGAGGTTGATCTGGCCGGCATCGCTGAAGATGTATTCACGGGTCAGCTTGGCAGCGTTCGGGTGCTTGGCGTACTTGTTGATGATGGTGGTGTAGCCGGAGATCACCGAGCCGTCGGACGGGATCAGCACTGTGTAGTCGTCTTTGTTGACCATCTTGTTGCGGTAGCTCAGGCCGTTGAAGTCCCAGACTACGCCGACCTCCACTTCACCCTTTTCCATGGTGGCGATGGTCGGGTTGGCGAGGGACAGGCGACCTTGCTTGGCGATCTCGGCGAACATCAGCAGTGCCGGCTGGATGTTCTTCTCGTCACCGCCCTTGGCGATGGCAGCAGCCAGTACGCCGTTGGCGGCCTGGGCGGCGGTGCTCACGTCACCGATAGACACCTTGTACTTGCCTTTTTCCAGGTCGGCCCAGCTCTTCGGCGCTTCGGAACCGTGCAGCAGCTTCTTGTTGATGATGAAGGCAATGGTGCCGGTGTAGGCCAGTGCCCAGTTGCCATCCTTGTCCTTGGCCCAGTCCGGGACCTGTGCCCAGGTGCTTGGTTTATAGGGCTGGGCGACGCCCTGCTTGACTGCGATGGGGCCGAAGGCTGCGCCGACATCGCCGATATCGGCGCTGGCGTTGTCTTTTTCCGCGGCGAACTTGGCGATTTCCTGGGCCGAGCTCATGTCGGTGTCGATGTGCTTGAGGCCGTAGGTCTTGGCCAGGTCTTCCCAGGTACCTTTCCAGTTGGCCCAGTCGTCGGGCATGCCGACGCTGTTGACAGCGCCTTCCGCTTTGGCAGCGGCTTCCAGGGTTTTCAAATCGTTATCAGCGGCCATGGCGGCGGTGCACATGGCAATGGTCGAGCCTAACAGTGATGCCAGGAAAAGCTGTTTCATCCGAAGCTCCTTTGGGCGTGTTCAACGCTGCGTTTTATCGACAGTCTTGCGGTGGGTTGGTCTAGGTCAGCAATACCTGAGCCAATTTAGGCGGGTTGGATGACACTTTGATGTCGGTGCCAACGATCGGCGCATGGATTCGGGCGCAGGTCCGGGGCTGCGAAATAAGCGTAGACCATGGCCAAACACCCACTGTGCAAGGATCTGGCGGGTAATTTGCAGGTTCGTGGCCGTCCCGTTCAGCGCCTTTGTCATCTCTCAGTCATATGCATTGCCTAGGCTTTCGACACGGATGCAGAGCGCTGCCCCGGCCACTGCACTGCCCTGAAACAGTGCTGGTCTAGTCCAGATAGGTAACGTTGATGCGTATTGATGCAACCAAAGCGGTGACAGCCATCGGCCAGGTCCTGCAAGAGCAGATCGCCCACGGCCTGTTGGCGCCCGGCAGCAAGCTGCCGGCCGAGCGCAAGCTCAGCGAACTGTTCGACACCACCCGCATCACCGTACGCGAGGCCCTGCTGCAACTGGAGGCCCAAGGGCAGATCTATCGTGAGGAGCGCCGTGGCTGGTTTGTCTCGCCGCCGCGCCTGGCCTACAACCTGATGCAGCGTAGCCACTTCCACGCCATGGTCAGCGCCCAGGGCCGGGTGCCGTCCACAGAGGTGATTTCCGCGCGCCTGCAACCGGCATCAGCGGCGGTCTGCGCCTGGCTGCAATTGCCAGCGCTGTCCAGCGTGATCCAGATCTGCCGCGCGCGGCGTATCGATGAGCGGCTGGTGCTGTACGTCGAGCACTACCTGAACCCCAAGTATTTTCCGAAGATTCTCGATCTGGACCTGAACCAGTCGATCACCGAGCTCTATGCCCGGCATTACGATCTGCATTACGGACGGGTGCGCTTCGAAATCGTGCCCACCTCATTACAGCCGGAAGCGGCGGCGGCCTTGAAGGTTTCGGTGGGCAGTCCCGGACTGCGGATTGCCCGGGTCAACTATGACCAGCACGAACGGCTGATCGACTGTGACCTGGAGTTCTGGCGCCATGACGCGATTCACGTAAGCGTCGATGTGCAGCAAGACAGTCGTGTGTAGAAGCCGGCTAGCCGGCCCTTACTGGATCATTCCTTTTCCGCGCCGCCACCGGCAGTGATCACCTGGATGCTCATGCGTGGAGTCGCGAGGTCGAGCCCGGCCTCGTCGAGATGGCGCTTGAGGGACAGGTTGAAAGCTCGGGACACTTCCCATTGCTTGATGGGTGCCGTCTTGAAGCGAGCGCGGAGGATGGCGCTGCCGGACTCGAAACTCTCGACCCCCTGGATCTCCAGTGGCGACCAGATGTTGCGCCGTTGCAGAGGATCTGTGCGCATCTTCTGGCCGACATCGCGCATCAGCTTGATCGCATCGTCGATCTCCATGTTGTAGGGGATCGCCACGCGGAAGATCGCGTAGCCGAACTCCCGAGAGTAGTTCTTGATGCTCTTGATCTCGCTGAACGGGATGGTGTGGACGATGCCGTCGATGTCCCGCAGGCGTACGGTGCGGATGGTCAAGCCTTCGACGGTGCCGAGGTGGCCGCCGACATCCACGTAGTCATCGATGGCCAGGGAGTCCTCGATGATGATGAACAGGCCAGTGATCAGGTCCGCTACCAGTGATTGGGCACCGAAGCCGATGGCCAGGCCGATGACACCGGCACCGGCCAGCAACGGTGTGACGTTCATGCCCATGTTGGCCAGGGCAACGATGGTGGCGATGATGAAAATCGCCACGAACAGCACGTTGCGGATCAGCGGCATCATGGTCTGTGCGCGGGCGTTGGCCAGGCCCTTGCGTGAGCGGGTCAGGGCGTGATGCACCGCGGTGTCGCTGAGAATCCAGATCAGCCAGGCGAAGATCAGGGTGCCGGCGAGGCTGAACAGCTTGACGCTGATTTCATGGCCGTCGCCTTCGGTAAAGCGGATCAGCGACATGCCCCAGACCCTCAGGCCAAGCTCGATGAACGCCAACCAGACCGCCAAGTGGGCGAGGGTGTAGAAGAAGCTTTTCAGTCGTTCGGAATACAGGGCATGGCGTTTGTGCCCACGCAGGGGCTTGAGGGCGTGGCGGCGTACCAGGCCGTTGATCACCATGCACAGCACCAGCAATACCGTACACAACAGTGACTGGCGCAGGGCCGTGCTGGTGTCGCCGGCGGAGACAAAGGTGGCGAACAGCGAGATGCCCACTAGCACCAGGGCTGGCAGGTACCAGAAGGTTCCGATGATTTCGATGGTGTCGCTCAAGGCCCGGCGAGTCAGGCGCCGTGACAGTGGTTGGTTGCGGATCAGGTGGGCGATCGGCCGACGGAAACGCAAGATGAACACGCCGGTGGACAGCGCCGCCATGACATTGGCGAAGGTTGCGGCGGTGTGGGCCAGGTGCGGGCCGAGGCTGGCCACCAGTCGTGGGTCGCCCAGCGCTTCGCCAAAGGCCGCGAAGCTGCCGATCCACCATAAGGGACGGAAGGCCTGGCGGCGCAGAATGTAAAGCGCCCGGTGCCGGTTGGGGCCATCGAGCACGGAGAACGCGACCACGCAGATCGCCGAGAAACAGGTGCCGACCACCAGGGCATAGGCCAGCACCATGGCCAGTTGCTTGCCCAGGGAGGACGGCAGGGAATAGGTCAGGTAGACGGTGATCAGCAGGGCAATCAACCAGGGGCCGAGCTTGCGCAGGGCAAACCGCAGCAGGTCCCAGGTCTTGGGGTGCTGGGGCAGGTCTTCGGTCAGGCCAAAGCGCAGGCGTACTCGGTGGCTGAGCCAGATCAGCGCTGCCGCCAGCAGGCTCCAGACCATGAGGATCAAGGCAAAGGCAAAGATTATCGGTAGCCACTCGCTGGCCGGCAGCATCAGCGCCGCGAGTTCGCCCTTGGCCTGATCGAATTCGTTGGACCAGCGCGTGACAGGGCTGTCGGCCCCGGAGAACTGTTTCTCGAGATTCGACAGGGTGCCGCCAATCAGGCCGAGTACGCCTTCTTCGGCATCTGGCTGGGCTTTTTTCGTGGCGTCGCGCAGCTTTTTCAGGTCGACCAGCAACTTGGCCCGTTGCTGGTCGTTTTCCAGGGACTTGATCACTTCGTCCAGTGATTGCCCCAGAGGCTCTTCAGCCTGAGGCTGGGCTTTGCTCTGATTGCCCAACAACCCCGGCAACCCGACGGCCTGGGCACTGTTCATGGGCAACAGGGTCAGCAGGCAGACAAGCACATAGCAGGGCAGGGCGAAAAGACGAGCGAACACTGGGCGGTCAACCTCGGAGAACGATGGATCGGCCGAGTGTACGAGGCCGCCAAATTCAATGCGAGGGTGAGCGCTGCATTTATTCCGCGAGTTTGGCGAGGATCTTGTAAACCACGGTGCCCAGAATCAGCAGCATGCCGACCCACATACTGAACACACCGAGGTTCTTGTCCCGGAAATTGAAGCCGATGGCCAGGAGGAGCATGCCCGTGAGGATCGGGATGAGCATGGAATGAAACGAAGACATCGAGATCATGACGACGGCCTTGTCAGAAGGAGTACTCATAAGTCTAGGTCGCTTTGCCGCGACCCGGGTTGATGTGCATCAGAAACTGGCAGGCGCACCCGCCAGGGTCTGTGTCGCTGCAGCTCAGGGCAATTCTTGGCTGGCGTAGAACGCGCTCAGCACTTTCACCAGGTGGGCCAGGTCATGGCTGCCACAGAGTTCGCGGATCGAGTGCATGGCAAAGGTCGGCAGGCCGATGTCCACGGTACGCACTCCCAGGTGGCTGGCGGTGATCGGGCCAATGGTCGAGCCGCAACCCATGTCGCTGCGTACCACGAAACTCTGCACCGGGACTTCTTCGGCCATGCACAGGTGACGGAAGAAACCGGCTGTTTCGCTGTTGGTGGCGTACCGCTGGTTGCTGTTGACCTTGATCACCGGGCCGGCGTTGAGTTTCGGGCCGTGGTTGGCATCGTGCTTGTCGGCGTAGTTGGGGTGTACGCCGTGGGCGTTGTCGGCGGAAATCAGCAGCGACTTCTGAATGGTCCGGACAAATTCGTCGCCTTCAGGCAACAGGCGGCGCAAGGTCTGTTCGAGCATTGGGCCGTCGGCGCCGCAGGCCGAGCAGGAGCCTACTTCTTCATGGTCGTTGCACACCAGTACGCAGGTTTCTTCGCTGTCGGCTGTCAACAAGGCCTGCAGCCCGGCGTAGCAGGACAGCAGGTTGTCCAGGCGCGCGCCGGCAATGAAGTCCCCGTGCAGACCAACCACCGCTGCGCTCTGGGTGTCGTAGAAACTCAGCTCGTAGTCCAGCACCACGTCGGCGTTCAGGCCATGTTCGCGGGCCAGCTGGTCGGTCAGTACGGCACGAAAGTCCACCCGCTCATCACCGGCGAACTGGGCAAGGATCGGCGGCAGTTCGTTCTGCGGGTTGATCGCCCAGCCCTGGTTGGCTTCACGGTTGAGGTGAATGGCCAGATTGGGAATGATCGCGATGGGAGCCTTGAAGTCGATCAGCTGGCTTTCCACCTTGCCGTCGCGGCGGAAGGTCACGCGGCCGGCCAGGGACAGGTCGCGGTCAAACCAGGGGGCCAGCAGCGCGCCGCCATAGACTTCGACACCCAATTGCCAGAAGCCCTGGCGCTGCAGTTCCGGCTGAGGTTTGACCCGCAGGCAAGGGCTGTCGGTATGAGCGCCTACCAGGCGGATGCCACCTTGCAACGGAGAGTGCCGACCCATTTTGAAGGCGACGATCGAGGAGTCGTTACGGGTGACGTAATAGCGGCCGTTGGCTTCGATGGCCCAGGGCTCGCGCTCGTCGAGTCGCTGGTAACCTGCCGCCTCCAGGCGTTGAACAAGGCTGGTAGTGGCATGGAAAGGGGTAGGGGAGGCCTTGAGGAAGTCGATCAGGCCTTGGTTCAACTCTTCGCGCATAAGTAGCTCCAGACAGCAGTGGCGCGAGTTTAACGTATTGGCTGGAAAAGTGGCTGTGCAGGAGTGCCCTGCAGGAGCCGATAGCCGGCTCCTGCAACGAGCTTTGTCAGAACGGGGCCGGGCACTCGAAGCGCAGGCGCTCACTTGTCTGCGGATGGGTGAAGCTGAGCATGCTGGCGTGCAGGCATAGCCGTGGCCAGGCAGCCAGGGCTTGCGGGTGGGCGTAGAGACCGTCGCCCAGCAGCGGGTGGCCGATGGAGAGCATGTGTACCCGTAGCTGATGGGAGCGGCCAGTGATCGGCGTCAGTTCGACTCGGCACCAATCGTCATAGCGTTCCAATACCCGCCAGAAGGTCAGCGCATGCTTGCCGAACTCGTGGTCCACCACGTGCCGCGGCTTGGTCGGCGGGTCGTAACGCAGCGGCAGATCGATGCTGCCACTGTCCAGTTCCGGCTGGCCCCAGCACAACGCGGTGTAGGCCTTTTCGGTTTCACGGTCATGAAATTGTCGGGACAACTCACGATGGCTATCCGCATCACGGGCCAGGAGAATGATTCCGGAGGTCTCCCAGTCCAAACGGTGGACAATGCGGGCCTCGGGGTAACCGTTTTCCTGCAGGCGAGTGATCAGGCAGTCCTTGTTGTCGTCGGCACGACCGGGGACGGAAAGCAGCAGGGTGGGTTTGTTCACCACCAGGACGGCGGTGTCCTGATGCAGGATGTGAATATTCGACAACGGCATTAAAACAGCCTCGTAACAAACGCCAACGGCGGCTCGCCGACCCCATGCCGTGCATGAGGTCAGCGAGCCGCCGTGGCTCCCGTCGGATCAATCAGCGATCAGGCAGGGTGATATTGAGTTCCAGGATCGAGCAGCTGCCTTGGTTTTCCAAGGCGACGTGCACGTCGTCGGACCCGATATTGACGTACTTGCGGATCACTTCCACCAGTTCCTTCTGCAAGGCTGGCAAGTAATCAGGGGTGCTGCGCTGGCCGCGTTCATGCGCCACGATGATCTGTAGACGCTCTTTCGCTACCGACGCGGTGCTGACCTTTTTGTTAGCACGAAAGAAGTCAAAAAGATTCATTATCTACCTCCAAACAGACGCTCGAAGAATCCCTTCTTCTCGACATCAAGGAACCGGTGTTCCACGGTTTTGCCCAGCAGGCGGTCGACCGCATCGCTGTAGGCCTGGCCTGCATCGCTCTGGTCGTCGAGAATCACCGGTACACCCTGGTTGGAGGCCTTGAGCACCGCCTGGGATTCCGGGATGACGCCCAGCAGGGTCACTGCGAGAATTTCTTTGACGTCTTCAACACCAAGCATTTCACCGTTGCTAACGCGCTCCGGGTTGTAACGAGTCAGCAGCAGGTGTTCCTTGATCGCGTCTTCGCCTTTTTCGGCGCGCCGGGATTTGCTGGCCAAAAGACCCAGCATACGGTCGGAGTCGCGGACCGAGGACACTTCAGGGTTGGTCACGACAATCGCTTCGTCAGCGAAGTACATGGCCAGGTGTGCGCCTTTCTCGATACCGGCAGGGGAGTCGCAGACCACGAACTCGAAGGTTTCCTTGAGTTCCATCAGGACTTTTTCCACGCCTTCCAGGGTCAGCGCGTCTTTGTCGCGGGTCTGGCTGGCGGCGAGTACGTAGAGGTTTTCCAGGCGCTTGTCTTTGATCAGGGCTTGTTGCAGGTTGGCTTCGCCGTTCACCACATTGACGAAGTCATACACCACGCGACGCTCGCAGCCCATGATCAGGTCGAGGTTACGCAGGCCGACGTCGAAGTCGACGATCACTGTTTTGTGGCCGCGCAGAGCGAGGCCGGTACCGATAGCGGCGCTGGTGGTGGTTTTACCCACACCACCCTTGCCGGATGTAACCACGAGAATCTTGGCCAAGGTGTTTCACCCCTAAGGAAAAAGGACTTTTAGCCCCTGAAAAACATCTCTTGAAAACTACTGCAGTCGGACAGCCTTGGCTGGAGTTCGGTCAGCGGCAGGGTTTATCGTCGATAAACACTGCAGATTGCCAATTTCCTACTTCGTTTGAGCCGTATTCGCTACGTTTTAGAGATGCTTGGAAAATGCGGCAGTATCCGTTAAAGACGTGTGATGTTCAACACGTCACCCGACAGGCTGACCTGGACTCCCGAGCCCCACAATGGGTCGCGTCGCAAGTCTTCGGAAACCTTGTACTGACCGGCAATGGACACAAGTTCAGCGCTCAATTGCTGACAGAAAATCCGTGCCTTGGTGTCGCCTTTGACACCGGCCAGGGCTCGACCACGCATTGGGCCGTATACATGGATATTGCCATCGGCGAGAAGTTCCGCGCCTGGGCTGACCGAGGACACTACTACCAGATCGCCACCCTGGGCATAGATCTGTTGTCCGCCGCGTACTGGCGAAGTAATGATACGGGTTGGCTTGACGGTCGGCTCCGGCGGCTTTTCCGGGACCTTCTTGACCTCGCTTTCCGGTGGTTCGAGCGGCCGTTCCCGGGCGCCGGAAGGCGGTAGCACCGGCAGGTCGACGGCAATTGCCGCAGCGATGTCTTCGATGCGGCTGGCGCGGATTGCCAAGGTGCGCAGGCCGTGTTGGCGGCAAACACGCATCAGTCCGGGCAAATCCACCGAGCCTTCAGAGGCGGGCAACTTGTCCAGCGCCAGGACCAACGGTGCGTTGCTGAAGAAGTTCGGCGCTTGGGCGACCTTCGCGGCCAATTGGCGATCGAGGCCTTCGAGGTCGTTGCGGGCCAGTTCCAGCACCGTGATGGCGAGCATGCTGCCCTTTAACTGGAACACAGGATCTTGGTCTAGCGATTCGGTTTGGCTCATGGTCTGCAGAAGGCGGCTTGTCACTAAAAGTGCCGAGACTTATAGCGAGAACGCCCGCGGGCCGCAAGCCAGGTCGAACCGATGTAGAATGCGCGACCTTGTTGTCTGTCCGGAATCTGTAATGGATCGCCCGCGTTTTCGAGCTGCATTCTTGTTTCCACGTTTCTGGCCGCTGTGGCTGGGGCTTGGCGTGTTATGGCTGATCGTCCAGCTGCCTTATCCTGTGCTCCTGCAAATCGGTCGTGCCCTGGGGGCGCTGATGTACCGGGTCGCCGGTGAGCGGCGGCGAATTGCCAAGCGTAACCTGGAACTGTGTTTCCCGGAAAAGTCCCCCGAGGAGCGCAAGCGCTTGCTCAAGGAAAACTTCGCCTCTACCGGGATTGCCTTCTTCGAGATGGCCATGAGCTGGTGGTGGTCCAGGTCGCGCCTGGCGCGCCTGGCCCATGTCGAAGGATTGGAGCACCTCAAGCAGGCGCAGCGTGAAGGTCGTGGGGTGATTCTCATGGCCCTGCACTTCACTACCCTGGAAATCGGTGCGGCATTGCTGGGGCAGCTACACACCATTGATGGCATGTACCGCGAACACAAGAACCCGCTGTTTGATTTCATCCAGCGCCGTGGCCGTGAGCGACACAACCTTGACTCCCTGGCCGTGGAGCGCGAGGACGTACGCGGCATGCTCAAACTGCTGCGCTCCGGTCGAGCGATCTGGTACGCGCCGGATCAGGACTACGGCGCCAAGCAAAGTGTGTTCGTGCCGCTGTTCGGCATCCAGGCGGCTACTGTCACCGCCACCAGTAAATTCGCTCGTTTGGGCAAGGCCTTGGTGGTGCCCTTCACCCAGGAACGCCTGGCCGACGGCAGTGGCTACCGTATGGTGATCCATGCGCCATTGGCGGATTTCCCTGGAGCCACTGAAGAAGAGGATTGCCTGCGAATCAATCAATGGGTTGAGAGCGCGTTACGCGCCTGTCCCGAGCAATACCTCTGGGCCCACCGACGCTTCAAAAGCCGGCCGCCGGGCGAGCCCAAGCTCTACAAGAAGCGCGGCTGACTCCCTGGCATTGACTACCGGCCCTTGTGCGCCATGGATGGAGTGAATTGATGAGTGCGGCGGAACCGGTTACAGGGTTGATTCTTTCCGGCGGCGGTGCCCGGGCGGCCTACCAGGTAGGTGTGCTGGAGGCGATTGCCGAGCTGTTGGGGCCGGGTGTACGCAATCCGTTTCCGGTGATCGTCGGCACGTCCGCCGGGGCTATCAATGCCGTGAGCCTGGCCAGTGGCGCCACAGATTTTTCGATGGCGATCCAGCGTCTTACGGCATTCTGGCGTAGCTTGCGCAGCGATCAGGTGATGCGCAGTGATTGGCCTGGAGTGATTCGTCAGGCCAGCCGTTTTGTTGGCCACAGCTTGTTGGGCCTGGGCGCCCAGGTACCGGTGGCGCTGATCAACAACTCGCCACTGCGGGAGTTGCTCAACCAGCACATGCATCTTTCGGGAATCAACCAAGCCATCTCCCAGGGACAGCTGCACGCGGTGGCGGTGACGGCCTTCGGCTATGAGTCCGGCCAGGCAGTGACGTTCTATCAAGGCGGCGGAGTGATCGATCCCTGGCTGCGCCATCGGCGGATCGGTATTCCCACTCATCTGACGGTCGATCACTTGCTTGCCAGTTCGGCGATCCCGCTGTTGTTCGCACCGGTGAAGCTTGATCAGGAGTATTTCGGCGACGGTGCGGTACGCCAGTCGGCGCCCATCAGTCCGGCTTTGCACCTCGGGGCCAGCCGGGTGCTGGTGGTTGGGGTCAGCGGCAACCCGCGGGGCAACGACCCGGACAACACCATGCAACGAACCTACACCGGGCAGCAGCCGACTCTGGCGCAGATCGGTGGGCATATGCTCAACAGCACCTTCATTGACAGCCTGGAAGGCGATATCGAGTTGCTGGAGCGACTCAATCACTTCAGTCGGTTGTTACCTGGCAGTGCTGCTGATCGTGGCCTGGCTATCGCGCCGGTGGAAGTGCTGGTGATTGCCCCGAGCCAGCCGATCGATGAGATCGCCGCACGGCATCGGCAGGAGTTGCCGGCGGCACTGCGGTTGTTCCTGCGTGGGCCGGGAGCGACCCGGACCAGCGGTGCGGGGGTCTTGAGCTACCTGTTGTTCGAAGCGGCTTACTGCAGTGAGCTGATTGAGTTGGGGCGTAGTGATGCCCTGGCCAAGCGTGAAGAGTTATCACGCTTCCTTGGGCTGAGGGGCACGTCGTTGGCCTGAGGCTGCTGTCATTGATGAGCTTTTGTCGCTGCCATGCGCGATGGGCCGGCAACGCATGTGCCTGTGTCTTCCTCTCTAGAATCGCGTTTCTCTGTGATTTATAGCCGCGATGATTATTTAAGAATCCTCTCATTACAAAGGTCTCGGATGACTTGGATTATGGCGGTGATCAATGTCGATCATCATTCTCGCCGCCCTTCCTAATGTCGCTGACTGTTAATTGCCGAGGTTTTCTTAGGAGGTGGCGTCTGTAGTACCGCAGGGAGGGGGTATGCAGCGATTTTTCCGCTTGACGCTGTTGGGCATATTTACAATGCCTTTGTCAGGTTTGGGGCTGGCCAGTGACTATGGCCAGGTCGATATCTCCGATCCCACTGGCAGCAGTTCGATGAACCTGTCTCCGGGCGACTCCGTGACCTATGACGGCCCGGGCGCGGCCATCGACGTTTCGATCAAGGGTAATAGCCTCAGTGCTGAAGGGATCACCGTCAGTGCCGGTTCGCCAGTCGGATCTTTTACCGCAGGGGTCAAGGCCAGCAAGGGCGGACGTGTGAACTTGGCCGACAGTCAGGTGCTCAGCTATCGCACCTATGCGCTAGAAGCCGTAGGTGCCGATAGTGTGATCAATGCTTCCGGCACTTCGCTCGTCTCCCTGAGTTCGTTTGGTGCGTACGCACATCTTGGTGGCCGCATCACACTTGATGGCGGCAGCATCAGCACTACAGGGTCCTATGGTTATGGGGTGGACGCCTCGGACGCGGGGTCAGTCCTGACCGCCAGCAACCTGACGATCTCCACCAACGGCAATAACGCGGATGGTGCGTCGGTGGTGGGTGGCGCCTCCATGACGCTGGAGGCGGTCGCGATCAATGTCACGGGTGCTTCCGCCGAGGGTCTGTATGTCAGGGGGGCGGGTTCGACACTGGCCTTTATCAATAGCCATGGAGTATCTGCCAGTAGCTTTGGCGCGCGGGTTGGAGGTGGGTCGTTCTCCATGCTGGGTGGCAGCCTCACTGGCCATGATGATGCGGTGTATCTGGGATATGACTATGACGGTATCGGGTCGACTGCCGATATCCGCGATGCAACGTTGATCTCCAGCAACGGCTATGGACTCAACCTCAATGGCGACAATGCCAGTGCGACGTTGAACAACGTCAGCATCATTACCTCCAGCTCCAAAGCGGGTGGAATATTCATGTTCATGCCCGGGTCGAAGTTGATTGCCGATCGATTCAGTATTGATAATCAGGGGACTGACAACGCTCGCGGACTGGACAATCGCGCCGGGCAGGCAACGCTGACGAACGGCAGCATCACCACCCATGGCATTAATTCATATGGCTTGTACCTGGTGAGTCAGTTCGATAACGCCAGTATTCATGCGAGCCGTGTCGGCATCGAAACATTCGGCGCCGGATCCATCGGTGCGTTGTCGCTAAGCTCTGGGTCCGAGCTGCGTCTAGACCAGTCCTGGGTTACCACTCACGGGAGTGGTGCATCAGGTCTTGTGTTGGGTAATGGCGCAATGGCGAGCCTGGAGAGCTCCCGGCTGACCACTCACGGAGATGCTGGGTCTGGTATATGGAGTTATGTCACCAGCGGAACGGCAAGCAATACCCTGTCATTGACCGACAGCCATGTCAGTACCCAGAACGCGGCGGCTCTGCTGGTCAGCGGCGGCAATCACCGATTTACCCTGATTGACTCAGACCTTGTGGCGCGTAGTGCCGGGCAGGAGGCACAGGGAGTTGTTCTGCAGACTGGCCAAGGATCTTTAAACAACGTTCTTATCGACACTGGGCAAGTCAGTGTGGAGGCCAGTGGTTCATCGCTGACTGGCGACGTTTTTGCCCAGAGCGGCAGAGTGGATCTGAGTCTTAGAGCCGGCTCGGTGCTGAACGGCGCGGTGTATTCCGATCAGGGTGGGCGGATCAATAGCTTGCAGCTTGACGCGAGCAGCCAGTGGAATGTGCGCAACGATTCGACATTGGGCACCCTGAGCAACAGTGGCACCCTGGCGTTCGTCGCAGCGCCGGGCAATGGTTTCAAGACCTTGACGGTTAACGACTATCTTGGGGGCGGCACGCTGGTGGTCAACACTCAACTGGGTGACGACAACTCCCCCACCGATCGAATGATCATCGACGGTGGCGCGGCAAGTGGCAAAACTGCCGTGCGCGTGCTCAATGCCGGAGGTGTAGGCGGGCTGACTGAGGAAGGGATTCGCCTAGTTCAAACCATCAACGGGGGCACCAGCACCGCTGATGCCTTCTATCTGGACAGCGGCTCCAGTGGTTATCGTGCGAGTGCGGACAGTCTGTCGATCAATGGCTATGAGTACAGCCTGGCTCAGGGGGGGAACGCAGGCTTGGCTCAGGACTGGTATCTGATTTCCCCGCCCGGCTCGGTTCGTCAAGTTGCGCCGGAAAGTGGCGCTCATATTGGCAATCAGATGGCCACCAGAACGATGTTCAGCCATAGCCTGCAGGACCGTGCAACCAAGCGTAGCCTTGCTGCCGATGGCCAGGACTCGGGGCTTTGGCTACGTGTCCAGGGGCGTCATGACAATGGTTTGCGCATGGCCGAAGGCAAGGTCGATATCGATTCCAGTAGCGACATGGTGCAGTTGGGCGGGGCTTTGCTACGCAGGCCTCTGGGCATGGAGGGCGCGTTCTATGCCGGGCTGATGGCGGGTTATGGCGATGCGCGGATCGACTCGACCTCGGCCTTGATACGCCGAGACACCGATACTGCCGTTCACTCTCGAGCGCATGGCAAGGTTTCAGGGTATTCGGTGGGGGGGTACGGCACGTTTTACGCTGATGATGTCAGCCGGCTTGGTGCCTATGTCGATACCTGGTTGCAGTACGGTCGTTATACCAACCAGATCAGCAGTGAACTGGGGTCTGCCAGCTATGATTCGACCTTGTGGTCGGCATCGATCGAATCGGGCTATGGATTCTTGCCGTTCGCCACGGGCTCCAGCTTGAGTGAGTGGGTTGTCGAACCTCGTGCGCAACTGATCTATAGCCGCTATGCCGCCAAGAATGCGCAGCTGCAAAGCACTGGCATGCGCAGTACGGATGCCGATGCCTGGAGTTCCAGTACTGGAGTGCGGTTCTACCCGAAGGCCTGGCAAGATTTGGCAGACTTGGCGATCCGCCCCTTTGTCGAAACCAACTGGCTGCATACCGAGGGCACCCCTTCGGTGCAAATGGGCTCGACAACATTGAGTGCACAGCCATCGCGTGATGCCTTGGAGTTGAAGCTGGGGGTGAACATTCGCGCCAGTCGAGAGTTAGAGGTTTCCAGTCATGTGTTTGGCCATGAAGGCAGTGCCGGGCAGTACGGGTATGGTGGGCAACTGAACCTGAGCTATAGCTGGTAACGCTGGCAGGTTTATCAGGGGTACGTGTCTGATATCTGGCAAGGGCGATGGCCCCCTGGCCATGGGGGCCATCCATGGCGTTATTGCATTGAGTGCGGCAGGTAGTCCTGCATGAACTGACGGATCACACTGGCAAAGTCCTCATCCGCTGTGAAGCCCAGTTCCCGGGCGTAAGACGCGCTGAACGCGCCCGGCCAGGAGCCGACGATACGCTCGATGTTGGCATCCGGGCGTAGCTCAATACGCTGGGCCGCCTCGTCTCCCGCCACCTCTCGTAGTGCACTGATCATCTGTTCCACTGTCAGTGAAAGGCCAGGCATATTGATGACCGGGCCTTGGCTCAAGCGCGCCCCAGTGAGTTCATGGCCGTGAATCAGATTGGCAATGGCCTGAGCCGGAGACATCAACCACAGTCGGGTATTCAAGGCTACCGGGCAGACACTGGGCTGGCCGTGGAGCGGTTCACGGATGATGCCGCTGGCAAAGCTGGACGCGGCAAGGTTCGGTTTGCCCGGACGCACGACGATGGTCGGCATGCGCAAGCTCCGGCCATCGACGAAGCCTCGTCGGCTGTAGTCCGCGAGTAGCAGGTCATTCATGGCTTTCTGGGTGCCATAGGAACTCTGTGGAGCCCAAACCTGATCATCGCCAACAGTATCCGGTAGCTGGCCACCGAAGACCGCGACGGAACTGGTCATCACCCACTTCGGGCAGGTGCCCAACTGGCGTGCCCGTTCCAGCAGGTTTTGGGTGGCACTGAAGTTGACCCGCATCCCCAACTCGAAGTCACTCTCCGCCTGGCTGGAGACCACGGCGGCCAGGTGAAAGATGCTATCGGTGTCGGCGTCGATCAAATTGGCCAGTACCTGTTCATCGGTGATATCTCCGCCTTTGACCTGAACCCGAGGGTCATCGAGACCCTGCACGGGTTCCCGGTCGAACGCGATGATTTGGCTGATGGGCTGCAGTTGGCCGTGACGGTCGGTCAGTGAGCCACGCTGCAGCAAGGCTGCGATCAGGCGTCGTCCAAGAAAACCGGCCGCGCCAGTGACAAGAATATTCATGAGTGACTCCAATGATCAGCGATTGACGAGTTTTCCGGGAATTTTGAAGACCAGCAGGGCGCCGATGAACAACGCGCTGGCCATGACGTACATGCCGATCGTGGTGCTCTGGGTCAGGTCTTTGAGAAAGCCCATCAGGTAGGGCGAAACAAAGCCCGCAAGATTGCCCCAGGAGTTGATCAGGGCGATGCCGGCCGCCGCTGCGGTACCGCCGAGAAAGGCCGTGGGCAGGCTCCAGAACAGAGGCAGGGTACTGAAGGCACCCATGGCGCCCAGGGTCAGGCCGATCATCGACACGGTGAAGTTGTCACTCCAGGTGGCGGAGATCATCAGGCCTATGCCACCGAGCACCGCAGTCAACGCCAGATGCCAGCGGCGTTCGCGCAGTCGGTCAGCACTACGGGAGATCAGCACCATGGTCAGCGCCGCTGCGGCGTAGGGAATTGCCGTGAGCATGCCGACCTCGAACACATCGCTCACGCCTGCCTGGCGGATCAGCGAAGGCAGCCAGAAGCCGACGGTGTAGAAGCCGGCGATCATGCAGAAGTAGATAGCGGTCAGCAGCCAGATTCGCGGCTGCCTGAACACTTGCCTGACGCTATGAATCTGATGGCCGTCGGCCTCGGCGTCGATCCGGGTCTGCAGCAGTCCTTTCTCTTCGCGGGTCAGCCAGCCGGCATCGGCGATACGGTCGCTGAGGCAGTAGATCACTAGGCCGCCGACGAGGATCGATGGCAAGCCCTCGAGGAAGAACATCCATTGCCAGCCGGCAAGTCCGTGATAGCCATTGAGGGCGCTCATGATCCAGCCGGACAAGGGCGCGCCAATCAATCCCGAGAGTGGTACGGCGGTGGCGAACAGGGCATACATCTTGCCGCGGCGGTTGGTAGGGAACCAATACGACAAGTACAGAATGACCCCGGGGTAGAACCCTGCTTCGGCAATACCCAGCAAAAAACGCATGACATAGAAGGAGGTGGGGGTGCTGACGAAGGCCATGCACGAGGAAATGATCCCCCAACTGATCATGATGCGGGCGATCCACAAGCGCGCACCGACCCGATGCAGGATCAGGTTGCTGGGGATTTCCACCAGGAAGTAGGCGATGAAGAAGATCCCGGCGCCCAGGCCGTAGACCGCTTCGGAGAACTGCAGGTCTTCGGACATCTGCAACTTGGCGAAGCCGACGTTGACCCGGTCCAGGTAGGCCACCAGGTAGCACAACAGCAGCAACGGTAGGATGCGCCAGGCGACTTTGCGATAGGCCAGGTCCTCGAACGTCGCGGTGGTGGAGCGGGCAGCTGTTTGCGACAGTGATTCAGGCATGTCTTTACCCATCCTTGTTTCTTGTATTTGGGTGATTTTGTTTTTATCGGACTCGCTGAGGTGTCTTAGATATCATAATACATCATACGAATTCAATGGTCGGACAGTGAACGGGACGGCGTGCCTGAAATGCAGTACCGTTAGCCAATTTGAATACAGAGATACCCATGTCGAAGCCTGATAACACTTCCCTTGCCGTCGATTCTCTGACAACGCTCAAAGATTCGGCCAAGGGCACGCTGGCGGATCAGGTAACCGCAGCACTCAAGGCACACATCGCCAGTGGTGAGGCCTTGCCGGGCTCGCGCTTGCCCACTGAACCTGTCCTGTCCGAGCGTTTTGGTGTTAGCCGTACGGTTATCCGCGAGGCGGTTTCGCGCTTGAAGTCAGCCGGCCTGGTGGAGGTGCGTCAGGGCAGCGGCACCGTGGTCTGCGAGGGTGCACATATCAAGGCATTCACCATTGATCTGGATGTGCGCGGGTCAATCGAGGCGGTGCTCAGGGTCACCGAGTTACGGCGTGGCATTGAAGGCGAGGCAGCGGCGCTGGCGGCTCAGCGGCATACCCCTGAACATTTGCAGGCTATTCATCAGGCGTTGCAGGCCATCGATGCCGCCGAACAGGCGGGCCAGGACGGTGTTGAGCAGGACTTGGCATTCCACTTCTCGATTTCCCAAGCCACCGGTAATCCGCTGTACCCCTCGCTGCATGAGTTCATTGCGCAGTTCATCAAGGAGGCGATCCGCATCACCCGCTCCAATGAGGAGCGCCGACGGGATCTGACACGCACAGTGCATGACGAACATTTCGCGGTCTATGCGGCGATCGCGGCGCGGGATGTCGAGGGCGCGCGGCAGGCGGCGCTGAGCCATATTCACAATGCGGTGGAACGGCTCAAAAGTGCCGATCCGGCATTTTGGCGGGACTCTGGATCGCGCCTTGCCTGATGGCGAGGGGCGAGGCCGCAGTTTGATCTAGCGCCGAGGTGGCGCATCGACCTGAGTTGCCTGCTCTCATCGGTGACATGAGAGCAGGCCGTGTCACGCACCCATCAGAAGTGGTACTTGACCAACAGGCTGGCGGTATCCTGGTTGGTCTCGAAGGCGCGGGAGTCCTGGATGCCGTACTTGTTCTTCCAATAGTCGTACTCGAAACCGACGTACAACTGCTTGGCACCCCAGTTCAGTGCCTTGCCCAGGTCGTACTTGACCTGCGGGTTGAAGTGCAGGTTGGCGTGGTAGGTACCCTTGGAGTTCTGGTCGTTGTCCACCACCCAGTCCATGTAGCCGTCGATCAGGATGTCCGAGCGCCCCATAGGGATGGTGTAGGACCACACCGGAGTGATCTGCCAGACGTTGTCACCCGGGCGGCTGCCCTCGGTGTGGCGCTGATAGAAGTTCAACTGGAAGTAGTCGAAGCCGGGCACTGCCAGATCGAAGCCCGGGCCGATCAGGTAGGACTCGTTGTCGCCTTCGCCGAATTCGTAGGTGAACGCCAGGAGCACATCCTTGATCGGGCCAAACTCCAGCTTCTGGTCGAAGATCTTGCCGAACGACAGCCGCGGACTGAACTCACCGTAGTAGGTATCCGGGCCAACGTTGCCGTCTTCCTTGCCGTTGTAGAAGATGCGGTCGAGGAAGAAGAAGTTGTCGCCGTACTTCCAGGCATCGGCATGTTCGAAAGTCACCGTTTGTTGAATCTGCGGATTGACCTCGAAGTTCTTGCCGTACAAGTAAGTCAGGCTGTTGTTCTGCCATTGCAGTAGGTCGCCAGCTACGGCCTGCCCTCCGGCCAGCAGGCTGGCGGCCAGCATCAGGCGTGTGCACATCGGTTTCATTCGGTTGCTCCCAAAGTAGGTAGTTCCACGTTTTTTGTCTCGGCGCTCTGATTTGGCGCCTTTTCTCTTGCTGTAAAAAACCATCCGATCGGTCAGCTTTTTTGCTTTTAGCAAGAGCTGAGCCAAGGCCGAAAAAAAGCAAAAAAACTCACGCCCGGCTGTTGCGATACAGTCGGTCGAGAGTTTTTTCAGCATTGATTTCGAATGCCTTGATACCTGTCTGGGCCGGGATAAGTTGGCTTTCAGGTCAGGTTTTTCATCCGGGCTTTTTTTTAGACCAGATTTGCGCGGCCGCGGAGAATACTGGCTCCCACGGCAGGGCTCAAGTGCTCCGCAACAGCGCACTTGCAGCCACTTTGGGGCAGGCATGCCGGCCATCTCAGAAAAGCATCCGTAATGGCTGGCAATAGGAGAGGGGTGACTGCGAGCAGTCAGGGTCATCACCTGGCGTCGATGGCCGTTGAACGGCCACCCTCAGACGAAGCTGGGCAGGCTGCATGATTGTTGCTCCCTGTTTGTTTTTATTTTCAAGGCGCAGCGTTTAGCGGGCAGTGGTCGGTCTTTGACTGACGACCGCTGCGGACACATACATGAAAGATGAAGCAAGGCTCAGGGCGCCGATCCAGCGCCCTGGTCACGACTCAATGCTGATGAGCTTCCTGAGGACTGCTGGTGGCTCGCTCGGTGCCTCCAAGGATGTTGAACAGCAGGTTCAACAGCAATGCACTCAAGGTCGCCATGGCGATGCCGCTGTGGGTAATGGGGCTCATCCACAGCGGTAGGTGGGCAAAGAACTCCGGACGGACCACTGGAATCAGGCCCATGCCGATGCTCACCGCTACCAGCAGCTGATTGCGTCGATCGGCGATGTCGGCTTCCTGGAGGATCTTGATCCCAGTGGCCGCCACCATGCCGAACATCGCGATTGCCGCACCGCCCAGTACTGCCGGAGGAATTGAAGCCACCAGAAAGGCCGCCTTGGGCAGCAGGCTGAGGATGATCAGCAGGCCGCCAGCGACTATGGTCACGGAGCGGCAGCGGACTCCGGTCATCTGCACCAGGCCAATGTTCTGGGCGAAGGAGGAATGGGTGAAGGTATTAAGAAAACCGGCGAAGAAGGAGGCCCCGGCGTCACAAAGCAGGCCACGACGCAGCATGCGTGGAGTCACTTCCTGGCCGGTAATCTTGCCCAGGGCGAGGAACATCCCGGTGGACTCGACGAAGATGATCACTACCACCAGGCACATGGACAGGATCGGGGCCAGATGGAACGTCGGCATGCCGAAGTGCAGTGGCGTGACGATTTGCAACCAGGGCGCCTGGGCCATGCCACTAAGGTCCACCATGCCGATCAGGCCGCACAGTATGTAGCCCAGGCCCATGCCGATCAGCACCGAGATATTCACCCAGAAACCACGCATGAAGCGATGGATCAGTAGGATAGTGCCCAGCACCAGTGCGGCAATGCTCAGATAGATCGGTGAACCGAATTGCGCAGCGGTGCTGCCGCCGCCGGCCCAGTTCACCGCCACGGGAAACAGTGATAAACCGATCGAGGTGATCACCGTTCCCGTGACCAGGGGGGGGAAGAAACGCACCACTTTGGACATGAACGGGGCAATCAGCATGCCGAAGAAACCGGCGGCGATGGTGGCGCCGAAGATCCCCTGCATGCCGATACCGGGCATGCCGGCCATGGCCACCATGCTGCCTACGGCGGCGAAACTGGCTCCCATCATTACCGGCATGCGAATGCCCATGGGGCCGATACCGAAGGATTGGACGATGGTGGCGATCCCGGCCACCAGCAGGTCGGCGTTGATCAGGAAGGCGATTTCTTCACGACTCAGGCCCGCGGCCTGTCCGATGATCAGCGGTACCGCAATTGCACCGCCATACATCAGCAGAACGTGTTGCAGCCCTACCAGGATCAGTTGCAGGAAGGGCAAACGCTGGATGGCGGGCGCATCGGGGACGCACTGTTCGGATGAATCGGACATGCAACACCTCGGATCTTTTTTATTCTTGTGATTTAACCGCTGCGTGGTTGCGCACAGCGTGTCTGCAACAGGTGAATATTGATCGGCTGAGGGCAAGCAAGCCCGCCCCTACAGATAAGTCCGGTTCTGTAGGGGCGAGCTTGCTCGCAGAGCAGCCTGACAGGCTCTGATCAGTTGGTCTGGGCTCCCTGGGCAATCCAGGCGCCGATCAGTTCACGTTCCTGCTGGGTCATCTGGGTGATGTTGCCCAACGGCATGATCTGACTGGCAACAGCCTGGGCCTGGATGCGTGCAGCCTGCAGGCGGATCTGTTCGGGGGTATCGAACATCACTCCGGCTGGTGCAGTGCTGAACAGGGGGCTGGTGGGCTTGGCCGAATGGCAGACCGCGCAACGCTCCTGAATCACACTGTGCACCTTGTTGAACGTGGGGCCCGTATTGGATGCCTGCGCCGGTGCCGGTGCGGTTGCTGCCGGGGTTTCCGCGGCCGTCGGCGCTGCGGGCTTGGCACCACCACCCAGGGCGGTTTCCGGCAGTGGCTGGTACTCGATCTGGGCAGGAGTCTTGGCTACTTCAGGGGTGCTTGGGGCTGGTGTCGGCCCCGTCACGTAAGCCAGGCAGATCATGCCCAGTGCCGCGACCGGTAGGGTCCAGGCAAACTTGTGGCTGTCGTGACGGGTGTTGAAGTAGTGACGGACCAACACTGCCAGGACCGCGATACCGGCCAGGATCAACCAGTTGTACTGGCTGCCGTAGGTGCTCGGGAAGTGGTTGCTGATCATGATGAACAGCACGGGCAGGGTGAAGTAGTTGTTGTGACGCGAACGCAGCAGGCCCTTGGCCGGCAGGCTCGGGTCCGGGGTGCGGTTTTCCGCGATCGCCGCCACCAGCGCGCGCTGGGCCGGCATGATGATGCGGAATACGTTGCCCACCATGATGGTGCCGATGATCGCGCCCACATGCAGGTAAGCGCCACGGCCGCTGAACACCTTGCTGAAGCCATACGCCGCGCCGATCAGCAGGAGGAACAGGATGAGGCCGAGCAGGGCGGGTTTCTTGCCCAGTGGCGAATCGCAGAGGAAGTCGTAGACGAACCAGCCTGCGATCAGCGCAGCGACGCCGATGGCTACACCTTCAGGACCGCTCAGGCCGCTGCCAGGGGCAACCAGATAGAGCATCGGGTTGAGGTAGAACACCAGGCACAGCAGGGCGATCCCTGACATCCAGGTGAAGTAGGCTTCCCACTTGAACCAGTGCAGGTTCTCCGGCATCGAGGGTGGAGCCAGCTTGTATTTTTCCAGGTGGTAGATACCACCACCGTGAATCGCCCAGAGGTCGCCGGACAGGCCATCCTTGGGATTGACGCGGTTGAGATTGTTCTCCAGCCAGACGAAGTAGAACGATGCGCCGATCCAGGCCACACCCGTGATCATATGTATCCAACGCACGCTCAGGTTGAGCCATTCCAACAGATGTGCTTCCACAGTCTTTACCTCTTGCCTGTCACCCTTAGTTGTTGGGTGATCAGACCTTCTCTTATTGGTGGGGGGCGAGGATCAAACGCTCATCCTCTTTGAAGAAATGCTCATCGCAGTTATTGCCATTGCCACTGCGATCAACCACCAGGAAGTCATCCCGCTTTTCGATCGTCAGCACCGGGTGGTGCCAAACGCCGCGATGGTAATTGATGCCCTGCCTGCCATTACTGACAAAGGCGCGGACCAAGCCTGATACAGGTTTATCGCCAAGTGGCGCAACCACGATCAGAAAAGGGTTGCCGAGCAGCGGAATGAAAGCCTGGCTGCCCAGCGGATGGCGTTCCAGCATGCAGATGGTCATGGGCATTTCCTGCGCATCGGCGCGGAAGATGCTGATGATTGCCTGATCCTCCGGCTGGGCGGTTTCAACCGTCGCCAGGCGGTGGAAGCGCATGGTCGAACCATTGTTGATCATGAAGTGATCGCTGCCGTCGGTTTCGATCACGTCACCAAAGGGGGCGAAGGCTTCTTTGCTCAGGGGCTCAATCATTAGTGTGCGCATGCTGTTCTTCTTATCTTGAGTGGGTGTTGGTCTGTTTGTATTGCCATCGCGAGCAAGCTCGCTCCTACACACTTGCACGCGAACCAGCAGGAGCGGGTTTGCCCGCGATCGAGGGCACCTTTATTTCGCAACCTTGCCCAGGATGCGCAGGCGGCTGACGCCTCCATCCGGGAATAGGTTCAGGCGGATATGGGTAATCGGCCCCAGCGCCTTGATCTGCTCGGCGAAGCTATGCTCGGCGTGCATTTCCAGCTTCTGGCTCGGCAGCAGTTCACGCCAGAACAGGCTCTGGGTTTCAATCTGGCTGTCGGTGCCACCCTTGACGAAGGCGCCTTGTATCGAACAGGAGTCCGGGTAGTTGCCCTTGAAGTGCAGGGTATCGACGATGATCTTCTCGATTTCACCGGCGTGACCCAGGGCGATGATCACCCAGTCATTGCCCGGGGTACGACGACGGGCGGTTTCCCAGCCGTCGCCCATGTTGATGCCACGACCCGGGTTAAGGATGTTGCCCATGCGCCCGAAGTGCTCATCGGAGCAAGCCAGGGCGCGCCCGCCGTTGAGGGCCGCAGCCAGGTCGACTTGTTCATTGTTGCCGATGGTCGACCAGTCGCGGTATGGAACGCCGTAGACCCGCAGACGGGCTACGCCGCCATCCGGGTAGATGTTGAAGCGCAGGTGGCTGAACGGCTGGTCGTTGTTGATCTCGTGATAGTGGTGGCTGTTGCCTTGCAGCTCGACCGCCGACAGCACTTCGACCCACAGGGTGTCATCGGTGGGTTCGCCTTCAGGCAGGAAGCAGGCTTCCAGGGACGCCGATGGTGGGAAATTGCCGGTGAAGAATGAGGTGTCGATATCCACGCCCTTGATTCGGCCGGGTACGCCCAGGCGGATCACTGCGCTGTCGTAGCCTTCGAAGCGTTTGCGGCGCGATTCCCAACCGTCCATCCATTTGCCGTTGTCATCGAACACGCCTTCCTTCCATACCGCCGGGGTGGGTTGGAACAGCCGATTCGCGTCAGCGAACCAGTCATCGGTGACCGAGATTATCTTGGTGCCCAAGCGGGCATCGGCCAGGTTGACGAACTTCTCGAAAGGTACGGCGCAAGCTTTCATTTTTCTTGTCTGCCTTGAAATAGGTGGCTGGAGATGCCGCAGGGCCCTGGTGGTGGCACAGGCTGAGCCGATTTCTCGGGGCGTCAGGGGCTGGCCGCTACAGGCTCAGTAGTCGGAACAAGGCGATTTTGTTGATCTCTGCCAGCGCGCACTTGAACTCGGTATCCACCGAGTTGTGGATACGAGTTTCGAACGCTGCGAGGATCTGATGCCGGTTGCTGCCTTTCACCGCCATGATGAACGGAAACTTGAACTTGGCCTTGTAGGCATCGTTCAGTTCGGTGAAGCGCTGAAACTCTTCGGCCGTGCACTGATGAATACCGGCGCCAGCCTGTTCATGGGTGCTGGCTTCGGTCAGCTGTCCCTGGACAGCAGCTTTGCCGGCCAGGTCCGGGTGAGCGTTGATCAGTGCCAGTTGGCTGGCGTGATCGGCGCTCAAGAGAATATCGCTCATGCGCTGGTGCAAGGTTTCGATCTGGTCGACGGAAGCGTCGAGGCCCAGGTCATAGGCTTTTTCAGCAACCCATGGGGAGTGTTCGTAGATATCGGCGAAGGCTTTGACAAAGGCTTCGCGGCTCAGGGTCGAGGGCTTGAGGCTCTGGAAGGCAGTCATTTCGCCGCTCTCTGGTAAGGATGGGTCTGTTGCCAATGGCGGGCGATGTCGACCCGGCGGGTGAACCAGACCTGTTCGTGGCCTTTGACGTATTCGATGAAGCGCTTGAGCGACGCCAGGCGTGCCGGACGGCCTATCAGCCGGCAGTGCAAACCGATGGAAAGCATCTTCGGCGCTTCGGCGCCTTCGGCGTAGAGCACATCAAAGGCGTCTTTCAGGTAGTGGAAGAAATCGTCTCCGGTGTTGAAGCCCTGTACCTGAGTAAAACGCATGTCGTTCGTGTCCAGGGTGTAAGGGATCACCAAGTGCGCTTTGCCGGTCGGATTATTGGGCTCCCAGTAGGGCAGGTCGTCGTCGTAGGTGTCGCAGTCATAAAGGAAGCCGCCTTCCTCCATCACCAGGCGCCGGGTGTTCGGGCCGGTGCGGCCGGTGTACCAGCCCAGGGGGCGCTCGCCGGTGATTTCGGTGAGGATGCGGATCGCTTCGAGCATGTGCTCGCGTTCCTGGGCCTCGTCCATGTACTGGTAGTCGATCCAGCGGTAGCCATGGCTGCAGATCTCGTGGCCGGCCTCGACCATGGTCCGGATCACATCCGG
This sequence comes from Pseudomonas sp. Fl5BN2, assembly GCF_009908205.1. Classification (NCBI taxonomy): domain Bacteria; kingdom Pseudomonadati; phylum Pseudomonadota; class Gammaproteobacteria; order Pseudomonadales; family Pseudomonadaceae; genus Pseudomonas; species Pseudomonas sp. Fl5BN2. The sequence continues at coordinate 3,291 of NZ_JAAARL010000006.1, read as the reverse complement.
GTGACGCTGGGCGGCCATGGCTACGGCAAAGATGGTCATGGGAATGTCGAATTCCTTGAACAGCTTGAGAATCCGCCAGACCCCGGCACGGCTGCCATACTCGTACAGCGACTCCATGCTCATGTTGCGCTCGCCCTGCAGCGGCTGCGCCGAAACCATTTCCGAAAGGAAGGCCTCCGATTCCTTGTCGCCATGAAGGATGTTGCGCTCGCCACCTTCCTCGTAGTTGAGCACGAAGGACAGTGCGACTCGGGCATTGCCTGGCCAGTGAGGGTGAGGAGGGGTGGAACCGTAACCGATCAGGTCGCGAGGGTAGTCAGCGCTCACTGCAGTCTTCCTTCTTATTCGTGATGACGTTGGCGTGGCGGGACCTGAAGCTGGGAAGCCAGGTAGGCGTCACTGCGATGGGGTGATTGTATACAAGTTTATAATCACTTTGTAAGCCTGATTTTTTGCATTTTTCCGCATTCGTCGCTATGGACGGTACCTGCAAGAAACTTGCCTGAATGGTCAGCTAATGGATCGCAAGTCGTCTGTTGCCGTGCTGTTGAGGTCGACTCATCAGGTGTGGGAAAACAGCCGCGGAGGGTGAATGTTTGTGATTATTATTGTGTACAATTTTTTTTAAAAGTGTCTTAATCATCGCCTCGTCACAGCCTTTCATCCGCCGAATCGCCGTGGCTCCCTTTTAATCACTGACTTCGGGAGGCGCGAGGCCTGAACGCTTCAGTTGCGCCAGGCACGCAGAATCAATGGGACGTTTGACTACACACGTTTTGGATGCCGCACATGGCTGCCCAGGCAGCGCTATCAAGGTCGAGTTGTATCGGATTGAAGGGACCCAGCTGGAGTTGGTCGCCAGTACCCTGACCAACAGCGACGGCCGTTGCGATGCGCCACTGCTGCAGGGTGATGACTACCGTTCCGGGGTGTACCAACTGCAATTCCATGCCGGCGACTACTACCGCGCCCGTGGCGTGCAACTGCCCCAGCCGGCTTTCCTCGATGTGGTGGTGCTGCGGTTCGGCATCAGCGCTGAGCAGGAGCATTACCACGTGCCGTTGTTGATCTCGCCTTACAGCTATTCGACCTACAGAGGAAGCTAGGACTTTCCCCCAAGAATCCTGCGCAAATAGCTTCTTTGGTCTTTGCCCGCTCACACTGCGGGCTTTTTTTCGCCTGTTACATAGCCTTCGCCGGCAAGTAATGTGTTCAACGACTCAGCAAGGACGCAGCACCGGCGCTGCTGAACAGTCCGGCGCTGATGCGATTGAACCAACGTTGACCCTTGCCGCTGCGCAAGTAGCGCGCAGCACCGTGGGCGCTGAGGCCATAGGCCAGTTTGCAGGCCAGGTCCAGCAGGGTCCAGGTGACGATCATGACCAGCAGTTGTGGCAGGAATGGCTGCTGGGTGCTGAGAAACTGCGGCAGGAAGGCGGCGAAGAACAGAATGTCCTTCGGATTGCTGGCTCCCAGGACAAAAGCGCGCCCGAACAGTGCGCGAAAGCGCGGTTTCGGTGCGGCTTCAGGCACCACGGCGCCGTGGGATGGTTGCCGCGACTGCTGCCAGCTCTGCCAGGCGAGATAAAACAGATAGAGGGCGCCGACAACCTTCAGGGCGCTGAACAGTTGTTCCGAAGCCAGCAACAGTGCTCCCAGGCCCAGCGCCGAAGCGTTCAACAGGCAGATTGAGGCCAACACCCCGCCAAGAAAGGCCGGGTAGGAGCGACGCAGCCCATAGTTCAGGCTGTTGCTGATCATCAGCAACGACAAAGGCCCCGGGATCAGGATCACTACCAGAGCAGCAGCACCGAACAGCAGCCAGGTTTCCAGGCTCATCACTTTTTCCCTAATGCACAAAGGCCCCATCCGACAGGATGGGGCGGATAAAACAGGCGGGCTTACAAGAAAATGAACTTGGCGATGAAGATCGCGCACAGTACATACAGGCTGATGGAGATTTCCTTGTGTTTACCGGTCCCGGCCTTCAGCACCACGTAGGTGATGAAACCCAGGGCAATACCATCAGCGACGGAAAAAGTCAGGGGCATCATGATCGCCGTGACAATCGCCGGAATGCTGTCGGTGGCCTCGTCCCAGTTGATATGCGCCATGCCGCCCATCATCAACATGGCCACGTAGATCAAGGCGCCGGCAGTGGCGTAGGCGGGGATCATGCCTGCCAATGGGGCAAAAAACATGGCGGCGATGAATAGCACGCCCACGGTCACTGCAGTGAGGCCTGTCCGACCACCCGCGGCCACACCTGCGGCACTTTCCACGTAGCTGGTCACTGGCGGCACCCCAACCACTGCGCCGAAGACGCTGGAGGCACTGTCAGCTTTTAGCGCGCGGGAGAGGTTTTCAATCTTGCCATCAGCGTTCACCAGGCCAGCGCGCTGAGCCACGCCCATCAGGGTGCCGGCGGTGTCGAACATGTGTACGAAGAGAAAGGCCAGGACCACGCTGATCATGCTGACGTTGAACACTCCGGCGATGTCCATGGCCATCCAGGTCGGCGCCAAGCTCGGCGGGGTCGACATAATGCCGTTGTAGTGCACCAGGCCCAGGCCCCAACCGGCCAGGGTCACGGCGATAATGCTGATGAGAATTGCGCCGAACACCCGGTGATAGCTGAGCACCGCGATCATCAGAAAGCAGATGGCCGCCAGCAGCGGACCGGGCTCGCGCAGGGAGCCGAGCTTGATCAGGGTGGCCGGGCTATCGACGATGATACCGGCGGTCTTCAGGCCGATCAGTCCAAGAAACAGTCCGACCCCGGCGCCCATGGCGAAACGCAGGCTTACCGGAATACTGTTGAGCAGCCATTCACGGATCCGTGACAAGGTCAGGATCATGAACAGCACGCCGGAGATGAATACCGCGCCGAGAGCGGTTTCCCAGTTGTAGCCCATGGTGCCGACCACGGTGTAGGTGAAGAAGGCATTGAGGCCCATGCCCGGTGCCAGCCCCACCGGCCAGTTGGCGTACAGGCCCATCAACAGGCAGCCCAGGGCGGCGGCGATGCAGGTGGCAACAAAGGCGGCGCCATGATCGATGCCGGCGTCGGCCATGATGTTGGGGTTGACGAAAATGATGTAAGCCATGGTGATGAAGGTTGTCAGACCGGCAATCAGCTCGGTCTTCACCGTGGTGCCATGCAACCTGAGTTTGAAGACGCGCTCCAGCCAACGGCTGTTCAGCGAGGGCGAGAGGTCCAGCGAAGAGGCTTCGGATTTGCGGCTTTCCACAGCAAGTACTCCTCAAGAGTTTTATTGTTTTTTCTAGAAC